>JAJYLP010000069.1 GCA_021787615.1 Pseudomonadota bacterium
GGTTCAGTGCGACGAGATTTGGTCCTTCTGCTACGCCAAGGCCCGGAACGTCCCGACAGCTACAGCGGCTCCGGATGGCGCTGGGGACGTGTGGACCTGGACGGGGATCGACAGCGAGTCGAAGCTCATGATTTCCTGGCTGGTCGGGGGCCGGGATGCGGGCTACGCCACGGACTTCATAGCGGACCTCAAGGCGCGCCTCGTCAGCCGCATCCAGCTCACGACGGACGGCCATAAAGCCTACCTGGAGGCCGTAGAGAGCGCCTTCGGGGCGGACGTGGACTATGCCCAGCTCGTGAAGCTCTACGGGGAAGGCCCGACCGGCCCGGAGCGCAAGTACAGCCCTTCAATCTGCCTCGGCGCCCGCAAGGATGTCGTGACCGGCGACCCCGACCTCGACCACATTTCGACCTCACACGTCGAGCGCCAGAACCTCACGATGCGGATGTCCATGCGGCGGTTTACCCGGCTCACGAATGCGTTCTCGAAGAAGCTGGAGAACCATTGCCACGCGCTGGCGCTGTACTTCGTGTTCTACAACTTCGCGCGGATTCACAAGTCCCTGCGCGTCACCCCGGCAATGGCGGCAGGAATTACGGATAAGCTCATGAGCATGGAGGACATCGTTGCGCTGATCGATGCCGCCGCTCCGGCTCCCGGCCCGCGCGGTCCGTACCGGAAGAATTCAAAGTGAGACACTGCCATTCAGTCCGAGTGCGTGCATCGCCCGGATCACGGGCCGCATGCCGAGGGGGAAGCGCTTCGGATCGGGGGTGAGCGCTCTTTGTGGCGGCCGCCCTTGGCGCGCATCCCGCAGTCATCGATCGTCACTTTGCCGAAGCCGCGCGCGGGGAGTCCGGTGCGCACCAGCGCCCGCGCATTGGCGGGGATGGTCTGCGCAGCGTCATGACACTGATAGTGCGCCCGGTCGTTGCATCCCATCGGCGGCCTGAGCGCGAGCGCCTGCGCGGCGAGGGCAGGGGGCAGCCCGGCGCAGGCGAATGGCAGGGCCGCGAGCACCGCGGGCGGGTATCGCATGCGGCGAGTCGGGAAGAAGGCGGGCAGAGATGACCGGGCTCTGCGGACTTGCTGCTTTGCCCACCCTCATGGGGCCTCGGCAGACTAATTAAGCCCCGGTGGGCTCCACCAGTTGCTCGCAGCCGGCGAGCCGCCCCGCAGCGCCGCGCGGGATTTCGCGGTGGATCACTCAGGCACCGGCCGGCAAATGGCTCAGCACGAACTGCGCGGCGCTCTCGAGGCTCGCCAGGCTTGCGTAGTCACGCTCCGGGATATCGATGCCGAACGCCTCGCTCACGGCCGTCGCGAAATGCAGCGCGTCCATGGAATCGAAGTCGAACTGGTCGCGCAACGCGCGCTGCGGATTGAGGTGCGCGGCGTCGATGTCGGGCGCAATCGTCGTCAGCAGCTCAAGCAGCCGGGTGCGGATGTCGCGGATGTCCATGGTGGCACGCCTCCGGGTCACAACTCCTGCGGGTGAGCGAGCAGCTCGGCGATTGTCCGGAGAAACCGCGCACCGGCGCGGCCGTCAGTGACCCGGTGGTCTGCCGCGAGGGCGAGCGTGAGCGTCGGACGGATCACGACCTGGCCTTCGAGCGCCCACGGCGCATCGCGCAGCGCGCCGGTGCCGACGATCGCGACCTGCGGCGGATTGATGATCGGGTAGAGCACATCGACCCCATCGGCGCCAAGACTGGTGACGGTGATGGTTGCAGCGGTGAATTCTCCTGAGCGCATGTGGCCGGTGCGCACGCGGCTCACGAGGTCACTGAACTCACGCATGAGGGTCGGCAAATCCTTGCTGTGCGCATCGATCAGCGCCGGGGCGACCAGTCCGCCGCCGCGCACGGCGATGGCCGCACCGGCGTGCACGCCGGCCGAGGGCTCGAAGCGGCCGTTGCGGAAATAGCCGTTGAAGCCCTCGCTGCGCCAGGCGGCGAGCGCCACGGCCTTGACGATGAGCACCGACTCGATCAGCCGCCCGCTCACCGGACGCGGCTCGTTGTACTGGGCCAGCCATGCCTGCGCCGGTCCGAAGTCGAGCGTATGCCCGAGGTAGTAATGCGGGATTTCGCGCTTCGCGCGCGCCATGGCCGCGCCGATCGCCTGGCGCATTGCCGCCCGGGCATCGCCCGGGGCGCCAGCCTGTGCATGCGCGAGGCGCTCGATGTCCTCGATATGCAGCACTTCTGCGGCCGCCGCGGCGTGCGCGAGCGTCTCGTGGGAGATGCCGAGTTCCTGTGCGCGGCGGCGCGCGGCGGGCGAGAGGCGCACCCGGGCGGCCACCGCGGCGGCCGGCTCGGCCGCCGCCGGCGCAGGCGCGGGAGCCGCTGGCGCTGGGGCGCTCGCCGCTGGCGCCTCGGGGCTTGCGGCCGCGCGGGCGCCGTCTTCGACCTGAAGATGCGCCATCACGGCGCCGACCGGCAGGAGCGTCCCGGGTGCCGCCACGAGATCGACGATCTCGCCGTCGTCGTAGGACTCGATGTCGATCAGACCCTTGCTCGTCTCCACGCTGGCGATCGGCTCGCCGCGCCGGATGTGCTCGCCGGGCTGCTTCAGCCATTGCGTCAGCGTCGCGCTTTCCATGTCGGCGCCAAGGGATGGGAGGCGAAATTCAATCCGCATCATCCGCCCCCGGCGGGAGCGAGGAGCGCGCGCACGGCGGCCGCGATGCGCTGCGGACTCGGCAGCGCCGCATCCTCGAGATGTTTGGCGTACGGGATCGGGACTTCCGCCGAGCACAGCCGCGCCACCGGCGCATCGAGCTCATAGAACGCCTGCTCGACGATGCGCGTGGCAATCTCCGCCGCCAGGCTGCCGCTGCGCCAGCCCTCATCGACGATGAGCGCGCGACGCGTGTGGCGGACGCTCGCCATGATGGCCGCATCATCCAGCGGGCGCAGAGTGCGCAGATCCAGCACCTCGGCCTCGATGCCCTCCTTGGCGAGCTGCGCGGCGGCGCTGAGGCACTTGTGCAGGCTCCAGCCGTAGGAAATCACGGTGATGTCACGCCCGGTGCGGCGGACTGCCGCATGCTCGAGGTCGACGCGCTGCAGTCCCTCGGTGAGCGTCCCCTCCATGTTATAGAGATTAAGATGCTCGAACAGCAGCACCGGGTCGGGCAGGGCGAGCGCCGCGGCGAGCATGAAGCGCGCATCATCGAGGGTGGCGGGCACCGCGATGCGCAGACCCGGGATATGCGCATACCAGCCCTCCAGACTGTGCGAGTGCTGGGCGCCGAGCTGTCGCCCGGCGCCGGTGGCGAGCCGGATCACCAGCGGCACGTTGATCTGACCGCCCGACATGTGCGAGAGGGTCGCCGCATTGTTGACGATCTGATCGAGCGCGAGCAGGCTGAAATTGACCGTCATCACCTCGACGATGGGGCGCATGCCGCCCAGGGCGGCGCCAATTCCCGCGCCGACGAAGGTCGACTCGCACAGCGGCGTGTCGCGGATGCGTTCGGGTCCGAAGGCCGCGAGCAGTCCCTTGCTGACTGCATAGCTGCCTCCGTAGCGCCCGACGTCCTCACCCATGAGAAACACCCGTGGATCTTCGCGCAGCGCGGCGCCGAGCGCCTCGCGCACCGCGTCCCGGTAAGTGAGGGTGCCGGCAGGCTCAGGTGCGTCGTTCGGCATAGACGTAGCGTTCCAGATCGCTCAGCGGCTCCCGCGGCGAGCGCTCGGCGAATTGCACGGCCGAGTCGACCTCCGCATTGCACTCGCGCTCGAGGCGCTGGTAATCCTCCTCGCTCATCAGTCCCTGGGCCTTCAGGCGCGTGGTGAGCGTGATGATCGGTCCTTTCTTCTGCCACGCCTCGACTTCGGCCCGATCCCGGTACAGCTGCGGATCGAACATCGAATGGGCGCGGAACCGGTACGTGCGCAGCTCCAGGAAGGCCGCTCCGCCGCCGCCGCGGACCGCCTGTGCGGCGCGCGCGACGGCTGACTCGACGGCGAGGACATCCATGGCGTCGACGGCCGCGGCATCGATCCGGTACGCTGCGGCCCGCGCGCTGATGTCGGTCTCGGCCTGTGCCCTATCGAGCGCCGTGCCCATGGCGTAGAGGTTGTTTTCGCACAGGAACAGCACGGGCAGCTTCCACAGTGCCGCGAGGTTGAGCGACTCGTGAAACTCCCCCTCGGCGACGGCGCCATCGCCGAAGAAGCACGCGGTGAGGGCCATCTCGCCGCGCAGCTTCTGCGCCAGCGCAAGGCCGACGGCGATCGGCAGCCCGCCCGCGACGATGGCATTGCCGCCGTAGAACTTGCGCGACACATCGAACAGGTGCATGGAGCCGCCGCGCCCGCCGCTGCATCCGGTCTGCTTGCCGAACAGTTCCGCCATCACCGCATTCATGGGAATGCCGCGCGCGAGCGCATGGCCGTGTTCGCGGTACGTGGCCACGATCGCATCCTCGGCACGCAGCGCACGCATTGCGCCCGCGGCGATCGCTTCCTCACCGTTGTAAAGATGCAGGAAGCCGCGGATCTTCATCTGACCGTAGAGCTGGTAGCAGCGGTCCTCGAAGGCGCGGATGCGCAGCATTTCGCGCAGCAGCTCGAGCCCGTGCCCCGCAGTGAGCAGCGCGGCGGCGGGAGCGTTCACGGCTCGCCCTCCAGCGTCGACAGATCGCCCTCGGGAAGGCCGAGCTCGCGCGCGCGCAGCAGGCGGCGCATGATCTTGCCGCTGCGGGTGCGCGGCAGCGCCTGGCTGAAGGCGATCTCCCTCGGGGCAACCGCCGCGCCGAGCAGGTGCCGCGCGTGTCCCAGGATCTTCAGGCGCAGCGCCTCATCGGGCGCGACGCCGCTTTTGAGCTCGACGAAGGCCTTCACCGCCTGGCCGGCGATCGGATCGGGAATGCCGATGACGGCCGCCTGCGCCACCGCCGGATGCTGCATCAGCGCGCTTTCCACCTCGAACGGGCTGATGAGATGCCCGGAGGACTTGATGACATCATCGGCCCGGCCGATGAACCAGAAATATCCCTCCCGATCGCGCCGCGCGAGATCGCCGGCGAGATACCAGCCATCATGGAAGCTGGCGCGGTAGCGCTCGGGATTGTCGAGGTAGCCGCTGAACATTGACGGCCAGCCCGGCCGCAGCGCGATCTCCCCCACCTCATCGGGCGAGTCGATCGCCTCGATCCCTCCGGCGGCCGTGCGGCGTACCACCGCCGCATCGATGCCCGGCACCGCACGGCCCATGGAACCTGCCACGACCTCACCGGCGGCGAAGTTGGCGATCATGATGGCGCCGGTCTCGGTCTGCCACCAGGTGTCATGAAACGGTTGGCCAAATGCCTGCACACCCCAGATGACCGCTTCGGCGTTGAGCGGCTCGCCTACGCTCGCCATGAGCCGCAGGTGCGGATACTGGTGCGCCCGGGTCAGCTCGGTGCCGGCTTTCATCAGCATGCGGATGGCCGTCGGCGCGGTGTACCAGACGTTGACGTGCTCCTCGGCGAGGATTTGGTACCAGCGCTGCGGGTCGAATTCCTCCCGATCGACGATCATCGTGACGGCGCAGGTGAGCGGACCGATCAGACCGTAGGCGATGCCCGTCACCCAACCCGGATCGGCCGTGCACCAGTACACCTCCTGCGGATGCAGATCGAGCACCAGCTCGCTCGTGGCATGCTGGGCGATGACTGCCGCGTGCGTGAGCGTGACGCCCTTGGGCATGCCGGTCGTGCCGCTGGTGAAGTGCAGCAGGGCGACATCGGTGTCGCGCGTGGCAGCCGTCTGGAACAACTCGCTGGCCTCGCGCAGCAGCTCGGCGAAGTCGGTGGTGCCCGCCGGCAGCGCCTCGTTGGCATCCTCGCGCACGATGAGCACCTGGCGCAGCTCGCCGAGCAAGGCTCGGATGCCCTCGACCTTGCGGCGATAGAACGTCGCGGTGGTCACCAGCACCTGAATGTGCCCGAGCATGAGGCGCGTCTTCAACGGCTCGGGGCCGAACGCAGAGAACAGTGGGCAGAACACGTTGCCGGCCTTGAGCGCACCGAGCGCAACGGTGAACAGCTCCGGCGTGCGCCCGAGAAGCGTCGCCACCGCCGCGCCGCGCCCGATGCCGAGCGCACCCAAGACGTTCGCGAAGCGGGCGCAGCTGCGCTGCAGCTGTGAATAGGTCAAATCGACCCGGACCCCGGCCCGGTCGATGAAGCGCGCCGCCAACCACACGCCGCAGCCGCGCTGCACTTGCCGATCCACCGCCTCGTAGGCGATGTTCAGCCGCGGGTCGGAGCCGCCGGTGAGCGCAAGGCGCGCATGCTCCCACGTGAAGGAGCGCCGCGCCGCCGCGTAATCGGCCAGGTGATGGCTGAGGCCGGGCGGGGCGGCCCGGCTCGCAATGCTGTGCTCGCTCATGAGTGTGTTCCGCCGAGGTGATTCTCTGATGGAATGCGGCAATGTCGATCCGCGCAAGTACCTATCCGACAAGCGCCTCGGTGGGCGCTCCAGAGCCGGCCGCGGCAGTGCGTAAAACTGCGGATTTTGACCCGACGGCGGTTCCGCTAGGGTCGCCTCAGTCTGTTGCGTAGGTTGCCAGCGCGCGCGCAGCGCGGGAGATTTGATGAAACGTCTGTGCTTTCTAAGCCCGGATGTCGCTCGGACACGCAAGGCGGTGACCGCGTTGCGGGGGGCCGGGGTCGGGGACGCGAACCTCATGGTCATCGCGCGCGACGACATTGCGCTCGAGGAGTTGCCCGCGGCAGGGATCGACAAGACCGACGCGACCGCCGGCCTCGCGCGCGGCCTGGCCGCAGGCGGGGTGATCGGCGCCATCGGCGGTATCCTGGTGATTGCCTTTGAGGATATCGGGCTGGCGCTCGGCGGTGGCGCGATCCCCCTGTTCGCCCTGTTCGGCGCCAGCCTCGGCGGGCTCGCGACGCTGCTGGCGGGCGCCTCCGTGTCGAGCTCGCACCTGCGCCGCTTCGAACACGCGATCGAGGGTGAGGGCAGGATCCTGCTGATGGCCGATGTCCTCGACGGCCGTGCGCAGGAGCTGCAGGACCTCGTCCGGCATGTCGCGCCGGAGGTGCAATTCGCCGGCGAGGAGCCCTCGGCACCGATCATTCCGCCCTGAGCGATGCGTGCATGCGGGTGCGTGAAGTCAGCCAGAGGCGCCAGGCGCTGGGTAACCCGGTAGGAGAGATGTGATGCCAGTCGATTATGAGCGCGCACGGCTGATTCCGCGCGCAGTGTTTGCGGCGCCGCGCGCGGTGCTGGCCTGCGCGGATCTCACCCGCGAACAGAAGGTCGATGTTCTGCTGCGCTGGGCGTACGACGCGGCGCAGCGCGGGGTCGCGCGTGAGGAGGGGATGGCGGGCGAGGAGCAGGACCTGCAGGGACAGATTCTAAGTGCCCTCGCATCGCTGCAGGCAGACCCCGATTCCGAGTGGACGGGCCCGGCCACGCAGCACGGCGTGCCGTCGCCCTAACGCGCTGATGCGCGCACGATCCGCGCGGCAACGGCGGTGACGGCGGCCCGGACGGGAGCGGTCAGCGGCGCTCCCGGGTCGTAACAAAGACCCTCGATCGCGTACACCACGCAGCGCGCGGGCAGCATGCCGAGCGCCCGGGCCAGCTCCAGGGCCTCACTCAGGCCCAACCCATGCGTGGAGTCGATGGCCGCGAGAGCCGGTAGGGCATGGCCGGCGACATCGAAACGCCTCACGGTCCCGGGCTGAGCTCCCGACACGCAGGCGTCGATGAGACATGCCTCACTTGCCCGCGCGAGCAGCCCCAGCAGTGCCGCCGGCTCCCCGTCGCTCTCGATCAGCTCGATCTCATCGGCAAGACGCCCGCGCAATGCCGCAACACAGGTACGGCCGGCCGCATCGTCGCCGCGGCCGGCATTGCCGAGCCCGATCACCATGCGCCGCCGCGCTGCCGCTTCAGGGGCCTGTGAGCTCGAGCCGCAGAAAGTGTGTGGCGCAGGAGATGCAGGGGTCATGGTTGCGCACCAGTTGCTCGCAGCGGCGGCGCAGCCGCTCCGGCGACAGGGTCAGGAATTCCTCGCTGAAGCGCCGCAGGTCCTCCTCGATCGCGGCCTGATTCTGCGCGGTCGGCGGCACGATGCGCGCCTCGAGGATCGTGCCGTCGGCCTCGAGCCGATAGCGGTGATAGAGCAGCCCGCGCGGCGCCTCGGTCGCGGCAATTCCCATGGCGGCGCGCGGCTCGATCGCGCAGGCAGGCTCATCGGGTTCCTCGTAGCGCGCGATGATGCGCAGCGCCTCGTCGCACGCGTGCAGGACCTCGACGGCGCGCACCACGATGCTGCGGAAGGGGTTGGTGCAGCGGCGGCCGAGTCCGGCGGACAGGGCGGCCGCCTGCGCAACGGGCGAGAGGCGCGCGAAGTTGAGACTGTAGCGCGCCAGAGGTCCGGTCAGGTAGGGGCCGGCGGCGCGCAGCTGCGCGTGCAGCGCGGTGGATCGCTTCACCTGAGTCTCGTCAATGTGCGCCTCGAATTCGGCCGAGGGAATATCGAGCCCGTCACTCGAGACGATGCGGCCTTCGTTGAAGGGGTACTCCGCGGGGTGGCGCAGCGCGACGAATCGGTAATCGCGATCGCATGCGGGGAACTCGAATCCGGCCGTCCAGCGGACGGTCTCGAGCGCGGCCTCGCGCGCCCATTTGAGACGCTCGGCGAGGACGGCGAGCTGCCGCTTGCGCGGTACGCGATAGAAGCCGCCCACGCGCACCGTCACGGGGTGGATCTCGCGTCCGCCGAGCAATGCGATGATCTCGTTGCCGGCCTGTTTCAGCGCGAGGCCGCGGCGCACGGCGTCGGCATGACTGCGTGCCATGTCGATGCCGCTGTCGAAGCCGAGGAAATCCGGCGCGTGCAGCATCGTGATGTGCAGCGCGTGGCTTTCGATCCATTCGCCGCAATACAGCAGCCGGCGCAGATCGCGCACCGGGCCGCTGACCTCGATGCCGAGCGCATTCTCCATGGCGTGTACCGCGCTCATCTGGTAGGCAACGGGGCAGATCCCGCAGATGCGTGCCGTGATGTCGGGCGCCTCGGTGTACGCACGCCCGCGCAGCAACGCCTCGAAAAAGCGCGGCGGCTCGAAGATGCGCAGCTGCGCGCTGTGGATCCGTCCGTCACGGATCTCGAGCTTCACCGCCCCCTCGCCCTCGACGCGGGTCAGCTGCTCGACCCGGATGGTCCTATTCGCCATGGCGTTCACTCTCGGCGCGGAATGCCTCGGCGTTTGCGTTGAACGAGCGATACAGACGCAGCAGCTCGCGCCGCTCGAGCCCGAGCGCGGCGAGTGCTCGGGTGAGGGACGCGGTGTTGGGCGTCTCCTGCGGCCCGAAGCAGCCATAGCAGCCGCGATGACAGGCCGGACAGATCGCGCCGCATCCGGCCTGCGTCACCGGGCCCAGGCAGGCACGAGCGTGCGCGACCAGCACGCACGGCAGGCCCCGAGACTTGCACTCGAGGCACACGCTGTGCGCTGGTATTGCCGGGCGCCTGGCGGCCAGGAACGCTGAGATGACCTCGAGGAGCTGGCGCTTGTTGACCGGGCAGCCGCGCAGCTCGAAATCCACCGGCACGTGATCGGCAATCGCGCTCGAGGTCGCCAGGGTGTGAATGTACGCCGGGTGCGCGTAGACGGCGGCCATGAACTCGCGCAAGTCGGCGAAGTTGCGCAGCGCCTGGATGCCGCCGGCGGTGGCGCACGCGCCGAGGGTCACCAGGTGCGCGGAGCGGCGCCGGACCGCGCGAATGCGCTCGGCGTCGCGCGGCGTGCTGATCGAACCCTCGACCAGCGACAGATCATAATGTCCGCGAATCGGCCGGGTGGCCGCCTCGGGGAAGTAGGCGATCTCGATCGCCTCGCCGAGCGCGAGGAGCTCCGGCTCGCAATCGAGCAGGCTCAGCTGGCAGCCGTCGCAGGAGGCGAATTTCCACACGGCGAGGCGGGGTTTGTCGCTGCGATCGTGCATCAAAGCTCCCGCACCCGCAGCGGCTCGCGCAGCCGGTCATAACGGATGACCGGGCCGTCACGGCAGATGAACAGACCGCCGAACTGGCAGTGGCCGCAGCGGCCGATGCCGCATTTCATGCTGCGCTCCAGGGACAGGTAGATCGCCTCGCTCGCAACGCCCGCTGCGCCGAGCGCCTCGGCCGCGAAGCGCATCATGATTTCCGGTCCGCAGATCAGGGCAAGGGTACGGCGCGGATCGAAGCGGGCGCGCGGGATCAGCGCCGTCACCACCCCGACGTGACCGTGCCACGGCGGCATGGCGTGATCGACCGTCACCTCGATCATGACGCCGGTGAGCTTGCGCCAGGAGTCGATTTCGCGGCGAAAGAGGATCTCTTGCGGGCTGCGTGTTCCGTAGAGCAGCGTGATCCGCCCGTAGCCGGCGCGCTGGGCGAGCAGCTGGTACAGGGCCGGCCGCAGCGGCGCGAGCCCTAGGCCGCCGGCGACCAGCACGACATCGCGACCGGCCGCCTCGCTCATCGGCCAGCCGGTGCCGAAGGGACCGCGAACGGCGAGCGCCGCGCCCGCGCCGAGCCGGGTGAGCGCGCTCGAGACTGCTCCCACGGCGCGGATGGTGTGCACGATGCGCTGCGGCCGGGCGGGGTCGCCGGAGAAGCTGATGGGCACTTCCCCGACCCCGAAGGCGGTGAGCATGTTGAACTGTCCGGCGGCAAAGCCCGGCGGCTCATTGGCGCCGTCATCGCACTGCAGCGTCCACACCTGCGGCCCGTCGCGCCGACGGCTGCGCACGCGCAGCACCCGTGGGACCATCGGATCGGTCGCGCGCGCGTGCATGGGCATCTCAGGGGTGGGCGCCGTAGATATCGAGAAGCTGCAGGCGCGCCGCCTGCAGGCGCTGAATGAGCACCGGCATGAAGCGCTTCATCATCTCGTAACCGAGATCATGGTCCGCCTCGCTCTTGCCGCGCAGGCAAGCCGCGTCGATGGAGATGGCGCGCACGAGTTCGAGCGCCTTGGCGTCGTAGGTCCACCGATAGGGCGGCACCAGCCAGGATACGCCCACCAGCTCGCCGGGGCCGAGCGTCTGAAACGTGACGGTCCCGCGGCCCGCTCCGGACAGCTCGAGCGCGACCCGCCCGTGACGCAGCAGGTAGAACTGGTCCGCGGACGCGCCCTGCTGCAACAGGTACCGGCCGGGATCGAAGCGCACGTTCTTCGCGCAGTGGCCAACGAGGTGGGCGTAGGCGGGATCGAATCCCGCGAAGAATGGATGCTCGGCGAGGATCTGTGCCACACCTTCCATCGTTGTCTCCTCAGCCCGGGTCGCTCGCGCGAATGGCGCTCACTTCCTCGGTGATGTCGATCCCGACCGGACACCAAGTGATGCAGCGGCCGCACCCGACACAGCCGGAGCTGCCGAACTGCTGATGCCAGGTGGCGAGCTTGTGCGTCAGCCACTGGCGGTAGCGCGCCCGCGTGCTCTGGCGAACGCTCCCGCCGTGCAGGTACGTGAAATCAATCGTGAAGCACGAGTCCCACCGCCGGGTGCGCGAGGTCTGCTGGCCGCGCAGATCGCTCGAGTCCTCGACGCTCGTGCAGAAGCACGTCGGACAGACCATCGTGCAGTTGCCGCAGGCGAGACAACGATCGGCGACCTCGCTCCAGCGGGGATGCTCGAGGTTGCGCAGCAGAAGCTGCGGCAGGTTCTGCGCTGGCATCTGCCGGCCCATGTGCTGTGCGCTGTGCTGCACCCGGGCACGCGCGGCGGCAATCTCGCTCTCTGTGGCGGGCCGGTGGGAAATCTCCTCGAGCACCTTGCGCCCGGCCGGCGTGGCGGATTGCAGCACAAACGCCGGCGGGCCCGCTGCGGCGAGTTCCGTCAACGCCAGGTCGAACCCCGTGGCGACGTTCGGCCCGCAATCCATCGAGACGCAGAAACAGGTGCCGCCGGCTACGGTGCAGTTGACGGCGAGGATGAAGGTATCGGCGCGACGCGCCCGATAATGCGGATCACCGTACGCGCCGCCGAGCAGCACCGTGTCCTGGATCGCAACAGCCTTGAGCTCACAGGCGCGCACCCCGATCAGCGCCAGAGGCGGCCCGTCGGGTGGCTCGCGCTCGATCTGAACCGCATCGCCGCCGCCTCGGGTGCGCCACAGGCGCTGGCGGGGCGGGTGCAGAAACTGCTTCCAGCTATGGGGTCCGACGGCGTAACCGAACAACGCGTCGTCGTCACGGCGTCTCAGCCGGTAATGGCCGCCTGACTGCTCATCTGTCCATCCGCGCGGGAGATCCTCGACGCAATCGATGTCCTCGTACGCAATCACTCCCTCGCGCACCGTCGGGCCGACGGCACGATAGCCGCCGCGCCTGAGCGCCCTCAGCAGCTGGTCAAGGCCCTCCGAGGTGAGCAGTTGCGCCGAGTGGGGCGGCAAAGACATCCCCTATGCATCAGCCTGCGATCGCGCGGCACTCACGGCATCTTCGCGGGAACAGGCCGCCGAGCAATACGCACATGCCCGCATGAGGGCAGGCTCTGCCGCGACGCGGCGCGCCTCGGAACCGCGGCCGCGCATCCCGGCGGGAGACCAACCGCGTCCTTGCGTAGTTCCGCGTATTCCCCGTGCGCCGGCGCGAGCGCAGGGTTTAGCCAGAAAGACTTCGGAGGCACACCAGATGAGCAACGCAGTCGGCCGTGCGCAGATCGGCCAGTGGTACCTGCGCTGGGATAAGGGCGAGCTGTTCCAGGTCATTGCGATCGACGAGCAGAACCGCACCATCGAGATCCAGAACTTCGACGGTGATATCGATGAGATGGACGCGGCGGCCTGGCAGGGGCTGCCCATCGGATTTGCCGAGCCGCCGGAGGATTGGACCGGACCGGTCGATGACGTGGAAGTGGACGATCTGGGCTATTCCGAAACCGCCATGGAGGCGAAGGATTGGGAGGCGCCGCTTGAGCCGATCAGAGCGGGCCAGGAACAGTGGCAGGACGAGCGCGACGAGAGCGAGCGCGATCCGGAGGGCGAGCGGCTGCCTCCACTGCTGCGCGAGGAGCGGGAAAACCGCTAGCGGTCGATATTTCGCCCGGCGGTTCACGTCGCAGCGCACGCGCCTCGCGCCAAGCCACCCATGGCGCGGCGGCTCGTGCGGCAGATTCAAAAGCAAAATTAACACATTGAAATATCAGTGATTACAGCGGCCCGGATGTGCGCCACCATGCCGCCGCGCAGTGTTCTCAGGTATCGTGCGCGCAACGGTCGGACACCGATCCACGCGTTGCAAAATCAAATCAGGGGGACACCGCCAGCCGGCGAGCGCCGCTGAGCGTTTCCCGAAGCGCAGGAAACGATCATGAGAGAACTTGTGCCGGTCCTGCTCGCACTCGGCCTCACCGGTGCGTATTGGGCTCCCTGCAGCGCCGCGCAGCCGAGCGCGGCGCAGATCCGCCGCTGGGAGCACGAAGCGCGCGCGGTCACCATTTACCGCGACAACTGGGGCATCGCCCACATCTACGGCAAGACCGATGCCGATGCGGTGTTCGGCATGGAGTACGCCCAGGCGCAGGATGACTTCAAGCGCGTGGAGAACAACTATCTGGCTGCGCTGGGGTGGCGCTCGGAGGCGTACGGCAAGCGCACCATCTACCGCGATCTGCGCAGCAAGCTGTTCGTCGATCCGAAGGCGCTGCGCGCCGACTACGCGCGCAGTCCCGGCTGGCTGCGGAAGCTGATGAACGCTTTCGCTGACGGCCTCAACTTCTATCTGTATACCCACCCGCAGGTCAAAGCGCAGGTCATAACGCATTTCGAGCCGTGGATGGCGCTCGCGTTCACGGAAGGCAGCATCGGGGGCGATATCGAGCAGGGGGTGAACATTGCGCGGTTGGCGGCGTTCTACGGCCATCGGCGCCTCTCGAGAGCGCAGACGACCAATGCCGAGATGCCCCCGCCCGAGCCTCAGGGCTCCAACGGCATCGCCATCTCTCCGTCCATCACGCTCGATCACCACGCGCTGCTGTATATCAATCCGCACACCTCATTCTATTTCCGCGCCGAGCTGCAGATGGTGAGCGACCAGGGGCTCGATGCCTACGGCGCGGTGACCTGGGGCCAGTTCTTTGTCTACCAGGGGTTCAACGCCACGGCCGGCTGGATGCACACCTCGAGCGGCGTCGAGAACATCTCGTGGTTTCTCGAGACGGTGAGCCGCCGCGACGGCCGCTATTACTATCGGTACGGAACCCGGGAGCTGCCGATGCGTACGCGCCGCATCGTCGTGCGCTACAAGACCGCGACCGGCATGGCGCAGCGCGTCTTTACGGCCTATTACACCCAGCACGGTCCGATCATTGCCCGAATCGGCAGCAGGTGGGAGAGCGTGAACCTGATGCAGCGGCCCGTCCGCGCGCTCATCCAGGACTACACGCGCACCAAGGCCAAGGACTACGCGCAGTTCCGCAAGACCATGCAGCTGCACACGAACTCCTCGAACAATACGATATTCGCCGATTCCGAAGGCAACATTGCCTATTGGCATTCGGACTGGATCCCGCGGCGCAGCGATGCGTTCAACTGGGCGAGGCCGGTGGACGGCAGCAATCCGGCGACCGCCTTGCACGGCCTGCTGACCCTGGCGCAGACTCCGCACCTGCTGAACCCGCCGAACGGCTGGCTCTATAACTCGAACAACTGGCCGTGGTCCGCAGCCGGTCCCTACAGCCCCAAGCGCAAGGATTTCCCGAGGTACGTCGAGCGGGGTACGGAGGAGACTGCGCGCGGCTATCACGCACTGCGTCTGCTCACAGGCAGTAAGAACTGGACCATGGCCTCGCTGACCGCTGCGGGATTCGACAGCTATCTGCCCGCCTTCGCCACGATGATCCCGGTCGTGATCAGGTATTACGACGCCCTGCCTGCCTCCGACGCGCTCAAGGCGCGTCTCGCGAAGCAGATCACCGTGCTGCGCGCGTGGGATTACCGCTGGGGCGTGAACTCGGTGGCCACCTCCCTTGCCGTGTTCTGGGGCACGGACATCTTTGCGCACGTGCGCTCGCGGGCGCGCTCGCTCGGCATCTCGCCCGAGGACTACGTGGTGCGCCGCGCAACGCCCCGGCAGCTGCTGCGCGCGCTCGCCGCGGCCTGCACCTGGCTGCAGAGCGATTTCGGCACCTGGCAGACCCCGTGGGGCGATATCAACCGCTTCCAGCGTCTCAATGACCACCTACACCCGAGCTTCGATGACGCCAAGCCGAGCATCCCGGTGCCATTCACTTCCTCGATCTGGGGGTCGCTCGCGGCCTTCGGCGCCCATCCCTATCCGAACACCAAGAGGTGGTACGGCAACAGCGGCAACAGCTTCATCGCGGTGGTCGAATTCGGCCCCAAGGTGCGCGCTTGGGCCATCACGGCGGGCGGGGAGAGCGGCCATCCGTCCTCGCCGCACTTCGACGATGAGGCCACCGAGTACGCCATGGGAAACCTGCGGCCCGTCTATTTCTATCGAGCGCAGCTGCAGCGCCACATCGAGCGCGCCTATCAGCCGGGCCAGGGACTGGTGCACGAATGAGCTGATCGGCGGGCGCGCGCAATGAGCCTCGAGCAGAGCATCGCGCGCCGCCGCGCCGGGCTTTCGCAACTCAGGCCGGTGCTGCGGGTCCTGGGGCGCACGGCGGGGGTGTTTGCGGTCGTGGGCGCCATCGATGTGGCGCTGGGGGGGAGCGACTGCGGTCCCCATGGTGCAGGCCCTGGTGCGGGTATGGCTCTGGATGCCCCTCGGCAGCGCGCTGAGGAACCCGCGCCAGAGGATTGTGCTCGCCGGAATTCCCCCGCGACACTTCGCGCTGGCGCGGCAGGTGCTGGCGGGCCTCCTGCTCGCCGTGGTGATGCTGCTTGCACCGAGCAGCTGGCTGCGCTGGGGCTGGTGGGAGTATCTCGGCGGGACGGGCAAGGTGATATTCGGCGCGGCCTCGAATCGAAGCGGGTGGATCTCGCGTCTTGTGCTCCCGGGCCTCGTCCTCATCCGGCTGCTGCCGTCGCTGTGTCTGTTCGCATTGCGCGAAGAGCGTGCCTTCCGGCGCGGCGATGAGACGCGGGGCATCGGTGCCCGCTTGTGGCGTTCGCTGATGTTCGGGCTCGCCCACCTGGTGATGGGCATCCCGATCGGCGCTGCGCTCGGTCTCGGCGTCGGCGTCGGCGGTTTCGGCTTCAGTGAGGTCTATCTGCGGCGCTGGCGCAAGAGCGGCTCGCCCTTGCGGAGCGTGCTCGAATCGGCCCGGGTGCACTTCGCGTACAACCGGATCCTGGTCAGTCTCGTCGCCGTGATGCTCATCGGCACCGCGGTCGCG
Organism: Pseudomonadota bacterium; assembly: GCA_021787615.1. Lineage (GTDB taxonomy): Bacteria > Pseudomonadota > Gammaproteobacteria > Steroidobacterales > Steroidobacteraceae > 13-2-20CM-66-19. Next base: position 16,326 of record JAJYLP010000069.1, read on the forward strand.
AGCCGCTGACTTGTCGTTGTGCGGCGGCGCGAGCCTTGCGCCGGCATTCGCCCGCATCGCCGCAGCGCACGGATCGAGGCGTGCGCGGAACGCGCGAGCAGCTGTGCGGCGATCTGCGCGAGCCCGTAACCGGAGCGGCGGGCTTCCTGGTCCATCTTGTGGCGCAGGATCCACGGTCCAATCAGCGGCGGGACCCAGAAGGCCGGCTGCAGGTGGATGCGCGCATCGAGGCAGGTCGGCTCGTGGCCGCGGCGGCAGGGCCGTACGATCCAACTCGCGTGCCCGGAGCGGAACGAGCCGCCATGCGGCACCAGTGCGGCGCGCAGCACGCCACCACGCGCATCGGCCGTCGCCGACATGATCTGCTCCTGATGCATCGTGCGGCAGAAGATCAGCACACAGGCGTGCACCACGGTGAACAGACGGATGCGGCCGGGCTCGCCGCTCGGCTCGATGCGCACGCTGCGCAGATCCGGGTTGTATCGCGGCATGGCGGCATAGTCCTGCAGAGCTGCGAATACCGCCCACGGGGGTGCCTTGAACGCAACGCGCATCAAGATCGTGAAGTGACTGCCGCGGCGCGCCACCTGCACGGAGCGGATCTCGGCTGCGGCCGCCGGTCTTGCGAAGCACGCCAGCGCCAATGCCGCGCACAGGACGGCGCGGGCTCGCGGTCTGCCCGCAAGCAGCCGGACGCTTCGCAATGCTCCCCCGAAAGATCGCTTCGGTCGCGACACGGAATGAAGGTTCCCGGATGCGCCGCCGCCTGCGCGCCATCGAGTGCTGACATGGATGCGGCTGAGAATAGCATGGGCCCCGGCGTGGCCGCACGGGCTCCACCGGCGGCGGCGCCGCGGCGACCAACCCGCGGCTTGGCAGTCACTCACGCGCGAAGCGAGTCTGCGCCGGGGCCCCAGCAATACACTCACGGTCTGTCCGAAGGTGAGGCCTGCAATGCGCACGACTGCGGGCAACGCGCTGCCGCGGGCGCTCAGCGGGGAGGATCCGATGCAGTACGAGCTCGACTACGGGCCGAGCAGTCAAGGACGCGGGGAGTTCGTGCGCCTCGCGCTCGAGGCGGCCGGCTGTGCAGACCTCGATGTGGCCCGCAGTCCGGACAAGGGTCTCGGGATCCCTCGGCTGAGGCGGTTTCGCTCGGGCCGGGAAGAGGCAGCGCTGCCCTTTGCGCCGCCGTTCCTCAAGGCCGGCCGGCACGTCGTGGCTCAGACCGCGAACAGTCTTCTGTTCCTTGGCGCGCGCCATGGGCTTGCGCCGACCGCGGAGGCGGGCCGGCTGTGGACCGACCAGCTGCAGCTGACGATCGCCGGCGGGGTCGGGGAGATTCACGACACGCATCACCCGATCGCCTCCAGCCGGTATTACGCGCAACAGAAGCGCCAAGCGCGGCGGCGCGCCGCGGATTTTCTGCGCAACCGGCTGCCGAAATACCTCGGTTACTTCGGGCGCGTGCTGGCACGCAATACGCGCGGCCGGGGCCGGCTTGTCGGCTCGCAGCTGACATATGCCGATCGGTCGCTGCTTCAGGTCCTGACGGGCCTTGACGACGCGTTCCCACGCACAACGCGGCGCGCTTTGCCTCGACACCGCCGCCTGGGCGCACTGTCTCGGGCCGTCGAGGCGCACGCGCGGGTCGGCGCGTACCTGCACTCGGACCGCAGAGTGCCGTTCAACGAGGGCGGGATCTTGCGCCACTACCCGCAGCTCGAGAGCCGGTGATCGGCGAGTCATGTCCTGAGCACCTGCGGGCACAGGCCGATGCGTCGCAATGGACTTGGCGCGATGGCGGAGCCTTGCCGGTGCGGCAGGACGAATTGACATTTGTCTGCTGCTTCCGCGCCGCGCGTTGACACCTGCGGCGCAGCGGCATTAAAAAAATGCGCGCCGCCATTCAGGTGATCCGCACGGGAGGCAGGAGGAATATATGGCGCAGTATCAGTTCCAGGTTGTCTACTTCGAGGCAACGCGCCGCTGCAATCTGCGCTGCCCGTTCTGCATGACCGGGAGCAACAACGCAAAGAAAGTGCGTCGCAGCGTCCTGCGTGAGCTGACACTGGAGGAAATCCGTGACCGGATGCTGCTTCCCGCCCGGCGACTCCGGGTGCACACCATCGGATGGAGCGGCGGGGAGTTTCTCCTGCGCAAGGATGCGCTCGAGCTGCTGCGCCTGACGGTGGACCTGGGATTCAAGTGCTCGCTCCTGAGCAACTGCAAGAAGCTCACTCGGCCGCGCCTGGAGAAGATCCGCGACGTCACGCAAGGCCAGGCGCGCATCGTCGTCGGGCTGAACGCAATCGACGAGGAGAACCGTTGGAGCCGGGACAATGAGTCGGAGCGGACGCTTCAGGTGCTGAGGGACTGCATCGAGCTCGGGCTCGGCCAGCACGTGGTGATCACGATCGGCAAATACAATAGGAACAGCTTCGAGAAGACCATCGAATTCATCGTGAAGCACAACATTGCCTACAACCGCTCGCCGCTGGTGCCGCGCGGATCGGGGTCGAAGTGCTTTGGCGAGATGGGGTTCGACCGGAACGATCTGCAGGAATACTTCCATCCGGCGCTGCGCCGCAATCCGCACGGGTATGTGAGCTATACGCCGTTCTTTCTCTCGCCCGAGCTGCACAGGCAAGTCTCGGGCGGAAGCCGCAACAATACCGTTCCGCAGAACCCGGCGATCGGCTGCTGGGCAGGCACTTGGCTCACCGTCAACGCCGAGGGGGAGGTCTCGGTCTGCCCGGTGCTGCTCGATGCGCTGAGTGCGGGGAACGTGCGCGACACGCCGCTCGATGAGCTGGTCGACTCCAGTGCGCTGTTCGCCGACATCACCGACCGGTCGCGGCTCAAGGGCCGCTGCGGCCGGTGCCGCTATCAGTACACTTGCGGCGGATGCCGGGCCATGGCGTACTTTCATACGGGGGATTACCTGGAAGAGGACCCCACGTGTTTCTTCGATCCGGCGGACCCTTCGACCGTCAGCGAGCATGAAGAGGAAACGAATCGCGTCTTCAAGAAATACCTCCTGATCGCGCGCGCGGCGGGCGTCTACCAGCCGCCGAAGGACGAGCGAAGCGAATCGACTCCCCGGCGGGGACTCTACGCAAG
>JAJYLP010000070.1 GCA_021787615.1 Pseudomonadota bacterium
CGCAGGCTGCCGCCGTGCGCCTCGATGATCTGCCGCGCCAGCAACAGACCGATGCCGCTGCCGCCGGGCTTGGTGGTGAAGAACGGCACGAACAGATTCTCCGTGTGCGCGATGCCGGGACCGTCGTCCTCCACCTCGATCTGCAAAGCCCACCCGTCGACGCGCCAGCGGATGCGCACGCCACCGCCGGTCTCCAATGCCGCCTCGGCCGCGTTGCGCACCAAGTTGATCAGCGCCTGCTCGAACTGCGCCCTGTCGAGGAGGACGTCCGCGTGCGCGTCGGAATCGACGGTGACCGCGACCCGCTCCTCCAGCGCCGCGACGTGCCGGATCAGTCCGTCCAGCTCGACCCGGCCGCGCGTGGGCGGCGGGAGCCGCGCCAGATCCGCATAACGTCGGATGAACCCGCCGAGCGAACGGCTGCGTCGCTCGATCAGCTCGAGCCCCTCATCGAGCGTGGGGTCGGGGTGCGATGCGCGCTCCCGCAGCAGGCTCGCGGTGGTCTGGATGGAGCCCAGTGAGTTGTTGATCTCGTGCCCGAGCACCCGGATCAGCCGCCGCCACGCATGCCGCTCCTCCTCACGCAACGCGCGGCTCACGTCGGTGACCACGAGCAGGCGGTGCGGCCTGCCGTGGCGGCGGAACATGACGCGGCGAACCTCCCACGGCCCCTCGCCCGCTGGGAAATCTCGCCGATCGATGAGCGGCACCGGGCCGTGCAACCATTCGGCGAGGCCGAGCTGACTCGCCGGACGGCTCACCAGCGCGGATGCCGTCTCGCCAAGCAGCGCTTCGGCGGCGCGATTGAGCTCGACGAGCCGATCCTGCTCGTCGACCACGAGCACGCCGAGCTCCAGACTCGCCAAAAGCTGCGACAGCAGCGCATCGGTCTCGCGGCCGTGGCGCTGCTCGCCGCCGAGGTGCGCCGCCAGGGTATTGAATTCCTGCGCAACCTCGCCCATCGAGCCGCCGCCGCCGCGGATTCTCAAGCCGTAATCGCCGGCGCGCAGCCCCTGCAGGAGACTCGCCAGCAGCTGCAGGGGGCGGGCGCGGCGCCGGGTCGCCAGCGCGAGCCCGCCCGCAAACCACAGCAGGGCGAGCCCCACTGCCCACCAGAGCGCCGTCGCTGTGATCCGGACACCGGCGGCGGGCAGCAGCGCCAGCGTCAGCATCGGCAGCACCGCCAGTGTCGCAAGACCCGCCTCGCGCAAGCACCCCGAGTCGCCGAGTCTCATTCGCGCAGCTTCTCGAGGCGCCGGTACAGCGCGCTGCGGCTCACGCCGAGCTTCACGGCTGCGGCGGCGACATCGCCGCCGCAGCTCTCGATCGCGCGCCGCACCACGTACCGCTCGGCCTGCTCGAGGGTGAGGTTATCGAGCCGCTCAGCGCTCTCTGCGCCCGAGAGACGCAGGTCCGCAACCTCGATCTGCTCGCCCTTGGCGAGCAGCACGGCTCTTTGCACGACGTGCGCCAGTTCGCGCACGTTGCCGGGCCAGGCGTAGCCCTCGAGCGCGCGGTCCGCGCTGGCGGTGAGTGAGAGTGTCCGGCCGTCGGGATGGACGAAACGCGCAAGAAAATGCCGCGCGAGCATCGGCACGTCGTCTCGCCGCTCGCGCAACGGCGGCAGCACGATCTCCACCGCATTGAGGCGGAAGAACAGATCCTCGCGGAAGCGGCCGGCACCGATCAGTTGCCGAATGTCGGCATTGGTCGCCGCCACGATCCGTGCGTCGGTCGGCCGCGGAACGGTCTCTCCGACACGCTCGAAAACGCCCTCCTCGAGAACGTGCAGCAACCGCGCCTGCTGGGCCGGTGTGATATTGGCGATCTCATCGAGAAAAAGCGTGCCGCCCCGGGCCCGCTCGATCCGCCCGGCGCGATCGGTGCGGGCATCCGTGAATGCGCCTTTGACGTGACCGAACAGCTCGCTCTCGAACAGCGTCTCGGCCAAGCCGCCGAGGTTCACGCTGACGAATGCTCCCTCGCGCCGCGGAGAGTGCCGGTGGACCCAACGCGCGATAAGACCCTTGCCGGTCCCGCTCTCGCCGGTGAGAAGCAACGGCACGTCGGAGGCCGCGACGCGTTCGGCGACTTCGAGCACCTCACGCATGGCGCGGGAGCGGAACACCGGATCATCATCTTCGAGATCGCCGGCCCGTGCGGCCTCCTCGAGGTTGCGCACCCGGCTGCGGGCATCTGCCAGCGCCAGGTGGGTGTTGACGAGGGAGCGCACCCGGGCGTTCTCCCAGGGTTTCTCCAGGAAATCCTGCGCGCCCAGCTGCAGGGCTTGCACCGCGAGCTGGACCGTGGCCCAGCCTGTGAGCATCACCACCGGCAGCGCGCTGTCGAACGCCTTGATCTGCCGCAGCAGCGCCAGACCCTCGGCGCCCGAGGTGGTATCGCGCTGGTAATTCATGTCGAGCAGGATCAGATCAGGGCGCATGTGTCGCAGCGAGCTCAGCGCCTCCGCCGGGCTTGCCGCCGTGGCGACCTCGCAGCCGCAGTCGCGCAGCAGGAGCGACAGCGCCTGGCGCACGTCGGCATCATCATCCGCGACCAGGATCAGCGGCTTTGCCATGACCCGATTATGCCTGCGGGACTAGCGCTCCCGTAATGCTTCCATGGGCGGGACCCGGCTGGCCCGCAGGGCCGGCAGCCAACCCGCAAGGAGCGTGATCACGCCGAGGACCGTCACGACGAGCAGCAGCGAGAACGGATCGGCGCCCTGCATGTCGTAGTGTGACGCCGAGAACAACCGTCCCAGCACCAGGACGCCGCACACTCCAACGACGGAGCCGAGCAGCAGCAGCCGCCCTGCCTCGCGCAGTACCAGCCCGCGCAGCTGGGCGCGATCCGCGCCGAGGGCGGCGCGCAGCCCGAATTCCGGCGTGCGCTGGCCGACGCGGTAACTCTCCACCGAGTAGAGGCCGACCGCGGCCACGGACAACGCCCCGAGCGCAAACATCAGCACCAGCACCGTCACGGCCCGCCGAGGCGCCAGCTTCGCCGATAGCCGCTGGCGCATGCTGCGCACACCGTAGATCGGCACGCCGGGCATAATCGAGGCAACAGTCCTGCTCAATGCCGGCAGAATCGCCGCGGTGCTGAGCGGCGTGCGGACGACGACGTACCAGGTGGGGATGGCCCACGAGAACACCGTCCCTTTCATCTGCAGAACCTGGCCCCTGTCGATGTAGACGATCCCGGCCGGCTTGCGCGAGCCGAGGTGGGCCTGCCTGGAGTCTCCGACAACGCCGATGACCCGAAAGAGCAGACCGGCCTTGGAGTCATTTGGGGCGTTGAAGTTGAACTGACGTCCGACGACATCCAGATTGCCGAACAGTTCGCGTGCGGCCGTTGTGTCAATTACGGCCTCGCCCGCATTCGAAGCCGCATCCTGCGCAGTGAACATGCGCCCGGAGAGCAAATGGACTCCCAGCGTCCGCAGGTAACCGGGGCCCGTGACAATGGGAAAGACATTGGGCCTGTGCTTGCCGTCGTATGGATTCGGGTAGGCCGCGTAGCCCATGCTCTGGCCATCGAATGGCACGTCACTCGCAATCGTATCCGCCTGAACGCCCGGCACTCGCGACAGGGCTCGTCGCAATTGCGTCAACTGCGTGCGCAAGCGGGCCCGTTGACCGGATTCGCTCCCCAGCGGCAAATGGATCTGGAAGGTTATATTGTGGCGCGGCTGAAAGCCAAGGCGCACCGCGTCCAGCTTCATCAGGCCGTGAACCAGAATCACACCGACTCCGCTCAACGTGAAGGCGAGCGCGAGCTGAGTCACGACGAGGGCGCCTCGCAATCGATGTTCGCCGCGACCACCCGTGCTGCGCGCATCAGCATCCCGGAGTCCTTGGGAGAGATCCTGGCGGCGGACGAAGTGCAGCCCCGCCAGCGAGAACACCAGCGCGGACAGCACGGCCAGCCCTACCGCAATGGCGGTGACGACTGCCCAGTCGCGCAGCGGAAAGGCGACTGCGCTGTTCGCGAAGCCGGTGCGCAACAGCACTCTGAGCAGAAACTCTCCCAGCCCCAACCCGGCAAGGCTCCCCGCCAGGGACAGCGTCAGGCTCTCGGCAAAGAGCCGACCGAACAGGATCCGGGTATCGGCGCCGATCACGCGCCGCACGATCAGCTCGCCGCGCCGGGCAAGCGCCCGGGCGATGAACAGGTTCGCCAGGTTGAACCAGACCAGCACCAGCAACAGGCCGGTTGCGATCTGCGCCAGAATCAGGCGCTCGTGAAGCTTCCCGAGCAGCGCCGAGCGCAAAGACGTGACGGCAATGCGCATTCCCATTGTCTTAAAGAACGGAATGGCAGAGGGGTCGGGGAAATGCGCGATCTCGCGATCCAATGCCGCCTCGCTCTGGATCGCCAGCTGACGGGCGCTCACGCCCGGGGCAAGACGAGCGATCATCGCGTCGTGCCAGGCGGTCAGATTGTCCGGCTGGTGATCGAAGGGGCCAATCACCTTCGGCAGCCAAAGCGCAGTCTGTGCATCGGGAAAATGGAAGCTTCCCGGCATGACACCGACCACCGTGTACGCGCGGCCGTTGAGGCGAACCGTCCGCCCGAGGGCCTTGGGACTGCGGTCGAAGAGCCGTGACCAGAGGCGCTCGCTCAGCACAACCTCCGAAGCAGCCCCCGGTTCATCGGCACCGGCCCCGAAAACCCGACCGAGCGCCGCTCGCACCCCGAGCGTCGTGAACAGGGAAGCCGAGATGGCGGCGCCGCGAACGTGCGACACGCTGGCACCCGATACAAGGTTGAGGTTCTTGAGCTTGTACATGCCGGCATCCGTCATCCCGGTCGTTTCGGTGCGTAGATCGAAGTATGTGGGGTACGACATCTGCAGATTGGCGGGCATCTGCTTGGCCGTGAAATAGACGTTCACCAGACGGTCGGCCTGCGGGTACGGCAGGGGTGCCAGGACGTAGCCGTAGAGCAGATTCAGGCTCGCGGTGTTCGCACCGATGCCGAGCGCGAGGATGAGAATCACCGCAAGGGCGAATCCGGGCTTGCGAAACGGTCGCAGCAGTCTCGCGCCGTGATGTTCGGCAAATTGCATAGCCATTGTCTCTATTCCGGTCGAATCTGGGCAATGATGTCGAGCTTGCGCGCGCCGCGCGCCGGGAGCCAGGAGGCGAGCATCACCGCCACCCCGACCACGACTGCCGGCAGCACGTACGCCCCGGGCGAGAAGATGCTGACGCGGTACAACTCCCCAGCAAGCTCTCTTGCGAAAACCAGCGCGCACCCAACGCCTGCCAGCGAGCCCAGCACCCACAGCACAAAGCCCTGACGCAGCACGAGCGACTCGATGTGCACGGGCTCGGCTCCAACAGCCTGACGGACTGCGAACTCCCGACGGCGCAGCCCGGTCACATACGCCACGACGCCGTAGGTCCCGATGACGGCGAGTGTGAAGGCGAGTAGTCCGAAGGCAATCAGCAGGCTCGCGAGCGCCGCGGCACCCTGTGCGGAATCGCCGATCAGCTCGTGCATCGAGGTAAAGCGCAGCAGGCTCTGATCGGGGAGCATCCGGTGGATGATCTGCCTGACTTGCCGGTCAAGGATGGCCGAAGGCTCGCTCGAGCGGATCAGTATCGTGGTGGCACCGCCCCAGTTGTGAAAACTGTCCTCGTCTTCCGGCACGAACACCGTGCCGCTGAAGGAGGCATAGTGCCGTGCGAAATGGTCGCGAATGGTATCCACCACGCCGACGATGCGGCAAATGCCTTTTCCGATGCTGCACTCGAGGGTCTTGCCGATGACGTCCGGGCTGCCGAAAAGGGCATCCGCGAAGCGCTCATCGATCACCACGTTTGGCGCGTTGGTCGCCGCGTCGTTCGCATCGAGCAGCCGTCCGGCGAGCAGCTGAACCCCGAGTGTTCTCAAGAAGCCCGGACCCGCCTGGGTGATGCTCCCACCGTGCGGCACGGCATTGCCCGCGCGCGGGTGTGCGGGCCGGAAGGAGGCAAAGGAACCGGTGCCGGCGAAGGGGACCGCCTCTCCGATGGCGCTGCGCGCGACACCCGGCAACTCAGCCACGGCGGCAGCGAGCCGCCGGTGTGCCTCGAGCCAGGCACCCCACTGATCGTACTGGGGGCCCTGCAGGCGCAGCGTCGCGGCGTAGAGATGCCGGCTGTCGAAACCCGGATTCGAGTCGAGCATGTTGCGCAGGGACCGTCCGAGCAGGAGCGCGCCGGCGAGCAGTGCGATGGCCAATCCGATCTGACCGATGCTCAAGGCGAGCCGTAGCGGGCGCATGCGGTGACCGCCCCCGCCCTTGCCCGCGCCGTGGAGGAGTTCTGCGGGTCGGGCGACCCGCACAAACAACTGAGGCAATGCGAGCGCAGCGGTACTGAGAGCGACGGCGAGCACGAGGGCGAGCAGCCAGATTTCGGCATGCATCTGCAGGTTGAATGTCGTGCTCGCCGAGGCGATGCGATAGTGTGCGAGCGTCCGCATGCCGAACTCGGTGAGCGGCCATGCGATGAGAGTGGCCGCGGTGCCGAGCGGTAGCGCCTCGATACAGGCCTGCGTCAGAAGGGCACCGCGTCCGGCGCCGAGCACCACCCTCAGCGCCGCCTCGTCCCGGCGCCGCAGGGCCCGCGCCAGCGCGAGGTTGACCAGGCTCGCGACCGCGAGCAGCAGAAGGACGCCCGCACTCAGCTGCATCATGAGCAGACGCGCGCGCGTTGCACCGCCCAGCAATCGACGCAAGGACATGGAGCCGATGTAACAGCCCATCCGCGCCGAGACCCTGCGCTCTGCGGGAGGCATGTGCATGTTGATTCGCGCAAGCAGTCCGCCGAGCTCCGCGTCAAGCTCCGTGCGCGATATCCGCCTCTTCAGGCGCGCGATCATCACCCAGTTGAAGGTTGTCAGCTGCTCGGGCCCGAGTGCTCCCGGCGCAATGTCCGTCGAAACCCACAGCTGAGTGCGCCGGGCCGGAAAGTCGAAATGGGGCGGCATGACACCAATAACAGTGTAGGCCTTGCCGCCAATGCAAAGCGTCCGGCCGAGGACATGCGATGCGGCGTGAAACGCGCTTTGCCAGAATCGATAGCTGATATCCACCTCGGCCGGACCGCCTGCAAGATCCGCAGCGGCACTGATCCAGCGCCCAAGCAGGGGCCGTACGTTCAGCGTTTTCATGGTGGAGGCGCTGACCGCGGCCACGTGGTGACTCTCGGCGGGCTCACCTCGAACGCTGACAGTGAGATTGCCCCAGTCGCTCACCAGGCCGCTCGAGGAGAGCGCCGGGGCGGAGCGCAGCCGTTCATAGGCGGCGGCGGACATGGCTGAGCCCGGCGGGAGGGGATACTTCGCGGAGTCGAAATAGATATCGACCAGCCGTCCGCCAGCCGGGTAAGGCAATGGACGCAGGAAATACGCATCCAGGGCCGTGAACACCGCGGCATTGGCAGCGATGCCGAGCGCCAGAGTCAGCACAAATGCGCCCGTGAAGGCCCAGTCGCGACGCAGACGACGCAGAGCCTGCGAAAGCGTTTCCCAAATGTCAGTGCTCGAGACAGCCAAGGAACGTCCCTCGAGTGTACTTATGGAGACAGCAACTCGTTGCGATGTCGACTTAGTGACCTGCCGGGCCCCTCCTTAAGCCTGCCGCTCGGTCACGCGCCTTTCCTGCTCCGCCACGATCTGGCCGTCGAAAAGGCGCACCAGGCGTTTGGCGTGCGCCGCGTACCGTGGGTCGTGAGTCACCATGACCAGCGTCGCGCCGCGAGCGTTGAGGGCCGCCAGCAGATCCATGACCTTCTCGCCGTTGGCGGAATCCAGGTTTCCCGTCGGCTCATCCGCCAGCAGGATCGCCGGATCCCCGACCAGCGCGCGCGCAATGGCGACGCGCTGCTGCTGGCCGCCGGAAAGTTGTGCCGGATAGTGCCTCATGCGGTGCACCATGCCGACGCTCTCCAGGGCCACCGCGACCTTTTCACGCCGCTCGGCGCGGCTCAGACCACCCCGATAGACCAGCGGCAGCTCCACGTTCTCGTAGACGTTGAGATCACCAATGAGATTGAAGGACTGGAACACGAAGCCGATGTTGCGGTTGCGAAAATGCGCACGCTGGCGGGCATCGAGGTTGGCGACCGGGGTGCCGTCCAGATCGTACGTTCCGGCGGTGGGCGCATCGAGGAGGCCGAGGATAGACATGAACGTCGTCTTGCCGCAGCCCGACGGACCCATGATCGCGACGTATTCTCCGGCGTCGACCCGCAGATTGACGCCGGTGAGCGCATGGGTCTCCACTTCGTCGGTGACGTAGACCTTGGTGAGGTCCGCCACGTTGATTACCGCGTTGCTGGTCATATGACACGTTCTCCTTGGAGGGTCGGATCAGGCGGCTCATCTGAGAGTAATGCGCGGATCGCCCGCAAAGCCGCTGGCATCGGACACGATGACACGGGATCCCGCCTTCAGCCCGCTGGCGATCTGAATGTACTGATCGGAGGCGGCGCCGAAGCGCACGCGCACGGGAACGGCCGCCCGTCCGCCATCGACCAGCCGGAACAACGTCATGACGCTGTCCGGATTGGCGTAGGCGGGGCGCTGGACGTAGATCGCCCGGGCGATGTCGGCAATGTGGATATTGCCGGTGACCGCTAGATTGGGTCGGACGTCGGTCGGCAACCTCTCCGTCGGCATGACGTCCACCTCAACGCTGCCGTTTGTCACCGAGGGCGAAACGCGCGTTACGCGCCCCTGCACATCTTGAGTGACGTCGGTGGCCAGCTCGAGCGTGACCGACTGCCCGGTGGCCACTTCCTCCGCCTCGCTGGCGGGCACCTGGAGAGTGGCCTTGAGCGATTTGAGGCTCGCCACCCGCGCAATGCCGCCACCGACCTTCAATGTCTGGCCGGCGTGCACTGCGACGTTCTGCACAACCCCCCCGATACCGGCCGTGACTGACAGTGCAGCCACCTGTTGCCGGCTGTTGTCGAGAACGGCCCGCAGCGCCGTGACTTGCGCGCTCGCGGCGCGATTCTGAGCCGCGACGCTCTGGCGGAAGACGGCGATACGCTCCTCGGCGAGCTTGGCGAGTTGCGCGTACTCGACGGCCTGCACGCGGATCGCGGCGTATTCGAGCATCGAGATGATGTGTCGGCGCATCAGTGGCCGCTCCGCCCGCTCTTTCACCGACATGGTCTTGGCTGTTGCCTGCTCGGCGGCCAGCTCCCCCTGCAGTGTCAGCAGTTGACTCGTCAGCTGCGCCTGCAGGGAGGCGCGCTGGGCCTCGGCGCTCGCGAGCTTCGCCCTGGCCTGCGCGAGGGCGGAGTCAACGGCGGGGTTCGCGAGCACCGCGAGCACGGTGCCCGGCTTGACCTCATCGCCCGGTTGCACCTTCACCGCTTCCACCACGCCCGGTGTGGCAGCCGTAATCCAGCGCTCGTGGATGGGCCGAAAGACCCCGGCCGCGCTCACCACGATGGGCAGAGAGCCGCTCCTCACCGTGGCGATCCAGATGTTGGCGCGCCGAACGCTAGGACCGGCGCTCGTGCGGCTCAGCGCCCACGCCACCAGCGCGACGAGCGCAGCCACTCCCAGTCCGGCCGCGGCGAGCCGCTTGTGGCGTTTGCGGCGCGTCACGGCCGGGTCAATCGCGATATCGGGCATGCGGCATTGCAGGATGAGTTTGCATGGCGAGCCTGAGCACCTTCCATGCCATACGCATCGCGTGCGTAGAGAGCTGATTTACCAGCAATTTTCGACAATAGCGGGCGCGCGCCAGGCGCCCGTGAATCCCGCTTGCGGGAATCAAGCAGCGAGACTTCCCGTTTTCGGGACTGCACGCGATTGCACTTCGAAACCGGCCAACGCTCGGAGCTCAGATGCGCGCACCGACAAGTTCTGAAGCTTCTGAGGCACCGGGGCCGATGACAGACGCATCCATGACTCAGCGCCGTACGGAAGAGCCGGTCCAGCTGCAGACGCACGTCCCACCGCGCGCGCGGCCGATGATGTGCTCGTCCCAAGGCGTCCGGAAAACCGTTCCCCTGAATGCATGAATACGACATCGAAGCGGACCGTCTGCGACGGGGCGCACGCCGCAGGGCGCCAAACCGTCGTACCACCGACACTACCTTGTGATCATACAGTCGTGACAGTGCAGACCTACTGGATGATGGCGGTCGAAAGGCGCTCGAGGTCGCACTGGCAAGTTGGGACGTGGCACGCTGCGCCTCAACAGTGCGATGTGAGTGAAACGGAGGGGAACCCGATGCCATCGATCAACGGCGGCTGCCTGTGCGGCAAGATACGCTACAGCGCGGAAGCGGGGCCCGCCTTCGTGGGACTGTGCCATCGTCATGATTGCCAGAAATTCACGGGCAGCGCCTTCTCCACCGTGATTGGACTGCCGAAGGCGTCAGTGACGGTGACGGGCACGCTCAAGGGATTCACCAAGCTCGGCGACAGCGGCAAGCCCATCGAGCGGCGGTTTTGTCCGGACTGCGGCGCCGCGATCCTGGATGAATGCGAGGCCATGCCGGGGATCGTGATGATCGCGGCGGGCACCCTCGATGACCCGAGCTGGCTGAAGCCGGCTGCGCAGAGCTACTGCGCCAGCGCTCAACCCTGGGTCGAGCTCGGCGGTCAGATGAAGCGATTCGAGCATGCGCCGGAATGATCCAGAGCGCCGGGCGGTCCGGCGCAGGTGACGCACAGCTCGTGGCTGAACACCTGGCCGCAGAAGATCCGGACTGGCCCGAGTGCGAAGGCGCCCGGCCGATCTGTTGACATGCGGCGCAATGCGCGCCGAGTGACGCTCGCGCCAATCTGAGGGTCACGCGCGCACGCAGGTCCTGCCGCCCAGCTGGCATCTGCGCTCGTTCTGGATACCTTGCGTCGTGACACTCGCAGCGCCGAGCCGTTTTCCTCTCCAACCGCCGCGCATAGCGCTCCGGAACTAAACACCGTATCAGTTGGCGCCTGACTATGCGGCGCCCTCTGGGCGATCACTCCACACGGGCCGCCGCGTGGCGAACCACGGCAGGCCATGATAGGTGTCAGCGATCAACCAGACGCTTGCCGTGATCAGCAGAGAGATGATGAATGCGGTGGTCGCCGTCCGTCCGGTATAGAGATCCGGACCCCAATAGGCGATTGTGATAGTCCCCAACATCGCGGCCTCCAGCGTAGCGGCGAGGCGGGGCCATACCCCGAACAGCAGGCCCAGGCATGCTGCCAGACTCCCCAAGCCGCTCAAGCTCGCCCACCGCGCCGGATCGGGCAGCCACTGCAGCCACGGCTGCATGACGGCGTTGCCGAAATGCGCCGCATCTGCAATCACCTCGATCCCGATCATCGGCAATGCAACGATGAGTAAGCAACGCGCCGCTCGATCCCGCTGCGATTCCCTTATGCGTCCGTGGCCCGGAATGGACCGCAAACAGACACAGCGCGCCCGCGGTCACGATCGTAAATTCACCGACGCTTCCCCATGCGCCCGGGTTCTGAGGCGAGTGAATCGCGATCGGGATCTCCAGCAGCACGACCCAAAGCACCATGTACGGAAGCAGAACGCAACACGTCATTCTCACGGTAGTGTTGAACAGCAGGCCGATGCCGGCCGCGACCTCGATGGCGGCGCAGGCGTACGCAATGACGGTATATCCCGGCAAATAATGCCGCGGGATTTCCTGCCACGCGAGCGCGAAGTCGCCGTTGACGAAACCCGTGACGCCGAGGGCGCCCATCGCGGCCGCAAACAGTTACCGGCTGGCTGGCATTATGGTCTTCATCTCTTCTGCCCCTCTCTTGTTGGCTGTTCACGGCCGCCGCGATGACCTCGAGTCATCCCACACGATCTCCGCGCTGGATCGGGATTCTCGCCCAGCCGATCTCAAGAGCGTGTTGATCGAGCGTCCTCCCCCCTCAGACCTCGAGGCCGCGCGGGCCGCACGTATCGCCAGCACTGCACCGGAGTCGGACAAGCATAGCGCCTGCGCGGCGCAAGGCGCGCAGGTCGGCGGGAAGCGACTTCGCGAAGACTGGAGGGCGCGCCGCCCCGGAGAGGTGGTTGTGGGGGCGTCGTGATCAAGAGCGCAGCGATGGTCACGCGAGCCTCCCGCACTCGAGCACTGGATCGGGTCTTTGAGCGGACTTCGGTCCTGGTAATGAGAATCGGGACTGCTGAGCTCACGCAAGAGCTCCGTTTTGTGCCCCGTCGATGGTGCCCAGCGCCGGGAACGAGACACTGAAGTGCGCGCGCAGACCGAGCGCGCTTCGCAGGCGCGCTGCAAGGGGCCGAGACTCCTCGAGACGCACATCAGCCTCGACGCCAGGCTCATCCCAGGCAGCATGCGGCGCTAAAATGTGCTGCAGGCAGCCCCGCCGCGCAAGCCTCGAGTCATGCAGCCGAGAGGAGTTCCGCGATGAACAAACCAGTCAGAAAAACCGCCACTCTCGATACCCCGTCCGGCCTTTCGCCGGAGGCGGCTAGAGACATTCCCCCGGCGCTCACGGCGCTGCTCGCAGATGTATTCGCTCTGTACGTCAAGACGAAGAACTTCCACTGGCACATGTCCGGTCCGCATTTCCGCGATTATCACCTGCTGCTCGATGAGCAGGCGACACAGATCTACGACATCACCGATGCGATTGCGGAGCGGGCACGCAAGATCGGCGGCACGACGCTGCGCTCGATCGGACATATCGCGAAACTGCAGCGCCTGCGCGACAATGACGCCTCCTTCGTCACGCCCCGCGACATGCTCGCGGAGCTGCGGGACGACAACAAGCAACTCGCCGCCGCGATGCGCCAGCTCCATGGCCTGTGCGATGAGCACGGGGATGTCGCCACGGCAAGTCTGCTCGAGGTATGGATCGATGAGGCGGAGCGCCGGGTATGGTTTCTGTTCGAGGCCACGCGCCGCGCCGAGTGAGGTGAGGGCCCGGCGTGCCGGGCGGCTCGCGGCCGCGCGGGCAATGTTGCGCACCAGGCCGCACGAAAGGCAATCGCCGCATCGAAGACCTGGTGTGCCTCTTTGTCGCTGCACCCGACCTGCTTGAAGCTCCTCCAGGCCTGCCGCGTCGGACCGGTATGTCCGATGACATCGATTCCGTTCTGAACCAGGTGTGCGATGAGCGCCAGCATGGGGCCCCCGAGACTGACGCCGTCGGAGCAGGGCCCCGACACTTGACGGCGCCTTCGACGGCTCCTCGCAGGTGCCGCACAACAAAATTCCGACGAGGCGGGTCTCAGGCGCCCCGGTCTGACTGCACCGACGTGGCACTCCCGATGCGCGCGTGACGCTCGAGCCGCTGTCGCTCGCCGCCGCTGCCAAGAGGGTCGTCGCTTCGATCCAACGAAGCGACGACCCCAGGGTGCAAGTGAAAGAAGTTGCTCGCGCGCTCGCGGGTCAGTGACTCAGCGCTCTGTCTGCAATCGCGACGTCCGCGTGCAGACGCGAAACACCCGCGGCCGCATCCCTGATGTAATCATCTGCGACCTCCACCATCGCGGGAGTCGGTGGCACGAAGGCCATACTCACCTGACCGGCGATCGAGGTCAGCCACGAGCGCAGCCGAGGCGGGTACACCAGCGCGCCTTCGCTGGACTGGATCCTCAGATCGACCAGATTGCCGATGTCGCGGTTCAGGCGCTCAAGCGCCGGTTGCGCCGCATCGGCCGCGACGCTCTTGTGGGCCATTGCCTTCTCGAGTGCGCCGCGGGCATCGATGGCCCGGTTCAGGTTGACATCGAGCCGGTTCAGTGCGCCGTGGATCCGCATCAGCAAGTCGAAGCGCTGCTGCAGTTGCGCCTGCGTGGTCTGCAATCTCGGGTCGAGTCTGACCTCGAACGGCCGCCTCTGCGTGGCACTCCCATAGCTCAGCGTGGCGTAGTAGGTGCCCGGCACCACTTCGGGGCCTACGGGGACCGCAGCCGCAAAGTACGAATTGTAGATGCCCTTCACGTCCACGGCGTTCGGATACCTCAGATTCCACTGAAACCGGTTCATGCCGGGCGTTACCGCCGTTTCCCGCCTCTGCCGCTGTCGGCGCGCCAGAGCCGGGTTGTGGGAAAGCGGCTTCGGTTTGCCTTTCGCCTTCAGGTGCAGCGCGAAGCTGCGGATCAGCTTTCCGCTGGCGTCGGTGAAGCTCAGCTTCACGGGCGTGCCTCCGTTGTAGCCGGCTGGCAAGTGGAAAAATACCGTGACGCCAGGCGCGAGGTTCTGGCCGCCCGGTCCGCGTGGGCCGAACCCGCCCATACGGCGCGTGACCAGCCATGCCTGCTGCGGCCTGAACAGATAGGGGGCATCGCCTGCCACCCGCACGGCCCCCAACTGCTCGAGGAACTGCAGGTTGTCCAGCACCCAGAAACCCCGTCCGAATGTGGCGAGCACTACCGCGTGCTGTTCGGGCTGGATCTCGATGTCATCGACCCGCACGGGGGGCAGATTGAGCGTCAGCGGCCGCCACTGCCGGCCCCCATCCAGACTGAAGTACACCGATGCGCTGGTGCCCGCAAAAAGCAGCTTGGATGCGTTCGGGTCCTGCCGCACGCTCTCGACATACTGATCCTGCGGCAACCCCGTGGTGATCTGCGTCCAATGCTTGCCGTAATCGGTAGTCTTGTACACGTAAGGGTGGAAGTCGTCCCAGTCGTACCGGCTCGCCGATACGTAGGCGGTGCCCTCGTGCGTGTGCGAAGGCTCGATGCAGGTGATCGTGGACCAGGTCGGCAGCGTCGGCGGGCGAACCTGGCGCCAATGTGCCCCCGCATCGGTGGTCACGTAAACCAGCCCGTCATCGGATCCCGTCCAGATGACGTTGTCCGTCAGCGGTGAAAACGCAATCGAGGACAGGGTGTCGAACATCTCCTCGCCGGTCACGTCCGCGCTGATCGGGCCACCCGGCCGCTGCTGCTTGCTCTTGTCGTTGCGCGTGAGATCCGGGCTGATGCGCTGCCAATTGTTCCCTTCATCCGTGGTCTGGAACAGCACGTTCGCCCCCATCAACAGCTCATTGGGGTTGTGGGGGGCAAACACGACGGGATGATGGATCCAGCCGTAGCGATATTTGATCTTCGATCCGGCGAGCCCGAACTTGTAATAGGGCCGGGGGCTCACATTCGTGATCAGTCCCATCCTGCGGTCCTCCTTCCACTCCATGCTGTAATAGCCGCTGCCGTAGGTGACCCAATGCCGGCCCGGTGTGGGCACGACCCAGCTCAGCTCCCCGCCCTGAACGCGTGTCCAGACCGGCGGAATTGCGCCCGCCGGCACGGCGCTCGGCGCCTCGACCGAGCCGCGGTCCTGCTGGGCGCCGTAGATATGGAACGGGAATTGACCGTCGAGGTTGGCGTGATAGAACTGTCCCGTGGGCTGATTGTTCTCGGAGCTCCAGGCCTTGCCGCCGTTCAGCGTGACGGTCGCGCCGCCGTCGTTGCCCTCGACGAAGATCTGTGGGTTATTGGGATTGATCCAGAGCACATGGTTGTCACCATGGGGCGGATGCAGTGCGATCAGCTTCTTGCCCGCGTCGTGCGATACATAGATTCCGACGTTGGGCAGATAGATCGTATTGGGGTCCGTGGGGTCCACGTACACGGTCATGTAATAGAAGGCGCGCTGCGTGATCCTCATGCTGTTGTTGATGAGCTTCCAACTGCGGCCGGCATCGTCGGACCGGAATAATCCGCCGGCCTGACCCTTGTAGTCCGCCTGAATCAGCGCATAGACGACGTTGGGCCGGCTCGGCGCCACCGCGACGCCGACTTTGCCGAAAATTCCCGGCGGCAGCCCCACGCGATGCGAGATGTTGGTCCAGTGGGCCCCGGCATCGGTGGTTTTGTAGAGACCACTGCCCGGACCCCCGCTCGAGAAGGTCCAATGCTTCCGGGACATCTGCCACATGGCGGCGTACAGCACGCTCGGATTGGACGGATCCATCGCCAGGCTGATCGCGCCGGTCCCGTCATTGACGTAAAGGATCTTCTTCCAAGTCTTGCCGCCATCCGTGGTCTTGAATACCCCGCGCTGCGGGTTGGGTCCGAACAGATGGCCCAGAGCTGCCACGTACACGACATCCGGATTGTGGGGATCGACAATGATCCAGCTAATGATGTGGGTCTCGCCGAGCCCGATGTAATTCCATGTCTTTCCGCCATCGGTGGACTTGTACATCCCCTCCCCGGTCAGAACCGTGTTGCGGGGCGAGGAGTCGCCCGTGCCCACGTAGATGACCTGCGGATTGGAGGGCGCGATCGCCATGGCGCCGATGTTGTCGCTGTTGAAGTATTTGTCGGAAATGTTCTTCCAGTGATAACCGTAATCGTCGCTCTCCCAGACGCCCCCGCCCGCTGCACCCATGTAAAAGACATTGGGCTTGTCCGCGATGCCCGCCACCGCAGTGACGCGCCCGCCGGTATACGGTCCGACGCTGCGCCAGTGCAGTGCACTCGTGAGCCGGCCCGTCGGCACCGGCGCCGCGAAAACCGCCGGCAGTGCCAGGGACAGAATGGAAAGCAACATGACGTGGCGTGCCTTTATCATAGCCGACGGCCCCTCTCTGATAGGAATTGATGTCAGGAATGTACGTTCGACTCGCTGGCGGCTCCCGCCGCCGGCCAGAGGCGTCGCCACCGCTGGTCCCGCGTCATTGCGGTCCGGCCGCATCCCTGCGTGTCGCCTCGCGATAGCCCCCCCTTTTTTGAGCGACAGTTTACAGTTTCACGCGCCCAGCGAAACCGTGAAAGCGGCGGTGAGGTTCGGAAATCTAATTCCTTGCTTTTGTTTATAATTCCGCCTGCCGAACGGTGCGGTCCCGTGGCAGCCGCCGCGCCGCAGTTCGGCGGCAGACCCGAGATTCTCCCACAATTCCCGGCGCGCAGCGCGTCCTCAGGAGAGCGAGAAATCCCTGAGACTCCCGAACTGATCGACGATCTCCGCGCGCGGTACGCCCTCGGCGGGAATCGCAGCGGCCTGCACGGCTAGCGTGCGGGCTGCGGCGAGAAACTGCGCATAGAGCCGCGCGCGCGTGCTTTCGGTCAGCGGCCGAGCCTTGCGAGCGCGGGCCGTGAGCGCGCTGTCAAGCGAGAGCCGCGGCCCGCGCTCGCGGGCGGCGCGATGCATCCAGGCGCCGCTCAGCGGGTCGAAGCGGTACCACGGCAGAAAGTGATAGCCGTCTGAGGCGACGAAGCGCACGGCATCGATCACGAATTCCACATCCGTCGCGTCCATCACGTAATGAAATCCAATCCGGCACCATCCGGGCTTGATGCCGTGATAACCCTGCGCAACCCAAGCGCGGTACTGCTCGGAGTGCTGCGCGTCGACCCCGAGGAGGCGATGCCCGTAGGGTCCGGCGCATGAGCAGCCGGCACGCGACTGAATGCCGAACAAATCCGACAGCAGCGCGGTGACGAATTTCGGATGCAGGTGCCCGCCGCGCGGGTCGCGCACATTGAACGAGACGATGCCGATGCGTCGATGCGGATCGGGATTGCCCAGAATCTCGATGCCATCGGCTTCGGTCCAGCGCTCGAAGGCCCGCTCGAGGAAGCCGCGCTCGCGCGCCGCGATCACTTCCACACGCACCGCCCGCTTGACCTCGAAGGCGAGCGCTGCGCGCAGCGTCTGCAGAATGCCCGGCGTGCCTGCCTTTTCGCGCGTCTCGATGTCCGCGATGAAGTCCTGATCGCTGGGGCTCACGTAGTCCACCGTGCCGCCGCCGGCAAGCGTGGGCGGCAGATCATGGCGATAAAGCCGCTCGTTGAATACGAGTACCCCGCTCGAGCCCGGGCCGCCCAGGAACTTGTGCGGTGAGAGCACGATGGCATCGAGCCACCCCTCTCCCCCGGGGTTCATGTTGATGTCGACGTACGGGGCGCTGGCTGCGAAGTCAAAGCAGGCGAGCGCGCCGTGCCGGTGCAGCAGTGTGGCAATCTCGTGCACCGGCGTAAGCATGCCGGTGACGTTCGAAGCCGCCGAGAACGAGCCGATGAGCGGGCGGCCCGCGAGCGCTGGATCTCGCAAGAGTGAGCCGAGGTGTTCCAGGTCCACTCCGCCTTGCCGATCGAGTCCCACCGCCACGACCGTGGCGAGCCCTTGCCGCCAGGACAACTCGTTGGAATGATGCTCATACGGACCGACGAACACCACCGGCTGCCGTGATCCCAGATGTTCGCGAAAGCGCCGTGCCGCACCGGCACCAAAGGCGCTCTCGAGGCTCGCCTCCAAGCGAGCGCGGGCCGCCGGGGCGAGCGCGATTCCGAGCAGGTGCTGCAGCCTGTCGATCGCTCCGGTCGCCCCCGTGCCGCAGGCGATCAGCCGCCCGTGCGGCCCGGCATTGACAGACTGCTTGATCAGCCCCTCCGCCTCGGCGAGCAGCCGCGAGGTGGTTCGCCCCGTGGCGTCATCCTCAGTGTGAGTATTGGCGTAACCGCGGCGCAGACGCTGGATATAGCGTTCGACAAAGTACAGCGACTGACCCGAGGCAGTGTAATCGCAATACACCATCAGTCGCTTGCCGAAGGGCGTCGCGAGCACGGTGTCGATCCCGATCACCTCTCTGCGCAACGCCTGCGGCGTGAGCGCAATGGCCTTCACGGCGCCAGCCCCCCGTTCGTGGGCACTTTGGCTCTGATCGGCGCCGTCCCGGCGCGCTCACGACTCTCCCGCGCCTCGCCCTGGCGCTGCTCGAGCAGCGCTGCGTATGGCGCGGGGGAGAGGGCTACCGGGCAGATTCCCGATCGCTGCTGTTCGCGCATTCGGCGTCGGTGCAGCCGTTTCGGCGCCGTATCCGTCCCATCGAGGCGTTCGGTGAGATCCGCGAGGCCTGCCGGGCCAGGGACGCTGCGCAGCACTGCAGCGTTTTGCCGCTCACTGCTGTGCCGCGGACAGGCTGATTGATCGCGCAGGCTCCCGAACGCCAGCCAGAGCTTCTGCGGCCGGACGCATTCGCCCACTTCCCGCGCCCAGCGCGCTGTCATTGCGCGCAGCAGCGGGTCTTTCCCCGCTTCCGTGATGCCCGCGATCGCCCACGAGTGTCGGTCTCGCACTGTCAAATTCAGGTTCGTCGCCAGCGCATGTTCGCCGCCTGGATTATACAGCGTCAGGGACTTCGGCTGAGAACACGGCCCCTGCGAGCAGGTAAACCGAGGCGCCACGCGCTCTTGGCGTCCTTCTACCCAGGCTTATCGCTCGCGCACGCGGCGCAGATGAGCAGGTTGGACGCACACGGTCCCCACGCGTTTGGTCGAGGCGCGCGGTTGATTCGCGTCTATGGTCTTCACCGACCAGTGATCGCCCGGC
>JAJYLP010000155.1 GCA_021787615.1 Pseudomonadota bacterium
GATCACCGTCTTCCTCATGGCCGACGCGGTTGGGTGCGCCAAAAGCGGCCAGAAGACGCCCGAGGGCTATTACAGCCTCGAGCGCATGCTGAAGCGCTTCCGCAGCGGTGTTCACCAGGTGCTGCTCTGCGGCACCTGCATGGATGCGCGCGGCCTCTGCGAAGCCGAACTTGTCGAAGGCGCTCGGCGCGGTACGATGGATGAACTGGCCGCGCTGACGCTCTCGGCCGACAAAGTGCTGGTGTTCTGAGCAATCCGCAGACAGTGCCATGACGGCGGCCAAAACCATTCTCATCCTGGGTAGCGGCATCGGCGGCATCGTGGCGGCAAGCCTGCTGCGCAAGCAATTGGCTCGTAAGCATCGAATCATTCTCGTGGAGCGGGAGCCGCGACACGTCTTTCCCCCTTCGCTGCTGTGGCTCATGATCGGGGCCCGGCGCGAAGAGCAGATTTCGCGCCCGATCGAGCGCCTTGCCCGGTCAGGCATCGAGTTCGTGCACGGCGAGGTCGAACGGATCGAGCCGCAAACACTCAGCGTACGAGCGGCCGGGCGGGAAATCGCAGCCGATTACATGGTCGTCGCGCTGGGCGCCGAGCTCGCATCGGAAGCAATTCCGGGCCTCGCCGAGGCTGGGCATAATTTCTACACACTCGCGGGAGCGCAATCGTTCAACCGGGCGCGCAGGGACCTTCGCCAGGGGCACCTGGCCGTGCTGGTTGGTGGAACGCCGTTCAAATGTCCCGCGGCACCTTACGAGGCCGCCATGCTGCTCAAGGCGGACGCTCGCAAGCGTGGCGTGCACCCGGCCGTCACTGTCGACCTCTACACGCCCGAGCCAGGCCCGATGCCGGTGGCCGGCCCGGAGGTATCGGCGAAGGTGAGGGAATTGGTCGAGCGCACAGGGGTGCGTGTCCACACCGAGCGCATGGTCGCCGAGGTCGATCCGTCGGCGCGGCTGATTCGATTCAAGAATGGCGCGACCGCCCCCTTCGATCTTCTCGCCTACGTACCGCCGCACCGCGCCCCGTCTGTGGTCCGTGCAGCCGGTCTTGCCGGCGAGTCCGGATGGGTACCCGTGGACCGCGAGACGCTCGAAACGAAATTCCCGGGCGTCTATGCGATCGGCGATGTGACCGGCATCCCGCTCGTGAGCGGCAGGCCGCTGCCCAAGGCCGGCGTGTTCGCTCGCGGCGAGGCGGAGGTGGTGGCCCGGAACATCACGTGCGCCATTACCGGCGCGGGGGCGCCGCGCTCGTTCGAGGGCCATGGTGCCTGTTTTATTGAAATCGGCGACAACCGTGCCGGCTTCGGGAGCGGCAACTTTTTCGCCGAGCCTGCGCCCCTGCTGCGTTTGCGCGCTCCGGGATATTTGCTGCATTTGGGCAAGGTCGTCTCCGAAAAGTATTGGTTCTATCGATGGTTTTAGTGTCCGCATGTCCATTTTCGAGATCAATAACCGGAGGCCCCGTTGGAATTTCTGAACCGGCATTGAGACTCTTGACTGACAGCGGAGATTGACCATGTGCGAGCTGTTCGCGATGAGCGCGAGCCAACCAACCGATGTGAACCGCTCGCTGGCCTTGCTCAGGCCCAGGGGTGGCGAGGTCGGCCCGCATGCCGATGGCTGGGGCATCGCTTTTTACGAAGGCCGCGCCGCACGGGTCTTCAAGGAGCCAGTGCCCGCCGCCGAAAGCCGGTGCTTGGCGTTCATCGCGGAATACGACTTCCGGAGCACGATGGTCATTGGCCACATCCGCAAGGCCAATCCGGAGCGGGTTGGACGCGCTTCCGCGAACACACATCCCTTCGAACGAGAATGGAACGGCCGCTCCTGGGTGTTCGCGCATAACGGGATGCTGCCCGGACTGCGCGAGAACCCCGAATATCCTGTTCAGCGGTTCCGGCCGTTGGGAGAGACTGATTCCGAATACGCCTTCTGCGTGCTCCTCGACGCCATCGCGGCGTCGCATGCCGAGGCCACCAAAGGGCCTTGCGCGCAGGCCATCGTGAGAACCATCGGGCCGCTCGTCAAGCGGCTGGCCGAACTCGGAGAGTTCAACTTCGTGATGGGCAATGGCGAGAGCCTCATCGCTCATGCCCATACGAGGTTGTGCGCGTTGCGCCGGAGTTGCCGCAAGGACGGCTGCACGCAGATCGTCGTCCTGCTCGCTACATCGCCGCTGACGGAGGAGCCGTGGGTACAACTCGCTTCGGGCAGCATTCACGTATACGTCAAGGGGCAGGAACGCTCTGCCGTCGCCCGATCGACGCGCGGTCGTATCGCGCGAGCCACCTCGAAGATGTCTGCCGTCCAGCACGATCAGATGCGGTGAAGACGTTGTCCATGTCGAACGACCCGAAGCGCAGCATCGAAGGCAGCTATGCTCGCCAATCGAACGCGTGCCGTAGGTTGAGTGAGGTCTCGATGGTGGCGGAGAAGGTGGACACGGTGTTGGTATTCTGACCATGCGGCAGATCTATCTCGACCACAACGCCAGCACGCCGATCGACCCGGCGGTGGCCGCAATCATGCGGCCGCTTCTCGAGAGCGCCTACGGTAATCCATCGAGCGGCCACTGGGCGGGTGCGCCCGCAAAGGCGGCGCTCGAGCGGGCTCGCTCGCAGGTGGCGGCGCTGCTCGGTTGCACCGCGGAGGAGATCGTCTTCACCAGCGGCGGCAGCGAAGCGAACAACCTTGCGCTGAAAGGCCTCTTCTTCCGCAGGCGCGATAGGCCCGCGCACATCGTCACCTCGCGGATCGAGCATCCGGCCATCCTCATGCCGTGCCGGTTTCTCGAGCGCCTCGGCGCGGCTGTGACTTACGTCCCGGTAGACGGAACCGGTCGCGTCGACCCCGACGATATCCGCAAGGTGATCAGGGGCGATACGGTCCTCATCAGCATCATGCATGCCAACAACGAGGTTGGCACGATCCAGCCGATAGGCGAGATCGCGAACATCGCGCATGCGCATGGAATACCCTTGCATACCGACGCCGCGCAATCCGCCGGTAAGATACCAACGAATGTGGATGTGCTCGGCGTCGATCTGCTCTCGGTCGCGGGGCACAAGCTCTATGGACCGAAGGGAATCGGTGCCCTTTATATCCGTCGTGGAACGGTCATGGAGCCGCTGATCCATGGTGCCGGACACGAGCTCGGCCGACGGGCGGGCACCGAGAGCGCGCTCCTGGCGGCGGGTCTTGGCGAGGCGTGCGAGATTGCGCAGCCTGGGCTCGGCATGGAGCCGACGCGGCGCTTGCGCGACCTGCTCTGGGAGCGCCTGCGCGTGGCGCTCGGCGAGCGCGTCTCTCTCAACGGTCATGTCCAGGAGCGCCTGCCGAACACGCTCAATGTTTCGTTTGCGGAGCAGGTCGGTGCCGAAATTCTGGCACGGATGCCGGAGGTTGCCGCATCGACGGGATCGGCGTGCCATGCGGGCCGGACCGAGTTGTCGCCGGTCCTCGAGGCCATGGGGATCGCCCCGGAAGTCGGCACGGGTGCCATCCGCTTCAGCCTGGGGCGCGGTACGACGGAGGAGGAGATCGAGCAAGTCGCCGATCGACTGAGCCGGCTGCTCGCATGAGCGGGGCGAACGCCCCCGGTCAGATCGGTCCGAAAGTCTACGCGGCTTGGCGCGCGAGGTCGCTCGGCCGGATCACCGAGGCGATCGAGCAGCGTCTCATCTTTGAGCTGATCGGAGAACTCCGTAATGCCCGTGTTCTCGATGTTGGCTGCGGCGACGGCGCGCTGGTCTGCGCGGCGGCCTCGCGTGGCGCG
>JAJYLP010000156.1 GCA_021787615.1 Pseudomonadota bacterium
CGGTCGCCGCGGTGTCCGGCGCCTGGTGCTCGGCAGCGATGCGGAGTACATCGTACGGCACACTCGCATTCCGGTTTTGCTGCGCCGTCATCCCGCGGAAGAGGAAAAAAGCTGACTCGCTCGATCAACCGCACGCCCGGCGCCGCGCATCGCACAGAGGAGATCCGCACATGCTCGTCGAGAATCTCATGTCCAGACAGGTTCAATCGTGCCAGGTGGGGGACTCCCTCGCGCACGCCGCGCTGATGATGTGGCAGCACGATTGCGGTGCAATCCCCGTATGCGCCGGCAACGGCGTGCAGCGCGTCGTCGGTGTGATCACCGACCGGGACATCTGCATGAGCGCGCTGTTTGAAGGCAAACCGCTGACCGACCTGCGCGTCAACGAGGCGATGTCGAAATCGGTCACGACCGTTCGGCCCTCGGATTCGCTGGCGCAGGCCGAGCGCGTGATGCGCGATGCGCACATTCGCCGCCTGCCCGTGGTCGACCGGGACAGCACGCTGCTCGGGATGATCTCGCTTGCCGATCTGGCTCGCGAAGCGGTGCGGGAGCGCACGCATCCGCGCAAAGACGTCACCGAGAACGACATCGGCAGCACACTGGCGGCGATCTGCGAGCCGCCACGCCATTCGCTGGCGGCTTGAGCGCCCCGAGGTGAACGGGCGCGGCCGGCGCCCCGAGCAGTGGCGCGGACCGCGCCTCGTGCGGTGACAGAGGGGGAATCGATGGCATTTCCAGTCCAGGTGAGCTTTCAGCAGATGCCGCCCTCACCGGCGCTGCGCGCGCGGATCCGCGACCTTGCGGCGCGGCTCGAGCGGTTCAGCCCCAACATCCTGCGCTGCCGCGTTCGGGTCGAGCGCCCGGCTCAGCACAAGCAGCAGGGCGCTCTGCACGACATCCGCATCGATGTTTCCGTCCCGGATGAACAAATCGTCGTCCGTCACAGCCATCCGGTTGATCACGCACATGAAGATGTGTACGTCGCATTGCGCGATGCATTCAGTGCGGCACGCCGTCAGCTCGAGAACTATGAGCGCAAACGGCGCGGTAAAATCAAGCGCCGCGGCGGGGCAGCACAGCCTGCGCCGAAGCCGCGCAAGACCGTGCTCTCTCGCGGTCGGCCCGCGCGGCAAGCTGCGCCTGTGTCTGCTCAGAGCGAGTCCGCAGCGACGCCTTCCGCGGCGCCCGCGCGGCGCCGCTGAGCCTGCCCGCCAGGCCGGCCGACAAAGCTCCCGCCCCTCTCGGGGACGGCTTGCCGCGCTGATGCGCCGATAGAGCGGTTTTTTTGCTGCATGAGCGCCTGCAGAGCCGCGGCGGTATGAACAGCTCCTCGCGCCGCGGCCCTTCCTGACACCACTCCCTGTGCGTTCCTTCAATCCCGCGAGATGTCGGCAGAATTTGCGCCTCGGATTATCCTGACCAGACGTCTGCCTTCCGTTCACGAGTCGCAGCGGCGGCCCTGTCAAGAGGGCTGTGCCCGCATCCAATCCGCGTACTCGATGGAGTACTCCCGTTCCTCTTAGGAGACAAGCTCCAGCGCGCCGCCCTAACTCAGTGTGACGTTGCAACGATGCACCGCGTCGCGGTCGCGTGAAATACGCAGATGTACGCGGTCATGCCGGGGTTTGCGATGCGACCCGCATGGCTCCCTGATCAGCGTGCCGGAAAATAGTGATCCCCATCGAGATCGGCGAGCAGCCCGGGCTGACTCGGGGTCCAGCCGAACCGCTCGCCGGTGCGCACGCTCGAAGCGGACGCATTCAGGCTCGCGATCGCGGCGAACCAGCCGAAATGACGGGCGGCCTCCTCGCTCGTCTGCCGGGCGAACGGCACGCCGAGTCGGCGGCCGATCAACGCGGCGATACCTCGAAATCGCGCGCCTTCTTCTGCGACAGCGTGGTACCGCCCGCCCCCCCGTGCCGCGCTCGAGCGCCAATTGGCAAACACGCGCCGCATCACTGCGGTGCACGGCCGGCCACCGGTTTTTTCCTTCGCCCACTATGCCGATACGCCCTTCACGCAAGCGTGATCAGACGCGGCACGAGTGGATGATCACCCGTCCGTGCACCGTTCACGGCAGTCGGACCACGCTCGCTCGCACCCCCCGCTCCGTCATCTCAAGTGCCGTCGCCTCCGAAATACGCGGATACCCCGGGGAAGCCGGTATCGCGGCGTCCTCCTAGGTCGCCACGCAACCGGATGCGACGAGAGCGAGGCCGGAGGTGCCGATCAGCGGACGATCCGAACCGGCGAGGACCTCGCCGAGCGCCAGGAGAGCAGGAATCGCCGCTGACGCCACGGGCTGTCCGGCGTGGTGCACTGCAAAATCACGGCCCGAACCGGTGCGTGGCGTGCCGCCCATACGAGACCCGGCGTGTGCGTCGTCTCCGTCAACTCCGCCCGGGCCCCGGGCCCGTGGACATCGCCTATCGACAATACGTACTCTCCGCAGGTGCCGGATTGCACCCCCGATGCGAGCATTTGGCGTTTTCCCGAGACGATCCTGTCGCCGCGCATCGACGTCCGTCATGCCGCTCTCGCCGTCAGGGCCCGCGGCAGGTTACGATTAGATCCGTGTTCTACATCTCGGTTTGCGTAACCACGACATGTTCGCCGGATGATCTCACAGCCAGAACACTCACGGACCCAGCCAGATGAGTTCGGCCACCGCACAAGCGACAGCGAGCCCTTCAAACCTTCGTACCGGGCTCTGGCCGGCGATGGCGCTCATTGTGGTACCGTTTCTGATTCTGATTGCGATGCAGGGATATGAGGCGCTCAGTCGCTCGCCCCGTGCCGTGGGCCACCAGCAACTCGTGGCGCACAGCTTCAAGGTCATCGTCACGCTCTATTCTCTGCGAGGCGCGCTTCAGGACGCAGAGCGCGGCCAGCGCGGATACCTGCTGACCGGGCAGGAGGCTTACCTCAGGCCGTATGACTCCGCAGTCGGCCGGGTACCGCGGCTCCTCGCGCGCTTCGCACGCCTCACCGCTCACGACCCTGAGCAGCGTGCCGCCCTGCCCGCGCTGAGGCGCACGGTCAACGATAAGATGAGCGAGCTGCGCCGAACGGTGACGGTCTATCGCGGCGCCGGACTCCAGGCTGCCGAGCGCATCGTGCGCACCAACGCCGGATTGAATGCAATGCAGTCGGTCGAGGCGCAGATCGATGCGATGATCAGCCGCGAGAACGAACTGCTGGCGCTGCGGCTCGATAAGGCGACCGCAGCCGACCGGACCGTGCAGGAATTTGCTCTTGCCAGCACGCTGCTCGCCGCCGTTCTCATGATGATCGGCGTGACAATCGCCATCGCCAACTTCCGCCGCGGCCGCCAGCTGCAACGGGAGATCATGCACCGCGCCGAGGACTCCGCCCGCGCTAACCGCCAATTGGAGGATCGCAACCGCGAGCTCGCCCGCGCCGGCGAGCTTGCGCGCGAGGCCAGGGAGGAAGCCCAGCGCGCGGAACGGGCCAAGGGGCGCTTTCTCGCCACCGCGAGTCACGATCTGCGCCAGCCCCTGCAGGCGGTATCGCTGCTGAACGGCGCAATGCGCCGCAGAACGACCGACCCGGATCTCGCCGAAGCCCTGACGCAGCAAGCTGAAGCAGTCGGCACCATCGGCCGGCTGATCAACGCATTGCTCGACATCAGCAAGTTGGAGTCCGGCGTGATCAAGCCGGAGCCGCGCGACTTCGCTGTCGCGACACTGCTC
>JAJYLP010000157.1 GCA_021787615.1 Pseudomonadota bacterium
AACGAAAGCTTCCTCGGCTCCGAGGAGGCGCAGCCGTCCGATCGCACCCGCCGCGAATTCGGTCCGCCGTCGCGCCAGCACGTTGGCAGCTGATGAGCGCACCTGACGGGCACTGGCACGCTCGGCGTCACTGGCCTTCCAGTCCGTCTGCGCCCGCTCGATCTGGGCCAACACTCGTGCCTGCACCGCTCTGAATTCCGCCGCCGCAACCCGCCGCGCCGCGCGAGCTTGGGCAATGGGGCCCTGGTTCTGATTCAGAATCGGAAGAGGGAGCGAGACGGCCAGGAGGAACTTGTTGTCACCCTGATCGTAGTGATAACCCGGTCCGAGATCGATCGAGGGATATTGCCGCGCGATCGCGAGACGCAGATTGGCCTCCGACGCACGGTAACGCGCCAAGGCGGCCAGAACGTCGGGCCGCTTGATGAGCGCCGCGTGAACGAGCGGACCCAACTTGCCGGGGCGCTGCGGATGGGAGATCCCCGCCAGATCCAGTTTGACATGATGGAGTGCCGCAACTGGCAGGCCGAGTGCCGTTGCCAATGCGGTGCGTGTCAACTGCAGCGTCCTCTCGCTGGCGGCGAACTTGAGCAGCGCCTGCTCTTGGGCAAGCGTCGCCGTGGTCAGATCCGCAGCCGAGACCATCCCGGCCCGATAGCGCTGTGCGACCGCACCCTGGTATCGACTCGCGACGGCAAGCGCTCGGGTCGACAGCTTGGCGGAGCGCTGAGCTGACCACAACGCAAGGAGCGCCGCTCGCACTCGGCCTCGCAATTGCCAAGCCGTAACGGCGATCGCCGCCCGGGCCGCTTCCGCTTGTGCCCGCGCCCTTGCGATGAGCGCCGGTCGCACTCCGAACGCACGGATCAGGAAGCTGACCACCGGTCCCACTTTCCAAGGCGACGGGATGGTCGTGGTCGTGTTGTAAGTCGGCTGGAATGAGAGCGTCGGATTGGGCAGTTGCGCGGCAGTGATTTCTCCCGCCTTCGCCTCACCCCATTGCGCGGTGGCGAGCGGCATGTCCGGCCGCTCGTAGGTGGCCACCAGCGTCAGAGTCCCGAGATTCCAGTGCGGCGGTCCGGCGCGATGCTCCTCGATCGCGAGGAAGTGGAGCAGCCGGGGGTCGGTGAGGCTACGTGCAGCTAGGGAGCGCGCACTGGCCTCGGGATGCAGCGGATGGGCCCGATAGGTTGCGCAGCTGGGCAGCGGCAAGACAATGAGAACAGCCAGGGCCCTCGCAGCCCGGCGGGCGATCTCCTTCATGTCGAAGCAGCCTACGCCGCCGCGAATGACGTAATGCTGACGCTGAGATTACGATTTCGTAAGCTGAGCGGCTGCAGCAGCGCCCGACGAGGGCACGATGAGCTGGACCTGGGTCCCCTCGCCGACCCGGCTGTCGATCTCCACCCGTCCGCCGTGGCGGTTCACGATGCTCTTCACGACCGCCAGACCCAGCCCGGCGTTCTGCTGAGATCCGGTACGGGACGGCTCGATACGGTAGAACCGGTCGAAGACGTGCGGCAGATGCTCCGGCGCAATTCCGCACCCCGTATCCGTCACGGTCACCCGGATATCTTGCCCGCTCGCACTCGCTGCAAGCTCGACCGAGCCCCCGGCTGAGGTATGCGCGACCGCATTCGAAATCAGATTGCCGATCGCCTGCTGGAAGAGCGTCCGATCGAGTTCCGCACGCACGCCCGACGCACCCACGACTTGAAGCGCGACGCCTCTTTCGCCCGCGTCCGCTTCGTAGAATTCCACCACCTTGCCGAGTTCCTCACCGAGATCGACAGGCTCGCGCTGCAACGCATCGGCGGCCGTGTCCGCGCGCGCCAGAAAGAGCAGTGTGCGAATCAGACGCGCGATGCGCGTGCACTCTTCGAAACAGGACCCAAGCACATCGCGGTACTCGTCCGCCGAGCGCGCCTTCCCCAGCGCCACTTCGATCTCACCGCGCAGATTATTGATTGGAGTGCGCAGTTCATGTGCCACATCATCGGAGAACTGCGAGATGTGCGCGAAAGAGTGCTCCAGGCGGTCAAGCATGCCGTTGAAGGTCTCCGCCAGCCCCCTCAATTCCTCCGGCAGGCCGTCGGTTGTGATCCGCTCGTGCAGCGTGGTGGCCCGGATGCGCTCAGCGGTTTGACTAATCCCCTTGATGGGTCGCATTCCGCTCCTGGCGATGAGGTAACCCACCAGCGCGCACAGCACCAGCGACACACCGAGAATCAGCCACAGTCGCTCGCGGTAGCGCGCCAGAAGAAACTCATCATGCGCCCGGTCCATGGCGACTTCCAGGAATCGCGGTTGAGCTCCGGCAATCGGCGCAATCAGCGTCAAAAAAGGCTCACCCTGCCGCGAGAGGATCTGCTGGCTCGCACCGCCGCTCGCGGGGAGCGCCGCGAGTTCCGCCTTCGAGGGCACGGGCAGCTGCTTCAACAAGCCCGGTGTCTCGATCAACACTCGCCCGTTCGAATCCAAGACCCGCAGGTAAATGTCTGGTCGATTTCCTCGCGCACGCGGCGTCTCAAGAGAAGACGACGCGCCATAATGGCCGCCGCTTGAGGAGCGCAGCAAAAGGAATGCGTTCGCGAGATTGTCTCTGAGATCGTGCACATCCTCCCGATACATGCCATTGACCAGAACCCAATAGAGCGATCCCGTCGCGACGATGATCAGTGCGAAGGCGGAAAGGACGTACCACGCGGTCATGCGCAGGGCGATCGACGGCGATCCCGCAGAGGCGCGCCGCCCCACCATGTGGCGCTCAGGCGCGCTTTTCGAGGACATATCCGACGCCACGCACCGTCTGAATGAGCTTCGTCTCGAACGGGTCGTCCACCTTCGAACGCAACCGTCGCATATGGACTTCGACGAGATTGGAGTCGCTTTCGAAGTTGATGTCCCACACCTGCTCGGCAATCAGCGTACGTGAGAGAACCTCCCCGCAGCGCTGCAGCAGCAGAGACAGGAGCTGAAATTCCTTGGGCGTGAGGTCGAGGGTTCGACCGTCCCGCAGCGCCCGGTGACGAGCGAGATCAACTTCAAGATCCTCCAATCGCAGCACGGTCGATTGCCGCGCGGGCCCGCGTCGCAATAGTGATCGTATTCGCGCCAGGAGTTCTGAGAATGCAAAGGGCTTCACGAGATAGTCGTCCGCGCCGAGCTCGAAGCCCTTCACGCGGTCGCGGACTGCATCGCGCGCCGTCAGGAACAGGACGGGCGTCTCGA
The DNA here is from genome assembly GCA_021787615.1 of Pseudomonadota bacterium. Classification (GTDB taxonomy): domain Bacteria; phylum Pseudomonadota; class Gammaproteobacteria; order Steroidobacterales; family Steroidobacteraceae; genus 13-2-20CM-66-19. Next base: position 3,232 of record JAJYLP010000157.1, read on the forward strand.
CTCCGCGGCGCCGCAGATCCGTGACGACGGTCCAGCCGTCTCGCCCCGGCAGCAGCACATCGAGTACGATCAAGTCATAGGGCTGCATTGCGGCCAGCTGGATGCCGTCCTCCCCCGTCTCCGCGACGTCGACGACGAAGCCATTCTCTTCCAGCCCACGCTTGAGGTAGGCCGATGTCTTGTGTTCGTCTTCGACGACCAGAACTTTCATACAGGATCAGGATAGCTGGCTGAATGGCATGCACGTGCATGCGGATCTTACTGCAAGAGCACCTGTCCGGTCACTGATGCCGCCCAATGTAAATGATAAAGCGATTGTCGGGGGTGTTTGGCATCCGGGTCGCTCACGCCGCCGATCACAGCGTTCTTCTTGAGCGCTCGAGCGGTCACAGGAAATGTCATGTTCTCCGAGTTTCGCACGCGAGTCTCGAAGCGCCGGCGGAGCGCTTCCGAAATGACGGGGCGACCGCGATGTTCGTGGCAC
>JAJYLP010000071.1 GCA_021787615.1 Pseudomonadota bacterium
GAGCGCCTCGAGCGCTCGCCGGCCTGAGACGGGCGGCTCAGCTCAGCGCGACCCACCGATCGCCGCGGCGCCGCGCGCGTCCGTCCGCTTCGAGCTTCAGCAGGTGCGCAAGCAGCGAGCGCGCGGCGAGCGCGTGCAGCATCTGCGGTACGTCCTCGTAAGCACGCTCGAGCAGCGTATCAAGTGCCGCCGGCTCCTGCGTGCTCAGGGTGCCGTATACCCGTAACTCGCGGCTCAGGCGATGGGCGATGAGGGCGCACAAAGCCTCGTGCGGGTGGGGAATGATCGTGCCGTGGCCGGGAGCGAGCGCCGCAAGATCCTCGGTGAGCAGTCGCCGCAGCGAGGTGAGATAGGCGCTCATGTCGCCGTCGGGCGGATCGATCACCACGGTCGAGCCCTGGATGATGTGATCCCCGGTGAACAGCAGCCGCTCGGACTCGAGCAGATAGCAAAGATGGTTGGAAGCATGGCCCGGCGTGTGATACACGCGCAGCGTGGTGTGCGGCCCAAGCTGCAGCGTGTCCCCATCGGACAGCTCACGGTCGGGCACGAATGTGCTGTCCTGGCCCCGGGGGTGCTTGCTCACGCGCCCCAGAAGCTGCGCGCCCGTGAGCCGCTGCAGCGCCGCGGCGCCCGGGGAGTGATCCGGATGCGTGTGGGTGACCAGAATGTGACGGATCGGTCCGGGGGCGGCGCTCTGCAGGGCGCCGAGGTGAGCCGGGTCGGCCGGTCCCGGATCGATCAGCGCCCACTGCTCCGCCTCGCCGACGAAATAACTGTTCGTTCCCGGACCGGTCATCAGCCCGGCATTGGCGCAGGTCAGCCGCCAGAGGCGCTCCGAGAGGCGCACGGCGACACCGGGCCGTACCGGGATGTCCTGCGGATCGCTTAAGCGCCTGAGGCTCTCGTGAGGCATCGCGGCGGGATGCTAGCATGAGCGGGGCGCATCATGCGGAGCGGGCCATGACGAATCTTGCGCGGCAGCCGACGGTGTATCTCACGCACGGCGGCGGCCCGTGCTTCTGGATGGAATTCCCCGAGCCCATCGGCGCGCATGCCTACGACGGATTGCGCGCCTATCTCGCCGGCCTGCTCGCGAGCCTGCCGGCGCCGCCGCGCGCCATCGTGATGGTCTCGGCACATTGGGAAGAGGCCGTGCCGACGGTGAGCACCGCGCCGGCCCCGCCGATGCTGTTCGATTACTACGGCTTCCCGCCGCATACCTATCGGCTGGATTATCCGGCCCCCGGCGCGCCGCAGCTCGCCGAGCGCGCGCGCGGGCTTCTCGAGGCGGCCGGCATCCCGGCGGCGGCCAACGCCGAGCGCGGCTTCGATCATGGCGTGTTCGTGCCCATGCTCATCATCGATCCCCCGGCGCGCATCCCGGTGGTCATGCTCTCGCTCGCGGCCGATCTGGACCCGGCGCGTCATCTGGCCATCGGCGCGGCGCTCGCGCCGCTGCGCAGCGAGCAGGTGCTGCTCATCGGCAGCGGCAGCAGCTACCACAACCTGCGCCGGGTGTTCGATGGCGCAGAGGATGGATCGGGTGCGTTCGACGAATGGCTGAATGCGTCGGTCGCGACGGCCGATGCGGCCGAACGCCGCTCGCGGCTGATCGACTGGCGTTCCGCGCCCAATGCGCGCGCCTGTCATCCGCGCGCCGAGCACCTCATTCCGCTGATGGTCGCGGCGGGGGCGGCCGGGCAGGACCCGGGCCGCGCCACATTCCGCGGCTGCATCGGCGGGAAGGCTTATTCCTGTTTCAGCTTCGGGGACTGAGCGGGCTTACGCGCCGCGGCCTGCAGACTTGGTGATCGCCAGCTCGGGATAATCGGTGTATCCGGTCGCGCCGCCCGTATAGAAGAATTCCGGCCGTGGCTCGTTGAGGGGCGCTGCGGCCCGCAGGCGCTCGGGCAGATCCGGATTGGCGATGAACAGCCTGCCGAAGGCGGCCGCGTCGGCCTCGCCACTCTCGAGCAGCCGCGTCGCGCTCTCGAGCGTGAGCTTCTCGTTCGCGATGTAGACCCCGCTGAACTCGTGCTTCAGCTGCGGGCCGATGCGCTCGCTCTCGAGATGCTCGCGCACGCAGACGAACGCGATCCGCCGCCGGGACAGCTCGCGCACCACGTGGCCGAAGGTCGCGGCGCGGTCCGAGTCGCCCATGGAGTGGGCATCGCCCCGCGGGGCGAGGTGCACGCCGAGGCGTCCCGGTCCCCACACTTTGATCACCGCATCGGCCACCTCGAGCAGCAGCCGGGCGCGGTTGGCGATGGGGCCGCCGTAATCGTCCTCGCGCCGGTTGGTGCTGTCCTGCAGGAACTGATCGAGCAGATAGCCGTTGGCCCCGTGCAGCTCCACGCCATCGAAGCCGGCGCGCTCGGCATTCTCGGCGCCGCGGGCAAATGCGGCGATGACATCCGGGAGCTCCTCCCGCGTGAGCGCATGCGGGACCACGTACGGGGTCTTCGGCCGCACGAGACTGACGTGACCCTCGGGTGCGATGGCGCTCGGAGCGAGCGGCAATTGACCGCCGAGAAACAGCGGATGCGACACCCGGCCGACGTGCCAGAGCTGCAGGAACATCCGTCCGCCCTCGGCGTGCACCGCGCGTGTGACCTCGCGCCATCCCTCGACCTGCTCATCCGACCAGATCCCCGGGGTGTCGGCGTAGCCGATGCCCATGGGCGTCACCACGGTGGCCTCCGAAATGATGAGCCCCGCGGTGGCGCGCTGGCGGTAGTACTCGCTCATCAGCGCGTTGGGCACGCGCCCGGCGCCGGCGCGGCTGCGCGTCAGGGGCGCCATCACGATGCGATTGGGCAAGCGCAGCTCGCCAAGCTGGATCGGGTCGAACAGTCCGGGCATGGGGTTTGTACGCAATCGTGGTGGAAACCGCGTATTGAAGCACGAGGGGTCAGAGGCCGCAAAATTCACTGTGCAGCACCCCGAGTAGGCGGGTGACGATGCCGGGGGCGAGCGAGTAGTAGACCGTTTGCGACTGGCGTTCGGTGCGCACCATCCCCGCCTTGCGCAGCACCGCGAGGTGCTGCGAGAGGGCGGATTGGCTGAGCGTGATCCGCTCATTCAACTGGCCGACCGACAGCGGCCGAGGCACCAGATGGCACAGGATCATGAGGCGCTGCTCGTTGCCGAGCGCCCGCAGCACTTCGGCGGCCTCGCCGCAGTGCGGCTTCATGTCGCGGGCCGCGTGCGCAAGCGCACCGCCGCGCAGCAGAGCGCCGCGGCTCTTGGGTGCGGATGGCGCACGGGTTCGCATCACCCCGCAAGTGTAAGGCAATCATGCGAAGATCGCCACTTGCTAAATTAGCAATTACGAATATAATGCCGGCCGCGCTCGGTAGCGCGCCGTCCTGCGGCGGCATTTACGGGAGAGTGTCATGTCAATCGATCGGCTTGTATTCGCCTTCGCGGGCAGTTTCATATTGATCGGTGTGCTGCTGAGCGCTCTGGCGAGCCCCTGGTGGCTGCTCGTGCCCGCGTTCGTCGGCGCGAACATGCTCCAATCGGCCTTCAGCGGCTTCTGCCCGCTCGCGAGGATCCTCAAGCGCTTCGGTGTCAAGCCCGGCGCGGCATTCTGAGTCCAAGGGAGCGCGCGATGAGCCGACCTGCTGTGTTTCTCGCTGCCGTGGCGTGCGCGGCGGCTGGTGGGCTCGCCGCCTGCAGCGCGCACCGCGCGCCGCAGCAGCACTCGGGCGCCCCGCCGCTCGCCTCGGTGCGTGTCGAGTTCGAGCGGGCTGCGGCGCAATGGCGCTTTGACGGCATCGTGCAGGCCGTCGATCGCGCCACGCTGACCGCGCAGACCGCCGGCCGGGTGGCGGCGATCTATCACCATGTGGATGATTTCGTGCCGGCGGGGGCTCTGCTGATGCGGCTGCACGCCACGATCCAGCGCGCAAATCTCGGTCAGGCGCGCGCGGCGTTGCGCGCCGCGCAGGCGCGCGCGACGGAGGCGCAGACGCGCTATCGGCGAATCCGCGACATGTACGCGCAACAGGTCGTGCCGAAGGCCGATCTTGACCGGGTCACCGCCGAGCGCGACGCCGCCGAGGCGGCGCTGAACAGCGCTCGTGCAGCGGTGGCCGGCGCGGCCGAAGGCGTTGATTACACCGAGGTCCGCGCTCCCTACGCCGGCGTCATCACCCGCCGGCGGGTCCAGGTGGGCGAGGCGGTCGCTCCGGGCACACCGCTCCTCGGCATCGCCTCCCTGCAGTCGCTGCGAGTGGTGGCGAGCATCCCCGAATCGCTCGCTAACACGGTGCGGCGCGTCGGCGAGGCCACGATCTACTTCAACGGCCAGGCCATCCGCGCGGCGCGCGTGACGGTCTTCCCGGAGGCATCGGCCGGGTCCAACACGTTCCGGGTGCATCTGGCGCTCGCCGATCCGGTCGCGGGAATGTACCCGGGCATGGTGGTGCCTGTCGCCTTCGAGACCGGCGAGCGCCGCCAGCTGCTGGTGCCTGAGCGCGCGATCGTGCGCCGCAGCGCGGTGACCGCGGTGTATGTGGTGCAGCCGAACGGCAATGCGCTGCTGCAGCAGGTGCGCCTCGGGGAGCCGAGGGGTGATCGGATCGAGGTGCTCTCGGGCCTCACTCCCGGAGAGCGGGTGGCGCTCGATCCACTAGCGGCCATGCGCCGGCTCGAGCCGTTCCCGGTGCTGACCGGGAGCGCGCAGTGAGCACGGAGCTCGGTTTCAGCGGGCGGCTCGCCCGGCGATTCCTGCACAATCAGATCACCCCGCTGCTGGCGCTGCTGGCGGTGGGACTGGGCCTGTTCGCGCTCGCGGTCACCCCGCGCGAGGAAGACCCGCAGATCCACGTCACCTTCGCGAACGTGTTCATTCCCTTCCCGGGAGCCTCCTCGCAGCAGGTCGCCAGTCAGGTGACCACCCCGATGGAGCAGGTGCTGGGGGAGATCTCGGGCGTCAAGCACATCTATTCCGAGTCCCGACCGGGGCTTGCAGTCATCTCCGTCCAGTTCGAGGTCGGCCAGCCGCGCAACGCGGCGGTGGTGCGCCTCTACAACGCGATCTATTCGCATCGCAACCTGTGGCCCCCCAACGCCGGGGTATTGCCGCCGCTGATCAAGCCGATGGGCATCAGCGACGTGCCGATCGTCGCGCTCACGCTCTGGAGCACCGATCAGCGCTACGGCTCGTACCAGCTCGGCAAGGTGGCGCACGCCATCGAGATCCAGCTGAAGCGCATCCCGGGCACCCGCAAGGTGTCCACCATCGGTGCGCCGCAGAGCATCGTGCGCGTGCGGCTCGAGCCGGGCCGGCTCGCCGCCTACGGACTGTCGGCCGGGGACGTCGCCCGCGCGCTGCAGGCCGCCAATCTCGTCACCCAGGCCGGCGATCTGATCGGCGCCGACCGCGTCGTGCCGGTGCAGGCCGGCACGTTCCTTGCCGGCCGCGACGATGTCGCCAACCTCGCCGTCGGCATGCACGACGGGCAGCCGGTCTATCTGAGCGACGTCGCGCAGGTATCGGCCGCGCCCGATTCGCCGGATTCGTACGTCTGGTTCGGCACGGGCGAGGGTGCCGCCGTGCGCGCTCTGCCTAAAGTGAGCTATGCCCCGGCGGTGACGATCGCCATCGCCAAGAAGACCGGCACCAACGCAAGCACCATCTCCGATGCGGTGATGCAGCGGATGGGCGAGCTCGCGGGCACCTACATACCCGCCGGAGTGCACGTCACCGTCACGCGCAACTACGGGCACACCGCCGATGAGAAGGCGAAGGAGCTCATCGAGAAGCTCATCGAGGCGACCCTCTCGGTCGTGCTGCTGGTCGTCCTCGCCATGGGACGGCGCGAGGCGGTGGTGGTCGGCGCTGCGGTCGGCGTCACCCTGATGGCGACGCTGTTCGCCTCGTGGGCGTGGGGCTTCACCATCAACCGGGTGTCGCTGTTCGCGCTGATCTTCTCGATCGGCATCCTGGTCGACGATGCGATCGTGGTCGTGGAGAACGTCCATCGCCACATGCGCCTCGGCGGCGGCACGCTGAGCGACATCATTCCCGTGGCGGTCGATGAGGTCGGGGGACCGACCATCCTCGCCACCTTTACGGTCATCGCCGCGCTCATGCCCATGGCGTTCGTCGGCGGCATGATGGGCCCTTACATGAGCCCCATCCCGATCAACGCCAGCTCCGGGATGTTGATCTCGCTCGGCTTCGCGCTGATGTTCACGCCGTGGCTGTGCCGCAAGCTGCTCGGCAAGAGCCATATCGATCCCACCGAGCACCGCCAGCACCTGCCGCTGCTGCCGCTGTTTCAACGCCTGGTCGGCCCGTTTCTCGCAGGCCCCGCGGGCCAGCGCCGCCGCCGCTGGCTCTACGGCGGCATCGGCGTGGCGATTCTCCTGGCCGTGAGCCTGGTGCTGACCGAGACCGTGGTCCTGAAGATGCTACCCTTCGACAACCGGTCCGAGTTTCAGGTGGTGGTCAACATGCCGGTGGGCACGACGGTCGAGTCCAGCGCGCACGTGCTCGATGCGCTCGCGCAGGTCATCGCGCGGATGCCCGAGGTGAGCGATTATCAGGTCTACGCCGGCACCGCAGGTCCGGTGAACTTCAACGGCCTGGTGCGTCAGTATTACCTGCGCCGCGGCCCGCGGCTCGGCGAGATCGACGTGCAGCTCGTGCCGAAGAGTGCGCGCAGCCGTCAGAGCCACGCCATTGCGCTTGCGGTGCGCTCGAAGCTCGCGCAGGTGGCGCGCCGCTACGGAGCGGCGATCTCGGTGGTGGAGATTCCGCCGGGGCCGCCGGTGCAGGCGCCGATCGTCGCCGAGATCTACGGGCCGAGCTACGCCAAGCAGCAGCAGATCGCGCTCGCCGTGCGCCAGGATTTTGAGAATACCCCGGGCATCGTCGATATCGACGACACCGTCGATGCGCCCGCGCCGCGGCTGGTGCTGCACGTCGAACGGCAGAAGGCCGCGCTGCTCGGCGTATCGCAGGCGGCGATCGCCCGCACGGTGTCGCTCGCGTTGAGCGGCTACGATGCCACCTACGTGCACATCGGCCGGGAGCGTGACCTGATCCCGGTGCGCCTGGAGCTCTCGCCCGCCGATCAGGCGCGCCTCTCGAAGGTGCTGGCGCTGCGCATCAGCTCCCGCAGCGGCGCGCTCGTGCCGCTCTCGTCCGTCGTGCAGGTGGAGCGGCGCACCTGGGAACAGCCGATCTATCACCGCGACCTCGTGCCGGTCACCTATGTGACCGGCGACATGGCCGGGCGGGTCGACAGCCCGCTCTACGGCATGTTCGAGATCGCCGGGAAACTGCGCCGGCATCCGCCTGCCGGCGTGAGCCTCGTGCAGCACTACATCACCCAGCCCTCGAATCCCAACGAGTTCGCGATCAAGTGGGGCGGGGAGTGGCAGGTCACCTACGACACCTTCCGCGACATGGGCATCGCCTATTCGGTGGGGCTGGCGCTGATCTACCTGCTGATCGTGGCGCAGTTCGGCTCGTATGTGGTGCCCTTCATCATCATGGCGCCGATTCCGCTCACCGTCATCGGCGTGATGCCGGGGCATGCGCTGTTCGGGGCACAGTTCACCGCGACCTCCATGATCGGCATGATCGCGCTCGCCGGCATCATCGTGCGCAACTCCATCCTGCTCGTTGATTTCATCGACGGGGCAGTGCGCTCCGGGTACCCGCTCGAGGATGCGGTGGTGCGCGCCGGGGCGACCCGCGCCAAGCCGATCGCGCTCACCGCAGTGGCGGCGATGCTCGGGGCGGTGTTCATCCTGTCTGACCCGATTTTCAACGGACTGGCCATATCGCTGCTGTTCGGCGTGTTCGTCTCGACGCTGCTGACGCTGCTGGTGATTCCGGTCCTGTACTATGCCTATCTGAAGCGACGAGAGGCGCGCGCAGCGCGCGCAAGCGCGGAGGGCTCCCATGAGTGACGGGCGCTCATTTGCGGTGGGCAGGCCAGTCACTCACTTCGGAGAATCTCTCCACAGGGGGTTGTCATGGCACATGTAGCCATCATCGGCGCCGGTCTCGGCGGAGTGCCCTGCGCGTACACGATGCGCAAGCGTCTCGGCAAGGCGCATCGTGTGACGCTCATCGGCACATCGGCTTATTTCGAGTTCACTCCGTCGAATCCGTGGGTGGCGGTCGGCTGGCGCGACCGGGCGCAGACGCGCGTGGCGATGCGCGAGCCGCTCACGGCCCGCGGCATCGACTGGATCGATCAGCCGGTCCGCACGATCGACGCCGAGCACAGCGTGCTCACGCTGAGCGATTCGCGCACGATCGATTACGATTATCTGGTGATCGCCACCGGACCGAAGCTCGCCTTCGAGGAGGTGCCGGGGCTCGGGCCCGAGGCGCACACCGAGTCGATCTGCACTCAGGCGCACGCGGTGCGCGCCTGGGAGAAGTACCAGCAGTTCCTGCGCGAGCCGGGACCGATGGTGATTGGAGCGGCTGCGGGCGCGAGCTGCTTCGGGCCGGCCTACGAGTTCGCGATGATCGTCGACTCCGACCTCAGGCGGCGCAAGCTGCGCGACCGGGTGCCGATCACGTTCGTCACCAGCGAGCCATACATCGGTCACATGGGCCTCGGCGGCGTCGGCGACAGCAAGGGGCTGATGGAGGCGGAACTCAGGCAGCGGCACATCAAGTGGATCACGAACGCGAAGGTCACCTCGGCGAGCGAGGCGGCGATGACCGTGATCGAGCACGATGAGGCGGGCAAGCCGAAGCAGGAGCACCAGATCGGCTTTCGCTTCGCCATGGTGCTGCCGGCATTCAAGGGAGTCGATGCGGTCGCCTCCGTGCCGGGGCTGTGCAATCCGCGCGGATTCGTGCTGATCGATCCGTATCAGCGCTCACCGAAGTACCGGAACATCTTCTCCGCCGGCGTGTGTGTGGCGATTCCGCCCGTGGAGGTGACCCCGGTGCCGACCGGGGCGCCGAAGACCGGCTACATGATCGAATCGATGGTGAGCGCGATTTGCGAGAACGTCGCCGCAGAGCTCGAGGGCCGGCCGGCCGATGCGCAGGCGACCTGGAACGCGGTGTGCCTGGCGGATTTCGGCGACACCGGCGCGGCCTTCGTCGCGCTGCCGCAGATCCCGCCGCGCAACGTCACCTGGACCAAGGTCGGCAAGTGGGTGCACCTCGGCAAAGTGGCCTTCGAGAAGTACTTCCTGCGCAAGGTGCGCACCGGCTCGATCACGCCGGTCTACGAGCGCTACGTGTTCAAGATGCTCGGCATCACGTCCTTGAAGGGCGGCTCGTCATGAGGATGCGCAGCAAGCAGCCGCTGACCGCGACGCTGCTCGCGGCCGGCGCGGCGCTCGCGCTGCAGGCGCGCGCCGACACGCTGCAGGAGGCATGGCGTCTGGCTGCAGCGCGCAACCAGACACTGGCCGCCGCAGCTGCCGATGTGCAGGCTGCGCGCGCCAGCGAGCGGGCGGCGCGCGATGCCCGCTGGCCGAGCATCGAGGCCAAGGCCAGCTATACGCACCTCGGCCAGGCGCCTGCGCTGGATGTCGTCACGCCGACGCTCGCGTTCCGCTCCGGACCGATCTTCAAGAACAATCAATATGTCAGCGGCACTGTGCAGATGAACGTCCCGCTGTACACGGGCGGTGCGATCCGCGCCGGTGTCGCGGCCGCGCGCGCCGGCGTTACCGGAGCAACCGCAGCGCAGAGTGCGACGGATGCGGACGTGAAGCTCGAGGTGGCGCAGGCGTATGTTGCGGTCTTGCGGTCCCAGCGTCAGCTGCGCGTCGCCGATGCCAGCGTGAAGAGCCTCTCGGCGCATCTGCGTGACGTCGAGGCGATGTTTCATCGACAGATGGTCGCCAAGAGCGATCTGCTCGCCGCCGAGGTCGCGCTCGCCAATGCGCGCTCGGCGCAGGTGGACGCGCAGGATGCGGTCTCGGTGTCGCAGGAGCAGTACAACCGTCTGCTCGGGGAGCCGCTCGGCCGGGTGCCGCATCTCGATCCGGTCCTGCCGACGTTTCCGGTCGACGATCTGCCTCTCGGGGACCTGGTGCGGCGCGCGCTCGCGACGCGCGGAGAGCTGCATGCCCTCGCGGCGCGAGCCGGCGCGCTTGCGGCGCGGGCGCGTGCGGCGAGCGCGAGCCGCCTGCCGCACATCGCCGCGATGGGCGGTTATACGCACTTCGACAACCAGATTCTCAATCGCGAGAATTTCTCCTCGGTGGGCGTCGGGTTCACCTGGAAGCTCTTCGACGGCGGCGCGGCGGCGAACGAGGCCGATGCGCTGCGCTCGCGCAGCCGGGCCGACCGGCGGCGGCTCGCCGATCTGCGCTCGCGCATCACGCTGGAGGTCCGGGCCGACTGGCTTGCGCTCGGGGCCGCGCGCGAGCGTGTGAGCGCCTCGCGCGCGGCTACGGCTCAGGCCGCGGAGAATCTGCGCATCTCGCGCGAGCTCTACGGGGCGGGGCTCGCCTCGAACACCCAGGTGCTGGCGGCGGTCACGCTGCGCACGCAGGCGCAGGAGAACTACAACAACGCGGTGCTCGATGAGGGGCTCGAGCGGCTGCAGCTCGCTTATGCCGTCGGCGCGCTGTGAGCGGCCCTGAGGCCTAGCCGAGCTTCAGCAGCTGGCTGATCAGCGCATCGGTCTGGATTTCCTCCCCGCTCAGGGCCATGGCGAGCAGCTCACCGCCGAGCAGCGGCAGGGTGAGCAGCACATCGGGGCGCGTGCGGGCGATACGCGCCGTGTTGCGTGTGTCGCTCACGGCGGCCGCGGTGCGCACTTCGGTGTTCATTTCCTTGGCCGCGAGCACCACGAACGCGTTGTAGGAATCGTCTTCGCTGAGCGCGAGCACCGCGCGTGCCTTGGCGATATCGGCGCGGCGCAGGATCTCTGTGTCGCTGCCGTCGCCGACTAAGATGTCGTCGGTGTGCTCTTCGCCCTCAGGCGGCTTCTCGGCGACGATGCTGGTGACCTGCAGGCCGCGCGCCATGAGCGCACGCGAGGTGTCATGCGCCAGCGGACCGTCGCCGACCACGATGATATGGGATACGCGCTTCATTTTGCCTCTGCTTCGCGGCTGTAGCAGGTTCATCAGCCGCTTGTCGATCAGGGGGCCGGCGATCGCCGGCAGTGCCGTGGCGAATACGCCGAGCCCGAGCAGGATCAGCGAGATCGTGAACACGCGCGCCTCGCTCGTCACGGGCGTGATGTCGCCGTAGCCAACCGTCGACATCGTTTCGACTGAGAAGTATGCCGCGTTGGTGAAGCTCGTGATATGCGGGTTGAAGCCGCTGCCCAGAAACAGTGACCCGATGATCCCGTAGCTGAGCGTCAGCAGCAGGCCGCTGAGCGCAAAGAGCGTGGCGGTGGCGAGGCTCGCGCGGGTGAAGGCGCGGCGCGCCGCCAGCAGCAGCAGCAGCTGAATGATGCTGAACAGCTGCAGCAGCCGCGAGGCGCTCGCGAGCGGCGAGAACTCGAGCGTCACGACGCCGAGGGTCAGCAGGAAGGCCAGCATCCAGGCGAGGCGCGAGCGCCACAGCATGCCGATGGCCACGAGCACCAGCAGGATGCCGATGCCGATGTGCGAGGCGGCGCCGATCTGCAGCACGCGCACCCCGCTGGCGAGGGTGCTGAAGGGGGGCGTGGCGATTTCCTGCAGCAGCGGGCGCAGCGAGCCCGAGGCGAGCAGGATGTGCAGTAGGCCCTGCGCGCCGACCAGCAGCGCAAGGGGCACCTGCGGAAACCACGCGCGCGTGTGCAGCAGGCGCGTGATGCGGTGCTGCTCCTTGCGCAGCCAGATGCGCTCGTCGCTCAACCACTCGCGATTCATGCGCGGTTCAGCTGCACGGTGCGCCGCTTCAGTGCCGCGGTGCGCGGGGCAGGGCGCGCCCTGTGCAGCGCGCCTCGGTCGGTCCTGCGGCGGCTGCAGCGTGCAACGGGTGTGTCGGCACGTTCGTTCTCCCGGGGTTCGAGCAGATGCTATGCTGAGCGCATTGCGGCCTTCACTCTGCCAACACTATAGCAGGATCCGCGCGCTGGAAGCGGCCGCGGCGCGTGCCTCGCGCGCGCTGCATCTGGCCGGGGTGTTTCCGTGAGCGTGTCACTTGCCGTGTCCGCGGCGCTCACCGGGGCGCTCGGCGGGCTGTCGCTCGGTCTGCTTGGGGTGGGCAGTTCCATTCTGGTCGTGCCCATTCTCGTGTACGGCCTGCACATCGGGCCGCATCTGGCGATCGGCACCTCCACGGTGGCCGCCACGGTGAGCGCGCTGTGGAGCCTCGCCGTGCATGCGCGCGGCGGCACGGTTCGCTGGCGCCACGGCACGACATACGCACTCTCGAGTGTGCTCGGGGCGGCGAGCGGCGCACGGCTCGGCAAGGTCACCGACAGCCACCTGCTGCTGGCGCTGCTTGGCGTTCTGATGATGGGGGTTGCGGGGCTGATGCTGCGCTCCATCTTCCGCGCACGCGCCGTGCAACAGGCGCACGCGCCGCAGCGCCGCCGCTGGGTGCTGCCGCTGCTCGCGGCGGCGGGCTTTGGTGTCGGCGCGCTAGCGGGTCTCGTCGGCGTCGGCGGCGGTTTTCTCACTGTGCCGGCGCTGATGTTCATCGCCGGCATGCCGCTGCTGAATGCCGTCGGCTCCTCGCTCCTGTCGGTGACTGCGGTGGCGGCAACCACTGGCGCGAGCTACGCGAGCGCTCATCTGGTCGATTGGCGCATCGCGGGGCTGCTCGTGCTCGGGGGTGTGCTCGGGGGTTATCTGGGCGTGCGGCTCGCCGGCGTGCTCGGCGCGCGTCGGCGGGCCTTGACGGTGCTGTTCAGTGCCGTCGTCACTCTCGCGGGGCTCTACATGGTGATACGCGGGCTCGCCAGCCTGCGCTGAGCGCCGGCGCCGGCGGCGTGCTTGCGACGCAGTGCCGCGCTCACGCGGTCGGTGCGCGAGCGCTCAACTGGCGGGCCTCAATCCTCTCGGGTACAGTTCTGCGCTTTCGGCCATTGACGCGCGCCGGTGCGGTTCGCACCGAGCGGGCGCGAAAGCGAGGTTGCCCCATGAGCGTTGTGAAATCCCTGGCGGCCGCGGCCGCCGGCGTGCTGCTGGCGGGCCCGCTCGCGCTCGCCGCGCCGGCCGGTCCGCAGCAGGAGAATGCCCACGGCCGCACGCTGCTGCCCATGTCCGTCAGCGCGACGTTCCACTTCCGTCAGATCGGTCCGGCGCTCGCCGGTGGCCGGGTGACGGCGGTGGCCGGCGTTGCCGGCAACCCCGATGTCTATTACGTCGGCGGCGCCGACGGCGGAGTGTTCCGCACCCGGGACGGCGGCATCACCTGGAAGGCGCTCTTTCAGCACCGCAGCGTCGCCTCGGTCGGAGCGCTCGCGGTCGATCCGCGCAATTCCGCCGTGGTGTGGGTCGGCACCGGCGAGGCCAATGTGCGCAACGACGTCTCCTACGGCCACGGCGTCTACGAGTCGACCGACGGCGGCACGCACTGGCGCCACCTCGGGCTCACCGGCACGATGCAGATCTCGCGCATTCTGATCGATCCGCGCCATCCCGACACGGTGCTGGTCGGCGCGATGGGCGACCCTTGGCAGAACAGCACCGAGCGCGGCGTGTACCGCACCACCAACGGCGGGGCGAGCTGGCAGCGGGTGCTCTACATCGGGCCCGAGGTCGGCATCTCCGACATGGCGATGGACCCGCGCAATCCCAACATCGTGTACGCCGCGACGTACCGTTTCCGGCGCGAGCCCTGGCACTATTCGGCCGGGGGTCGCGAGGATGCCATCTACAAGTCGATCGACGGCGGGGCGAGCTGGAAGCGCCTCGCCGGCCACGGACTGCCGAGCGGAGCGGTCGGGCGCATCGGGCTTGCAGTGGCTCCGAGCGCGCCTAATGTGGTGTACGCGGTGATCGGCAGTCATCAGGGCGTGCTGTGGCGCTCGGACGATTCGGGCGCGAGTTGGACGCTCGTCAGCAAGGATCAGTCGGTCGACGCACGGCCGTTTTACTTCTCGCACATCGCGGTCGACCCGAAGAACCCGAATCACCTGTTCGCTCTTTCGATGCGCCTGCTCACCTCGAGCGACGGCGGGCGCACCTGGAAGCGCATCGCACGTTCGATCCACGTCGACAACCACGCCATCTGGATCGATCCGACCGGCAGCGGCCGGATCATCGAGGGCAATGACGGCGGGGTGGCGCTGTCGCTCGACAACGGCCGGCACTGGGCGTTCGTGCACAACATCGCGATCGGGCAGCTCTATCACGTCTCGGCGAGCGGCGGGTTCTTCTATCAGGTCTGCGGCGGTCTACAGGACAACAATTCCTGGTGCGGGCCCGGGGCGAGCAAGGACCCGAGCGGCATCTCGAGCCGCGCCTGGTACGGCTTCAACGGCGATGACGGCATCTACGGCATGACGGCGGCCGACGATCCGAACCTCATCTACAACGAGGGGCAGAACGGCGCGTACTTCGTCTACAACCGCTCCGAGGAGCAGCTGCACGACATCGAACCGTTTCCGCGCGACGATAACGGCCGCGGCGCAGACGGCGCACGCTACCGCTTCGCGTGGGAGGCGGCGTTCGCGGTCTCCCCGGGCAATCCCAAGGTGCTCTACGCCGGCGGCAACGTCGTGTTCAGGAGCAACAACCGTGGGCGCACCTGGAAGGTGATCAGCCCCGATCTGACGCGCAACGACAAGGCCAAGCAGGGTCCCTCGGGTGGGCCTGTGATCCAGGACAACTCCGGCGCCGAGTACTATGACACCATCCTCACCATCGCTCCGGCCGCATCCGACCCGCAGGTCATCTGGGTCGGCACCGACGATGGGCTGGTGCAGGTGACGCGCGATGGCGGCAAGCACTGGAGCAACGTCACCGCGAGCATTCCGCATCTGCCCGCCTGGGGCCGGGTCGAGTCGATCGACGTCTCGCCGACCGATCCGGGCAGCGCGCTCATCGCGGTGGACCGGCACTTCAGCGGCGACTTCCGTCCCTACCTGTACCGGACTCGCGATTACGGCGCACACTGGAGCTCGATCAGCGGCAACCTGCCGCAGGATGTCTACGCGCACGTCGTGCGGCGCGACCTGCACAACCCTGATCTGTACTATGCGGGGCTGGAGAACGGCCTGTACGTGTCCTGGGATGCCGGGCGCAAGTGGTACAAGTTCGGTCTCGGACTGCCCGATGCGGCGGTGTACGATCTGGCGCTGCAGTCGCGCACCAACTCCCTGGTGGTGGCCACCCACGGCCGGGGCGTGTGGATCCTGGATGACCTGACGCCCTTCCAGCAATGGAGCGCGCGCGTGGCGCATGCCGCGCTGACGCTGTTCAAGCCCGAGGAGGCGGTGCGCTACTGGCCGTTCCAGCAGACCGAGTCGATGGGCGATGGCGCGTTCTTCGGCCAGAACCCGCACTATGGCGCCTCGTTCAGCTACTACCTCACGCGCTCGGTCAGCCAGCCCGGGGAGCTCATCATCACCAACGCCGCCGGCAAGGTGGTTCGCACCTACAAAGGGTTGCACAAGGGCAAGCCCGCGGCCATGACGCCGCGGCCGGCCGCAGCGCCGGCGGCGGCCAAGGGCGAGGTGCCGTGGGTGAGCGGCGAGGCCGGGCTGCATCGCGTTTATTGGGACCTCGCCGCGCAGGGTCCGGTGCGCTGGCGCTCGGCGCCGCGCTTCAACCGCGGACCGCGCGGCGGCGCGCTGCTGCCTCCGGGCACCTACACCGCGACGCTCAAGATCGGCGCGGCGAGCGCCTCGCAGCGCCTTACCGTGGTCAACGACCCGGCCTCGCAGGGAACACTGGCGGGCATGACCGAGCGCTACCACGTGACCGAGGCGGTTTTGCACGAGGTGTCGCAGATCGACGTGGCGCTGAACCGTCTGCATTCGCTCGCGGCGCAGCTGAAGGCGCTCAAGGCGGCGGTGAAGGGCTTGCCCGGGCAGAGCTTGCTCGATGCAGCGATCGCCCGGCTCGCCCGCGCCCGCCATGCCGCGCTCCTGAGGCTCACCAGCGATGCCGGCTCCTCGGAGTCGACGCTGTGGGTCCCCGACGGCATCCACGAGAAGCTGCTCGCGCTCGATGAGCTGCTGTGGGGCTCGGACGAGCCGGTCGATGCGGCCACGCTGCACGAGAAGGCGCGCTACGACGCGGAGTATCGCAGTGCGCTCGCCGCGTACGATCAGTTCCTGAGCACGGCCGTGTCCGCGTTCAATCAGACCGTCTCGAGCTACGGAGTGAGCGGGGTGGTTGGCGGGACGCCGATCGCACCCTGACCGCGCGCAGCGAGGAGCCAGGACGCGCGAGCGGCGGCGCCGGTGACAGGCGCCGTCGCTCGTGACTTCGACTGTCCGCATCGCGCCGCCGATACGCGCGCAGGTGATCTGAGCCGTCCGGCTCACCGGCGGCGCTGACACGGGCGGGGCTTGCGTGCGACGCCTCGGATAATGCGCCGCGCTCCGCCTCGAGGCGCGCCGCCCAGCCGCCGGGACCCTTGCGCAACACGAAGCGATGCCACAGCAGCGCAGCGGCGAGCAGTGCGCCCAGGGCGAGCAGGCTTGGCCTGGCAATCGAGGCATCCGCCCGGTCCGCTGCCGCGAAGGTGAGCGCCAGCGCAAGGCCAAGCAATGGCGCAAGCGGAAACAGCGGCGAGCGCCAACGTCCGGCACCGCCCGTGCGACCCTTCGTGCGCGCAACCAGCACCGCTGCGAACTCGATTGCGAGGGACACACCGGTGAGCAGTGCGCTGGCGCGCACCGTGAGCAGCATCGAGCCGTACACGATGGGCGCGGGGCGTTCCCGGGTGGCAGCGGAGTGCTGTAGGTGCCGCTGAGTTTCGCCAGGTACGCGTTCGTCGGCAGAATGATCGTCGCCCACAGCACGAGGCAGGCGAACGCGGCGGCCGGCCCGAGAATCGAGCCGACGCCCACGTAGTCGCCGCCGGCGCAGGGATAGGCCGAACCGAGCTCCGCGTACTCCATGCCCCAGACCGCCGCAAGCGCGGTGCCGAGCGCGAACAGTGCCGCCGCTCCGGTGCCGCTCTGGCGCAGCACGTCGGCGCCGGGCCCATAGACGGAGAAGACCGGGGAGAGGCACGAGAGCGTCAGCCGCAGCGCATCGAAACGGGACCGTGGCGCTGCAGCCGTGGATCCGGGGCCGTTGCAGTCATGGAGAAGCGGATCTGGAATGAATCAATCGGACCCCGGTAGCATGCTGCGCTTCGTCCCGCCAGACACACGGTTCATCGCAACCACACGAGGTGCCGACGCGCCCGGGCGCCGCCGCCGTGGCATAGTGGTTTTTTTTTCGGGCCGGCATGCAGCTGGGGCCGGCAAGAACCATAACCGATGGAGGGGTATTCCGTGAAGCAACTCTTGATGCGCTCCGCGCTTGCGGTCGCGGCGCTCGGGCTGTGCGCGGCGACGAGCGCTGCGGGCCTGATCCCCGAACCCAACGCCAATGCCGTTCCCTACGCCACCCAGGCCAACCCCGAGACTCTGGTGCTCGATGCCCGCACCGCGGGCCGGGGTTTTGCCACCTCGACCATGCAGATCCCGGTACGCCCGGGGCCGTTTACATTCGTGTACCCGCAGTGGATCCCCGGCTATCACGCGCCGCACGGCCCGCTCGCCGACGTCTCGCAGATCAAGGTGAGCGCCAACGGCCAGCCGCTGGCCTGGCACCGCGACAAGGTGGACATGTACGCCTTTCACGTCATGGTGCCCCAGGGCGTGGACTCGATCAAAGTGCAGTTCACCGTGCTGTTGAACGGGGGCACGAGCAGGCGGGCCTCGCCCAACGTCGCGGTGCTCACCTGGACGCGGGTGCTCTTCTATCAGAACGACATCAATTATCACCATTACTATCTGAAGGCGAGCGTCATCCTGCCCAAGGGCTGGGGGTACAGCACGGCGCTCACCACCGAGAGCCGCGACGGCCAGCGCGTCAACTTCAAGGAGGAGCCGCTGACCTATGTGGGGGACTCGCCGCTGTTCATCGGCCGCTATTACAAGAAGGTGCTGCTGTGGCATCAGGGCGATGCCCACATGTGGCTCGACATGTTCGCCGATGCCCCGCAGGACCTCGACGTGCCGGCCAAGATCATGGACGCGTACAAGAACGTGCCGGCCGAGGCGTTCGCGCTGTACGGTTCGCGTCACTGGTATAACTATCACGCGCTGCTGTCGCTTTCGAACAAGATCAGCTTCGAGGGCGTCGAGCACCACCAGTCGAGCGACAACCGGGCGCCGGCGGACTTCATGACGAACCCGACGGCACAGCTGGTCATGGGCGATCTGGTCACACACGAGTTCTCGCACTCCTGGAACGGCAAGTACCGCCGGCCATGGGACCTCACCACGGACAACTACCAGATCCCCCAGCGCACCGACCTGCTGTGGGTGTACGAGGGCATGAACCAGTACCTGGGCGACCTGCTGTCCTTCCGCGCCGGCATCCGCAAGCCGAGCCTGT
>JAJYLP010000072.1 GCA_021787615.1 Pseudomonadota bacterium
AATGACACCAGCTGCGCCTCGTTCAGCGTGAATTCGGTCGGTCTGCAGGCGGCGCAGGATTCATCGGGCGGCGACTCCACCGCGACCTGCTGGTAAGGCCGAAGCGCGGCGTGCCGCATCACGGCGCGCCGCGACCGCAGCCGCCCAGCGCGGAGCGAACACCTCGATGCAGCCGTTCGGGCACGGGCTGCCGGCACCGCCGGCGATCGGAACGAACACCCTACGGGTGGGCGCATCGGCGGCGACCGAATGCGCGTGCGGCCCAGTCGGCACATTGCCGAGCCACCGGTCCGTCAGCGACTCGACCACCCCGAGCACCGGACCGCCCGTGTTGGCGACCGCTGCGAGGTAGTTACGGCGCGCGCGCGGATCGGCCCACACCTCGTCGGAGCCGCCGACCCGGGGCAGCCGCGCCACGATGCGACCGCTGGTGCTCATGACGAACGAGCGTGCCGGGAAACCCGCCGCGACGCCATCGTCGCTGCAGCCGACCAGCAGATGCTGATGGGGGCCGAGCGCGAGCCGCGCCGGCATGCACCGCGCGAGGGGCAGCAGGCGCACGAGCGCGCGCCTGCGCGGATCGATCACCGCCGCCGCACCGCGCGCCTGATCGTGATCGAGCGAGGGTATGGACAGGTAAATCAGCCCCGAGGCCCGATCCCAGACGGGCTGCTCCGCCCCGTCCGCGGCCTGCGCGAGCACCAGCCGGCCGAGCACCCTGCGCGTACGGATGGAGATGAAGCGCACGAACGGCGGATCGTCCGCATTGTTCACCGCCACGACCAGATGATCGCGCGGATCGTAGGTCATCTCATCGGTGCGCCTGCGCCCGCCCGTGGCGATGCGCACGATCACCCTGCGGCTGCGCAAGTCGATCACCTTGACCGTGCTGTCGCCGTCGCCAGCCCAGAACTGGCCGCGACCCACCGCGACGAGGCCGTTCGGCCCCGCGGCATCGAAACCCTTGGTCCGATCGTAACCGGCGAATCCCGTGGCGCGGCCGCGGAACGCGCCGCTCGCGCTGTTGAAGAACTCGACTCCGCCGTTCGAGCGGTCCGAGAGCGCATAGACGCCGTCGGCACTGACGAAACTGATGTCGAACACTGCAAGCGGCCGCCCGAGGACCTGCAGGGTCGCCAGCTTGCGCAACGGCGCAGCCGCCTCGGCGGCGCGCGAGCCGGGCGAGGCGAGCGCCAGCACCACGGTGAGCGCGGCGAGCAGCACGTGAGCGCGTGAGATCGGCATGCGACCTGTCTCTCTGTTCTAATGGGGCGAACCGGCGCACCATAGCGCCCAAGCGCTGACCACGTCCTGACGCGCCCCGTACGCCTTGAACGGCGATCGTGGCGTCCCCACCTCGGGGATGGAACCGACCGCGCCCGAGCGGGGTCGAAGCACGGGGCCCCGCGCCCAAGACAAGAATCGTTCATCATCCGGAGCGCACCATGGATTATCAGACCGCCGAAAACCAGGCCGTGCAACTGCAGAATCAGGCCGATCAGGTCGGCCAGGGCGTCAAGGCGCTGGCCGACAAGCTGCAAGCGAAACTCACCGACCAGGAGCTCTCGCGCGAACTGACGCTCGATTTGCGCGAGACGGCCTTCGCCATCCAGAAGCAGAACCAGTCGGCGCTGATGCTCATCCAGCAGATGGCCGAGTACATCCATTCCCTCGAGTCGCACATCAATTCCCAACCCCAGCCGGCCTATCAGACCCGCGGTTGGGCGCAGCAGCCCTACGCCGGCACCGGCGGCGGATTCATGGGCAACGTCATGTCGGGCCTGGGCATGGGCGCCGGCTTCGGCCTCGCCAGCGACCTGGTGGGCAGCATCTTCAACGCCCTCTGAGACCGCCCTTGGCGCGCCCCCGGGCCGCAGCGCGGCCCGGGCGTGTCATCATGCCGGACGAGCCCCACCCTGGAGTGCGGAAGCCCGCGTGCCGAGAGCGCAACCGCCCGCCGCCATACGCCTCGCGCTGAAGCGCCCCACGCACTGTGCGGGGCGCTGATGCCCGTCTTCACTCTGATTTCGGCCGTCATCGCCGTGGTCGCCTTGAGCGGCTACGCGAACCACAAGCTCGTGCGCCTGCCCGACAGCATCGGTATCACGGTGGTGGCGCTGCTGCTGTCGCTGGGCACGGTGACCGTGGGTCACTTCGTGCCGCAGGTGGCCGCCTGGGGCGAGCAGGTGGCGCGCGGGGTGGACTTTCCGGACCTGGTGTTCCACGGGCTGCTCGGGCTGTTGCTGTTCGCGGGGAGCCTGCACGTCGATGTCGTCGCGCTGCGGCGCGCGCGCTGGATCGTGCTGCTACTCGCCACCGTGGGTGTTCTGATCTCGACTGCTGTGATCGGGTGGACATTCTTTTACCTGACGCGCCTGCTCGGCCTGCCGATCACGCTGCGAGAGAGCCTGCTCTTCGGGGCGCTGATCTCACCGACCGACCCGATCGCCGCGCTCGGTCTGCTCAGCAAGACGCGTGTGCCACCGTCGCTGCTCACCAAGATCACCGGGGAGGCGCTCTTCAACGACGGCACGGGCGTTGTGCTGTTCGTCATGCTGCTGGGATTCAGCGCCGCGCACATGCCCGCGACGGGCCAGATTGCGGAGCTGTTCGCGCGGCAGGTGCTCGGTGGGATCGCCTTCGGTGCGCTCGTGGGTTTGGGCGCCGTGGCGCTGCTGCGCACGGCGGACAGCCCGTCGGTGGAAATCCTCATCACCCTCGCGCTTGCCACGGCAGGCTACGACTCGGCGCTTGCGCTGGGTGTTTCCGCACCGATCGCAACGGTGCTCATGGGCCTGGCGGTTGGATGGCACGGGCGTCGTTACGCGCTCGCCCAGCCCACGCGCGAGCGGCTGTTCCAGTTCTGGCAACTCACGGACGATCTGCTCAATCTGCTGCTGTTCGGCCTCGTTGGCCTGCAGCTCACCGCGCTCGCCGGCACGGTGCGCGAGTACCTCCTTCCGGCGGTGCTCGCCCTGCCCCTGGTGCTGGTGGCCCGCGCCGTGAGCGTCGGCCTGCCGGCCACGCTGCTGCGGCGCTTTCCGCGGCTCGAGCAGCGCTTCGAGCCGCACTTCGTCAAGTTGATGACCTGGGCCGGACTGCGCGGGGCTCTGTCCGTGGCCCTCGCGTTGTCGCTGCCGGCCGGCCCCGCCCGGGCGCTGATCGTGACGGCCACCTACCTGATCGCCCTCTTCAGCATTCTCGTGCAGGCGACCACGGTCGGCCCGCTCTCCCGCCGGTGGCTCAGCGAGAGCCCCTGAAGCGGCTGTCCGCACTCAGATCCAGCCGCCATCTCCGCCGCCGCTCCCATCGTCCCAGGAGCCGGGGTCGTTCAGTCCGAAGTCGTTGCCGCCGAGGTCCGCATTGACCTGCGGGTCGATCGCCGGCGCCACCGCGGCCTCGGAAATCACGCCCCCGCCGCGATTGCCCTCCAGCACGTGCCCCACGAGCGCCTCGCCTGCGGCGACACCGGCGCCGATGGCGACGCCGGAGGCGAGATTGCCCATGATTCCGCAGCCCGTCTGCGGATACCCCGGGGCGTAGCCGGGCGGATAAGCGCCCGGCGGGTACCCGCCGGGCGGGACGCCCATGGGGCCGGACCCGGGAGCCATGCCGGCGGGATACTGTCCGGGATCGGTCGGGCGGTCGGCGGCCATGCGCCGGCGCACGATCATCCACACCACCAGCACCCCGCCGATCAGCAGCAGGGCCCACCCGAGGTGCCCCCGGTGCGGCGCGCGCGCAGCGGCGGCGCCGCCCGGCGCCACGCCCAGCTCGCGCCGCAAGTCGCGCACCGCGCGGGGACTGGCGAAGGTCAGCCCCGGGGCGAGCGCCTGCGCCTGGGCGAGCTGGCTGCGCGCGTTGCCGAAGTTGCCGGCCCGCGCCTCGACCTCCGCGGCCACGAAGTGCGCCTTGGCGCTGTTCGGATGCTCACGCAGCGCCTGCGCCACCATCTGCTCGGCCTGCGCGATGTTCCCGGCCCGCACGGCGAGGAAAATCTGCTGCGCGCTCGGATCGGCGGCGAGCGCCGCGCCGGCGCTCAGGGCGAGGAGCACGCCCAGCGGGAGTCGAAATCGCTTTGACATCGCAAGACTCATCGTCTTTGGCAGACCCCTGCGGGTCCTGAAGAGGGAATCCCGAGGTGCGGAAATCCCCCGGATTGGAACAGGATGTGGGGTTGAGCCCCGCCCGTGCAACCCCCCCTGCGCGCCCAGCCTGCCCGAAGCCACTCACTCGCAGCCGACCCTGCCGAGGCCGCCAGCGGCAGCCGGCGCGGCGCGCGCACCGGCCTGCGCTTCGGCAAGGAGCGCAAGCACGTGTGCCCGGCCACGACGGCAGGCCTCCGGCAGGTCCGCCCCGGCGGCGAGCGCAGCCGCGATCGCCGAGGCGAGCGCGCAGCCGGTGCCGCGCCGGCTGGCGCTCAGGCGCGGGCTGGACAGCCACAGTGGCTCGGCATCCGGCTGCACGAGCACATCGGCAGCCGTCTCGCCGCGGGCATGCCCCCCCTTGATCAGCACCGAGTGCACGCCCTCGGCGAGAAGTCCTCGCGCCCACTTGATGAGGCGGGCCGGCTCCGGATCGGTGTCCAGCGACTCGCCAGCCAGGCAGGCGGCCTCGGGAATGTTGGGTGTCAGAAGGGTGACGAGCGGAAACAGCCGCGCACGCAGCCGGCGGATCCCGCCCTCCACAAGTAACTCCGCGCCCGAGGAGGCGCGCAAGACCGGATCGAGCACCAGCGGCGCCGCAGGCGCGGAGTGCAGCGCGTCGGCCACCGCGTCGATGGTGGCAGATTCGGCCAGCATGCCGATCTTCACCGCACCGATCGGGCCTGTTGCGAAGGCCGCCTCGATCTGCAAGCGGACCTGCTGCGGGGGCACCACGTGCACGCCGAGCACTGTGGCGTCGGTCTGCGCCGTGACGGCGGTCACGGCGCACAGGGCATCGGCCCCCATGATCTCGAGCGTGCGCACATCGCGCGCCAACCCCGCGCCACCGCTGCTGTCGGAGCCTGCGATCACCAGCACAGCGGGGCGGCGCACCACGGCTCACTCCCCGAGGGCAATGAGCGCCACGTCGCACACCTGGCGCTCGAGCAGCGCGCGAGCGGCGCGCCATGCCCGGATGCCCGACCGGCAGCACAGCACCACTCGCGCCCCCGCAGGCAGCGCCTGACAGGCAACCTCCTCGACCCCGAGGCGCAGGGCATCCGGAAACGGCGAGACGGGCGCCTCGGCGAGGCTGCGCAGATCGATCACCACATCGCCGGCGCGCACCTCGGGCGCGGCGATGAAGCGCAGCAGCGGCTCGGGCGGCTCGCTCGCGCCGGCGAAGGAGAACCCGCCGAAGCGCAGCGTCGCCAGATCGACGCTCACCACTCGTCCGAGCACCGGCGGGCTGAGGCCAAGCAGCTGCGCGAGCGCCAGGTGCGCCTGCAGCGTGCCCAACACGCCGACGGCGCTGCCGAGCACACCGCTCTCGGCGCACGAGCCCGCTCGATACGGCATCTCGGGAAACACGGCGCGGAAGCTCGGCGCTGCGCCGCAGAAGACACCGGCGTAACCGGACTGGCCGACCACCGAGGCGCTGATGAGCGGCTTACCCTGGCGGCGGCACTCGTCGCTGAGGATGTAGGTGAGCGCGAGACTGTCGGCGGCATCGACCACCACATCGGCCCGCGCGCACCACGCGGCGGCGTTCGCCGGCGTCAGGCGCTCGACTGCCGCTTCGATCGAGACTTCCGGGTTGAGGGCCGCAAGGCTCGCGGCGGCCACCCGGGCCTTTGGCGCCCCGACATCGCCCATGCGATAGAGCGGCTGGCGGTGCAGATTCGACAGCTCCACCCGGTCTGGATCGACCACCTCGAGGCGGCCCACGCCGGCCGCGCACAAGTACTGCAGGACCGCGCACCCGAGTCCGCCGGCGCCGGCGACGAGCACGCGGGCCGCCGCGAGACGCGCCTGGCCGCTCGCGCCAATCTCGGGCAACACGACCTGGCGTGCGTACCGCTCGCTCATCAGCGGACCTCACCCGCAGCCACCCAGGCGCGCATGCGGGTCTCGGGATCGGGATTGCGCACGATGTCAGTGACCACCGCAGCGCAGTCGGCCCCGGCGGCGAACACCCCGGGCAGGCGCTCGAGCGTCAGGCCGCCGATCGCCACCAGCGGCAGCTCGCCGCTGCGCCGTTTCCACTGCCCGATGCGCTCGAGGCCCTGTGGTGCGAAAGCCATCGTCTTCAGCAGCGTGGGGTAAATCGGCCCGAGCGCCACGTACTGGGGCGCAAGCCCGAGCGCGCGCTCGAGCTCGGTCTCATCATGCGTGCTGATACCGATCCGCACACCCGCGCGGCGCAGCGCCGGCACGTCGGCGGCATCGAGATCGCCCTGACCCAGGTGCACGAAATCGCAGCCCTCCTCGAGGGCGAGCTGCCAGTGATCGTTGACGATGAGCTGCGCGCCGGCGCCCCCGCACAGCTGCCGCGCCGCGCGGATCTGCTCGCGCAGCCCCTCGGGGCGCTCCTTGATGCGCAGTTGAATCAATCGCACGCCGCACGGCAGGAGCCGCGCGATCCACTCGGCGCTCCCGACGATGGGATAGACGCGCGCGAGCATCAGCGCAGCAGCGCGGTTCCCACTGCCGGCGTCGAGGGGACCGCCATCTCGCGCGGCTCCATCGGCCCGGCGAGAAACGCCTCGCGGCCCGCGGCGACGGCCTGTGCGAACGCCGCAGCCATGCGCGCCGGATCGGCCGCCTGCGAGACCGCGGTGTTGATCAGCACCGCGTCAAATCCCAGCTCGAGTGCCTGGGCGGCGTGCGACGGCACGCCGACGCCGGCGTCGATCACGAGCGGCACGCCGGGGAAGCGGGCGCGCAGCGCCTTGAGGCCAAAGAGGTTGTTCAGTCCGTGGCCCGATCCGATCGGCGAGCCCCACGGCATCAGCACCCGGCAGCCGGCCGCGCAGAGCCGCTCCGCGGCGATCAGGTCCTCGGTGGTATAGGGGAACACCTCGAAGCCCTCGGCGCAGAGGATGCGCGCAGCCTCCACCAGCGCAAACACGTCCGGCTGTAGCGTGTCCTCCTCACCGATCACCTCGAGCTTCACCCAGCTGGTGCCGAACACCTCGCGCGCCATGTGCGCGGTCGTCACCGCCTCCTTGACCGTATGGCAGCCGGCGGTGTTGGGCAGGACGCGCACGCCGAGGTCGCGCACGATCGACCAGAAGGCTTGTCCGGCGCGCTCGCCCGCCGCCTCGCGCCGCAGCGACACGGTGACCACCTCCGCGCCGCTTGCCTTGACCGCCTCGGTCAGTATCGCCGGAGAGGGATAGCGGGCGGTGCCGAGCAGCAGCCGTGAGCGCACCGGCACATCGTAGAGCGTGAGCATTCAGCCCCCCTGCATGGGCGCGAGCACTTCGAGCCGGTCGCCCTCGGCGAGCGTGGCCGTGGCGCGCGATGCGGCCGGCACGAACTCGCCGTTCACCGCCGTGGCGATGACGGCGTCGGCGAACCCGAGCTCGGCGAGCGCCGCGGTAAGATCTGCGGCTCGTACTTCGCGCCACTCACCGTTGATCTGGATGTTCAATGCATCACCTGCGGGTCCTCGCGCCCCTCGAGCACGAACTCCGCGGCGCGGCGCGCCAGCGCCGGCGCGGCGAGGAATCCGTGCCGGAAGAGGCCGTTGACGTAGAGCGTCCCGCCGCGGCGCGTGAGGCGCGGCAGGTTGTCGGGAAAGGCCGGGCGCACTCCGGTGCCGATCTCGACGATTTCCGCCTCACCGAAGGCCGGATGCAGCGCATAGGCCGCCCCGAGCAGCTCGAGCATCGCGCGCGCCGAGATGCGGCTCGCCTGATCGCTCTCGATCATGGTCGCGCCGATCATGTAACGTCCGCCGCCCCGCGGCACCACGTACACCGGCGTGCGCGGATGCAGCACGCGGATCGTGCGCGTGAGCGTCAGATCCGGCGCCTGCACGTGCAGCATCTCTCCCTTGACGCCGCGCAGATCGGTGAGCACCGCCCGCGCCCCGAGCCCGGTGCAGTCGATGACGCACTCGCCCTGCTGGGTCGCGCCGTGTCCGGCCTCGATGCCGAAGTGGATCGTGCCGCCGAAGCGGCGCACGCGTTCGGCGAGCGCCTCGAGCGCGGCGCGCGGATCGATGTGCGCCTCCTCCTTGAAGTAAAGCCCGTGCTCGAAACGCCCGGCGAGGTCCGGCTCGAGCCCCGCGATGCCCTCGGCATCGAGCCACTCGTAGTGCTCGGTCCGCCGCGCGAACTGCTTCAGCTCCCCGAGGTCGCGCGCGTGCGCGAGCACCAGAGTGCCGCGGCGCACCATGCCGGGGTACCTCTCGGCCCACCACGCAAAGCCCTCGTCCCCGAGCGCCACGATGTGCGGCGGGGCGCTCACTCGCTCGCACCAGGGCGCCAGCATGCCGCCGGCGAACCAGGAGCAGCCGGTCCCGCCGAGGGAGGCGTTGCGCTCGAGCACCTCGACCGCGGCGCCGCGCTCGGCGAGTTCCACCGCGCAGGCAAGTCCGGCGACGCCGGCGCCGATCACTGTGGCGCGCACTGCTCAGCCCTCCTCGGCGGGAACGTACAGCTGCCCGCCGGCAGCGCGGAACTTCTCGGCCATCTCCCGCATGCCCTGCTCGCGCGCCTCGGCGCGCACTTCGTGCGAGATGCGCATGGAGCAGAACTTCGGGCCGCACATCGAGCAGAAGTGTGCCACCTTGTGCGCCTCCTTCGGCAGCGTCTCATCGTGAAAGGCGCAGGCGGTGTCCGGATCGAGCGAGAGATTGAACTGGTCCTCCCAGCGGAAATCGAAGCGTGCGCGCGAGAGCGCATCGTCGCGCGCCCTCGCCCCCGGGTGTCCCTTGGCGAGGTCCGCCGCATGTGCGGCGATCTTGTAGGTGATCACGCCGGTCTTGACGTCGTTGCGGTCGGGCAGCCCCAGGTGCTCCTTGGGCGTGACGTAACAGAGCATCGCCGTGCCGTACCAGCCGATCATGGCTGCGCCGATCGCGGAGGTGATGTGATCGTAGCCCGGGGCGATGTCGGTGGTGAGCGGCCCGAGGGTGTAGAACGGGGCCTCGCCGCAGCAGGCGAGCTGCTTGTCCATATTCTCCTTGATCTTGTGCATCGGCACGTGGCCCGGGCCCTCGATCATCACCTGGCAGTCGTGCCGCCAGGCGATGCGCGTCAGCTCACCGAGCGTCTCGAGCTCGGCGAACTGCGCCGCATCGTTGGCATCGGCGATCGAGCCGGGGCGCAGCCCATCGCCGAGGGAGAAGCTCACGTCATACGCGCGGCAGATCTCGCAGATCTGCTCGAAGTGCTCGTAGAGGAAGCTCTCGCGGTGATGCGCCAGGCACCACTTGGCCATGATCGAGCCGCCGCGCGAGACGATGCCGGTCACGCGCTCGGCGGTGAGCGGGATGTACGCGAGGCGCACGCCGGCGTGGATGGTGAAGTAATCGACCCCCTGCTCGGCCTGCTCGATCAGTGTGTCGCGGAACACCTCCCAGGTGAGTGCCTCGGCCACCCCGCCGACCTTCTCGAGCGCCTGGTAGATCGGCACCGTGCCGATCGGCACCGGGGAGTTGCGCAGGATCCACTCGCGGATGGTGTGGATGTTCCGCCCGGTCGAGAGGTCCATCACCGTGTCGGCGCCCCAGCGGATCGCCCATACGAGCTTCTCGACCTCCTCGGCCATCGAGGAGCTGACCGCGGAGTTGCCGATGTTGGCGTTGATTTTCACCAGGAAGTTGCGCCCGATGATCATCGGCTCGAGCTCCGGGTGATTGATGTTGGCCGGAATGATGGCGCGGCCCGCGGCCACCTCCGCGCGCACGAACTGCGGGGTCACATGCTCGGGAATGCTCGCGCCCCAGTCGTTGCCGTCGCGCGCGGCTGCCTCGGCGCGCGCGCGCCCGAGGTTCTCGCGGATCGCGATGAACTCCATCTCCGGGGTGATGATCCCGGCGCGCGCATAGGCGAGCTGGCTGACGGCCCGGCCGGCGCGCGCCCGCAGCGGCCGGCGGATCGCGGCAAAGGGGCGCGCCGCGGCTTGCGGGCCGGCGAAGCCGTCGTCCTCGGGGCGCACCGCGCGGCCCTCGACAGCCTCCACGTCCCCGCGTGAATGGATCCAGCGCTCGCGCAGCGGCGGCAGGCCGCTCTCGATGTCGATGCGCACCTCAGGGTCGGTGTACGGTCCCGAGGAGTCGTAGACGGTGAGCGGCGGCTCACCGCTCGAGGGATGCAGCGAGATCTGGCGCATGGGCACGCGCACATCCGCATGCCGGGCGCCCTGCACATGGATCTTGCGTGAGGCGGGCAGCGGGTCGGCGACGACCTTGGGAACGGCGTTCATCGTGGAGGCTCCTTCAGCGGATCAACCGCAGGAGACCCAGACACGCAGCCGCGAGAAAGCCCGCGAAAACAACTTTCCTACGCCAGCATGAACTGGATCAGGTTCGAAGGGTCGCCGCGCCGCGCCCGCAGGCGCCATCGGCCTCTCAGCCCCTTGCCGGGGCTCCCCCAGTCACGGCGACGACGATAGTACGGTACCGCTCGCCGGTCAACCTCGCGCCGGCGCGCCGCAAGCACGAGCGCAGCCTGTCGCGCCCCGTGTGGCGCAGCGCATCGGCCCCCTCTTGGGATTCTTTGCGATGTGCGGCTTCGCGGCCCGCACTGGGCGCGTGACACTCCGGCGGGACTCGCCGGTGACGCTCACCGCCGGTGCTGTGTCGCAAGCCTCGGCGGACACCCGCGAATCGCAACGAGCGCCCGGGCGCATCCCCGCCGCAGCGCCTCTGCGCACCGCGGCGATCGCGCCGCGCCGGCGGCCGCCGCAGGCGGCGCGCCGTGTCAACTTACTCGCGGTGGATCGAGTGGCTGGCCTGACCGCCCTTGCGGCCGGCTTCGGCGGCGAGCTGACGGTTCTGCGAGAAGCTGCGCTTCTCGTCCGGCACGCTCTGACCGCCCTTGCGGCCGGCTTCGGCGGCGAGCCGCCGGTTTTGCGAGAAGCTGCGCTTCTCGTCCGGCACGCTCTGACCGCCCTTGCGGCCGGCTTCGGCGGCGAGCCGCCGGTTTTGCGAGAAGCTGCGCTTGCCGTCGGGCACGGCTTTGCCGCCCATGCTGGCGATCTGGCGCTGGCGCTCCTGGCTCATGGACGCAAATCCACGTCCACTGCTCGCCTTCTGGGCTTGGGGTCCCTCATGAGCTGGGTGAATCATGAGTGCTCTCCTTTGGTCGGACACAGAACGGGTTCGGGGGGGAAACCCGCGGCGGCACTGCCGCCGCTCAACATAAGACCCGCGGTAGGCCCCTTGGGTTCCTGTCACGTCTGCGCCTTTGCAGGCGACACGTCTCAGCCCCGAGCCGGCTTGACCGCTTTCGCCGAAGTTGTCGGCTTCTTAGCCTCCATCTTTGCATCAATCGCGGCAATTTCACGCTTTAACACGACTTGAACATCGGCCGGCGGGTGCATGGCCAGCAACTTGCCGAAGCGGCTGCGCGCCAGCGCCAGATCGCCGCGGCGCATGGCCTCCGCGGCGCCGAAGAACAATGCCTTCGGCGAGTTCGGATCAATGACCAGCGCCTGTTCGATCAGCTCTCCCGCCTTGCCGTTCAGCGAGGAATCACGGATCAGTATCATCGCCTCGGCCTCGCCAATCAATGCCGGCGCGCTGCGACCGCCGGCGAGCCGGGCGGCGTGCTGGAACGCCCGCACCGCGAGCGGGTACTCCTGCAGCACCACATAGGATTTACCGAGCTTCAGCCAGTCCGCGAGGTCCTTCGGATGCTCATCGAGGTGATGGATGAGCTGCTCGACCGGGGATTCGGGTGAGGCGACGCCGGGATTGGCCTGCCACGACCAGTTGCTGAACTTCACGTACATCGCCGCCGAGCCGCCAGCCAGCGCCACGCACGAGAACAGCGCCGCCCAGCGCGCCGGCGGGCGCTGCGAGCGCAGCGGCCGGATGAGCGGAATCACGACCAGGCCGGCGGCGATGACAATCAGCATCGTCGCAAAGAGAATGAAGACGATCATCAGGTGTGCTTTCCCGGGCCGGCAAGCCCGTCATCGAGGGGCTCATCCTCATCGTTGTCGTCACGAGCCGCCAGCGCCGCGCGCCGGCGGATCACCCACGCCGCGCTCAGCGCGCCGGTGGCGAGCAGCACCACCGGGGCGAGCCAGAGCCACGCGGTCTTCAGCACGAACGGCGGCTTGAAGAGGATGAAGTAGCCGTAGCGCGAGACGAAGAAATTGCGGATCTGTTGGTCGGTGGCGCCGGCGAGCAGCATCTGGCGGATCTGCCGGCGCATATCCGCCGCGAGACTGACCGGGGAGTTCGCGAGCGACTCGTCCTGGCACTGCATGCAGCGAAAGCCGTGAATCAGCCGCTCGTAGCGGGCCTCGAGCGCCGGAGTCGGCATGCGCGTCGGGGCGATCGCGTGCGCGAACGGCGCGGCCAGCAGCAGCACCGCGGCAAGCGCCCCGCTGCGTAGCGCGGCGCGCATCATGAACCGCTCACCGCGTGGGCGGCCGGCAGGCGCGGCAGGAAATCTCGCACCCAGGCGCGCGGGGTGATCGGACCGATGTACTTGTACACGATGATGCCCTGGGGATTGACGAGGAAGGTCTCAGGCGCCCCGTACACGCCCCAATGGATCGCCTCGAGCCCGCCCGGGTCGAAGGCGATCTGCTGATAGGGATTGCCCTTGGCCTGCAGATAGGCGATCGCCTGCCGGCGGCTGTCCTTCCAGTCAAGCCCGATCAGCGGCACGCGGCCCGTGCGGGCGATGGCGAGCAGCTCCGGCTCCTCGATGTGGCACGAGACGCACCACGTGCCCCAGACGTTGAACAGGTACCAGTGCCCGCGCAGCGCGGCGGTGGTGACCTGCGCGCTCGGATCGCTCAGGCTCGGCAGCGAGAAGCTCGGCGCGGGCTTGCCAATCAGCGGCGAGGGCACCAGATCCTTGCGCGGCGCCTGATGGATGCCGAGGGCGAGCAGCACCACCAGCACCGCGAACAGCGCCACCGGAATGAAGTAACGCATCATCGCGCCTCGCCCCCGGCGAGCGCTGCGGCCGCCTCATCCGCGGCCGTTTCCGCGATGCGGTAGCGCCGATCGGTGAGTGCGATGAGCCCGCCGCTGGCCATGATCAGCGCTGCGATCCAGATATAGAGCACGAGCGGGCGAACCTGCAGGCGGAAGCTCCAGCGTCCATCGCCGAGATCCTGGCCCAGGGCCACCAGGATGTTGCTGCCGCGATTGATGAA
Source organism: Pseudomonadota bacterium (assembly GCA_021787615.1). Classification (GTDB taxonomy): domain Bacteria; phylum Pseudomonadota; class Gammaproteobacteria; order Steroidobacterales; family Steroidobacteraceae; genus 13-2-20CM-66-19. The sequence continues at coordinate 13,281 of JAJYLP010000072.1, forward strand.
GATCGCCGAATGCGTGATCGCCATGTGCTGCACCCAATAGTTGCGCTTCTGCGGGTACATCACGGTCACCGGCCTGCCGCCCCGGGTGACGATGATCTTGGCCTGCTCGCCGCTGTAATCGGGTCCGTAAAGCGATTTGATGCCCTGGAACTGGAACGCGTAGCCGCCGTCGCGGGCCATCATCCCGCTCCTCAGCGCCACGTCCTGCTCGGCCGTGAACGCCTGCACGCTGGTCAGGGAGAACACGAAGATGCCGAGGCCGATGTGCGCGATGGTCATGCCGAGAACCGCGCGGGGAATGGCGATCCGCCGGCGCAGCCGATCGATCGGATCGATCAGCGAGGCGAGGATGATCCACGCCCCGAGCGTCATGCCCACCGGCGAGAGCACGCCCGCCCCGGTGAACACTCCGAAGGCCACCGCGCAGCCGATGAGCGCCGCGGCGGCGAGCGTCACAAGCAGCAGGCGGCCGCGGCCGCCGAGGCCGCCACGCTTCCAGCGCGCATGAATCCCGAACGGCAGCAGCGCAAGCAGCGGCAGCATCGAGATGAGGAACGTCGGGTTGAAGTAAGGCGGACCGACCGAGAGCTTGCCCAGCCCGAAGGCGTTGGAGATGATCGGCGCCATCTCGCCGGCGAACACCGTGCCGCAGGCGGTCACCAGCAGGATGTTGTTGAACAGCAGAAACGACTCGCGCGCGGTGAGCTCGAAGCCGGCCTCGGACTGCATCTTCGGCGCCCGCCAGGCATAAAGCGCGAGCGCCGCGCCGATCATGATGCCGAGGAAACCGAGGAGAAACTCGCCGCGCCCGGGGCTCGCCACGAACGAGTGCACCGAGATGAGCACCCCGGAGCGCACCAGGAAGGTGCCGACGAGGCTCAAGGAGAACCCGAGCACCGCCAGCAGCAGCGTCCAGCTCTTGAACAGGCCCCGCTTCTCGGTCACCGCGAGCGAGTGGATGAGCGCGGTGGCCATCAGCCACGGCATGAACGAGGCGTTCTCCACTGGATCCCAGAACCAGAACCCGCCCCAGCCGAGCGTGTAATACGCCCACCAGCTGCCGAGGGCGATGCCGCAGGTGAGGAAGGCCCAGGCCGCCGTGGTCCACGGGCGTGTCCAGCGCGCCCACTCCCGGTCGAGCCGCCCCTCGAGCAGCGCCGCCCCGGCGAACGCGAAGGCCACCGACAGGCCGACGTACCCGGTGTAGAGCAGCGGCGGATGCACGGCGAGCCCGGGATCCTGCAGCAGCGGGTTCAGGCCCATCCCGTCGGCCCAGGGCGGATCGAGCCGCACGAAGGGATTTGACGTCACCACGGTGTAGAGCAGAAAGCCGAAGCTGACCGCGCCGAGCACCCCGAGCACGCGTGCGGCGAAGTCGCGCGGCAGGCGCAGGGTGCCGAAGGCCGTCGCCACCGTCCAGCAGCCGAGCAGGAAGATCCACAGCAGCAGCGAACCGGAGTGCGCTCCCCAGACGCCGGCGATGCGGTAGAACAGCGGCAGCGCGGAGTTGGAATTCTCGGCCACGTACCGGACCGAGAAGTCATTGTTGATGAACGAGCTCACCAGGCAGCCCATCGCGGTGGCGACCATGACGAACTGGCCGGCCACCGCCGGCACCACCGCTGCGGTCCACCGATCGCGCCGAAGTGCAGGCCCGGCGATGCCAAACAGCGCCTGCAGCCCGGCGAGCAGCAGCGCGAGGATGAGCGCGAATTGCCCGAGCTCTGGGATCATCGCGCGTATTCCGTCGCGGCGAGGACGCTGCCGTGCACCGGGTGCGCCTGAGCATCGAGCGCCGGATCGCGCGGGTCGCCGTGACGGATGCCCCAGGCCTGACGGATGCCGGGCGGACGGTAGTACTGATCGTGCTTGGCGAGCACCTGGTCGGCGAGGAACACCCCATCGGGCAGCAGCTTGCCGTGCACGATCACGCCGGAGTTCTCCCGGAACAGGTCCGGCAGCACGCCGGTGTACTCGACCGGAATCTCATGCTTGTAGTCCGTGACCATGAAGCGCACCTCCATGCTGCCGGGCTTGCGGTGCACGCTGCCCTTGGCCACGAGCCCGCCGAGACGAAACGACTCGCCCACGGGCGCCTTGCCCGCGGCCACCTGGCTCGGCACGAAGTAAAAGGTCACGTTCTGGCGAAACGCTGACAGGGCGAGCCCGCCGGCGATCGAGACGCCCGCGAGAATCCCGAGGACCAGCAGCAGCCGGCGGCGTCGAGTCGGTGTCATGATTCCTCCTGCATCTCCAGCCTGCGCTGCGCCGCGCGCCGCGCGCGGGCAAGAAGCCGCTTCGCCCAATAAATGTTCAGGCCCATCACCCCGAGTGTGACCGCATAGGCCGGCCAGACCCACGGGTAGTACCCGCCCATGTCAAGAAATCTCATCATGCGCCGATCTCCTCACCGACCCAGCGCCCGCTCGGCACGCCACCGATCGCCTCGCTGACCCAGCGCGCAGCCCGTTCGCGGTTGAGCACCTCGGCGCGCAACCGCATCAGCAGCACTGCGCCGAAGAAGAGCGTGAACCCGAGGAACATGATGAGCAGCGGCACCAGCATCGAGGGCGGCATGGTGGGCTTGCCGAGATACATGACCGAGGGTCCCTGGTGCAGGGAATTCCACCACACCACTGAATAATGAATGATGGGCACGTTGATGACTCCCACCACCGCGAGCACCGCGCTCACGCGGTCCGCCCGCTGCAGGTCCTCGAACGCCGCCCGCAGCCCCATGTAGCCCAGGTACAGAAAGAACAATAGCAGCTCTGAGGTCAGGCGCGGGTCCCATTGCCAATAGGTGCCCCACATCGGCTTGCCCCAGAGCGAGCCGGTCACCAGCGTCGCGAGTGTGAAGGAGGCACCGATGGGCGCGGCGGCGGCGGCGACGGCGTGCGCCACTTTCATGCGCCAGATCAAGCCGATCCCGCCCGCCACGGCCATGACCGTGTACACCATGAGTGACAGCCAAGCACTGGGGGCATGTACGTACATGATGCGATAAGCATCACCCTGCTGATAATCCGGCGGGGCGAGCCAGAGCCCCCCGATGAGCCCGGCGATGAGCAGGATCGCGGCGGGCCATGCGAACCACGGGGTCAGCCGCCCGGCGATGCGGTACACGTGCGGGGGGGATGCGAGACGGTGAAACCAGGTCCAGGCCATTACGGATGAGCCCTCACTCGAGATTGATGCGCACGGCCGCCGCCGCCGCGAGCGGCGCCAGGGTCATGCCGAAGACCGCCAGGGCGGCCAACAAGGTGAGCGGCGCGCCGTAAGGCTTGCCGCGGATCGCCAGCTGCGTTGCATGGGCGCCGAAGATCAGCACCGGGATCGCCAGCGGCAGCGTCAGCAGCGACAGCAGCGCGCCGGCGCGGCGCACCCCCAGGGTGAGCGCCGCCCCGATCGCCCCGAGCAGGCTCAAGGTCACCGTACCGAGGGTCACCGAGGCGAGAATGCCAGGCAGCGCGCGGCCGGGCACACCGAGCGCGACAGCGGCAATGGGCGCCACCAGAGCCAACGGCAGCCCGGTGAGCAGCCAGTGTGCGGCGGTCTTGGCCGACAGCAGTCCCGTCAGTGCGCGACCCGAGAGCGCGTACTGCTCGAGTGTGCCGTCCTGGGCGTCGTCGCGGAACAGGAACTCCAGTGCCAGGAGGGACGCGAGCAGCGCTGCGGCCCACAGCACGCCCGAGGCGATGTGGCGCAGGCGGCTCAGCTCCGGGGTAATGGCGAGCGGAAAGAGCGTGGTCACCATCGCGAAGAAGGCGAGCGGCTGGACCAGCTGGCTCGCCTTGCGGAACGCGAGCCTGAGGTCACGCTCAAGCATGAGGCGCGCGACCGCCAAGGCCGAGGGCGCCGAGCCGCGCTCAAGGCCCGTGCTCGGCAGCGCGGCTTGCATGATAGTCACCTCAGCCACCACCCAGCTCCAATCGTCTCAGTCCCCGCTCGGACACCGCGAGCGGATGGTGCACGGCGGCCATGGCCAGCCCGCCGGCGGCGAGGTGTTCATCGATCAAAGTGCCCACCAGTCGTTGGCCTTCGACATCCAGATTGGTGGTAGGTTCATCGAGCAGCCACAGCGGTACGGCCATCAAAAGGAGCCCCGCGAGCGCCACGCGCCGCTTCTGCCCCGCCGAGAGCGTGCGCACCGGTCGGTCGGACCAGCGCTGGCCCCCGACCCGCTCGATCGCTCCGTCGAGTTCGGCCCGCGCGTAGCGCCGGCGAACCCCGACCCAGTAATGCAGGTTCTCGCGCCCGGTCAGCTCCATCTTCAAGGGCGGCTCATGCCCGAGGTACGCCATCTGGCTGTGAAAACCGGGCAGATCCCGCCGCACGTCCTCGCCCCGCCAGCGGATCTGGCCGCCCTCCGGGAACGAGAGACCGCACACCGTGCGCAGCAGGCTCGTCTTGCCAGCCCCGTTCGGGCCGGTCAGCTGCAGGCACTCCCCGCTCTTGACCGTGAAGCCGACGCCGCGCAGTACGTGCCGCTCGCCACGCCATAGGTGGAGATTTTCGCCCTGGAGCATCGCCTCGGACATGCCGTTTATGGACCCATCACCATCTCGATGGACGGTAAGTCTCGCCAATTCGGGCACTTATCTCCATAGGCAGTGCGCAACCCCCCGTACGTAAGGGTGCGTATTGCACCACCGAGCCCTTTGGTCCCCGGCCATCCGGCGCTCGGGTAGAATCAGCCGCCTACCCCTGCCCGGGTGGCGAAATAGGTAGACGCAAGGGACTTAACAAAAAGTTGAGCACCCGGGGCGGAAACGCCCGGTGTGAATGGGGTCAAAGTCGGTGGACCAGCAGCACGTTGCGGTGGCTGCAATACCGAGCTAAGCCGCGGCCCGCGTGGGGCGCGGAAAGTGTAGAGACTTGACGGCCCCTGCCTAAACCGCGCGGCACGCACCGCTGCGGCACGGCAAAGGTAAAGTCCAGACCCCAAATGCGCGCCGGCCGGCAACGCGACCGAGCAGCGCGCAGCGGCGCAAGCCGTAGCGGGTACGAAAATCCCTCGGGGGCAACCCCATGCCGGTTCGAGTCCGGCCCCGGGCAC
>JAJYLP010000158.1 GCA_021787615.1 Pseudomonadota bacterium
CATGCCGGGAACGCCTGTCGCGCGGGGAGCCCGTGGTGCGCAACGGCCGCGCTGTGGTCCGCAGTAGCGCTGTGGGGCTGATTCTGCCCGCGATCTGCGTCGCCAATCTCAGGACCGGGGAGAAGACGACAGATTGATATGAACTCGGCTGAAGAAGACGGCGAAGAAGATCATGAACGGTGTCGAGATTTGATTGTCGTCGGCGTCGAAGAATTCGTGTCGCCAGGCGCCGACCCGCTCTCCAGCGGCAGTCGGGCATTTCTGCGTGCAGTCATGCGCCTCGGGGAGCCCATCGTCTTTGCGGCCTTTGCCCGCCTGGAAGTGGCGCGTGCGCACTCTCGCGGCGGCTTGGCGATCCCGAGCGCGGTGTCGCAATTGCCGATGACTTGCTGCAATCGCGGCTCGTCACTGAAGTGGACCTTGATCCGCTGCTCGAGCGGGCGCTCACCTTGGGCACAGGGTCATGCCTGCGCGCCGGTGCGGCGTTCTATGCGGCGGCGGGCGCAGAGGGCGGCGCAGTGATTATTTCCTGCGATCAGGAGCTGCTCCGATGCGCCAACGCCACGCCGCCGCAGGTCTGGCGGGCGGAGCGAGCCCGATCGATCAATGACCTCGAGGCGCCTCGCTAGCGCGAGTCGACCGTGCTGCTCAGCGACTGGGTCACGCCGTCGTTAGGACCGTTGAGCAATGAGCTCTGCCACCCTCCGCCCAGCGCATCGATCAGATCGGCGCTCGCCACCAGGCGCTCACTCTGCAGGCTGACGGCGGTGATCTCGGCGTTGAGCCGCGCGGTCTGGGCGGTGAGCACGCTGGCGTAGTCGGCGATCCCCGCCTTGTACTGGTTCAGCGTCAGGGTCTCGGAGCGCTTCGCGTCGGCGACCGCCTGGAGCTCCTCGGCGTACTCGCTCTGCAGGAAGTGCAGCGTCGCGAGGTCATCCTCGACCTGCTGGAACGCCCCGAGCACCGTCTCCCGGTAGGTCGCGACGGTCTCATCGTACGTGGCGCGCGCCTCGCGGGTCTGCGCGATGGTCGCCCCGCCGTTGAACAGATTCAGCGCCACCTGCGGCCCGAACGACCACACCGCGTTGCTTGCCTTGATCAGGCCCGAGAGCACCGCGGAGTCGAAGTCATACGAGCCCGAGAGCGTCAGGCTCGGGAACCAGGCCGACTCGGCGACCCCGATATCGGCATTGGCGCTCGCCATCGAGCGCTCGGCGGCCGCCACGTCCGGGCGACGCAGCAGCAGCCGCGAGGGCACGCCGGCGGGCACCACCGGCACTTGCACCGCGAGGTGCCCCTCTGCGAGCGACAGCTCCGAGGGCGCCCGGCCGATCAGCACCGCAATGGCGTGCTCGAGCTTGGCGCGATTCAGCAGCGCCGTGTCCTCCTGCGCCTGGGTGCTCTCGAGCTGGGTGCGCGCCGCATAGACATCCGCCAGCGTGGTGACGCCGGCATTGACCCGGTTCTGCGCGATGCGCAGTGAGTCCTGATCGTCCTTCACCAGGGTCTTCAGCAGGCGCAGCTCCTGCTCGGAGGCGCGCAACTGGAAGTAGTCCTGAGCGAGCGCGTCCTGCGCCGAGAGCTGCGCGGCGGCCACATCCGCCGCGTTCGCCTGCGCCTTGGCATTGGCGCTTTCGAGCTCGCGGCGCAGCCGGCCCCAGATGTCCACATCCCAGCTGGCGCTGGCGCCGGCCTGATTCGCGGTGCGCGCCCCGCCGAAGGTGAACTGCGTGGCCGCCCCGCCGCCGCTGCGCGACTGGCTGGCGCCGAGGTTGATGGAGGGGAAGAGACTGCCGCGGGTGACGCCGGCGGCCTCGCGGGCCGCATAGTACGCGGCCACCGCGGCCTTGAGGTTCTGGTTCGAGACCGCCACCTGCCGCTCCAGGCGCGAGAGCACCGGGTCGCGATAGATCGTCCACCAGTCGCTCGGGAAGATGCGCGCGGGCACCGCCGGCTGCCAACCCTCGGCCGCCCGGAACACCGGCGAGGGGGGCGCCGCCGGACGGTGATAGTTGGGGCCGACTGCGCAGCCGGCGAGGCCCGCACACAGGCCGAGCGCGACGAGCGGCGATGTTCGACGGATCATGAGGCGGGTCTCCCTGCGGACAGGGCCAGCGCGCCGCGGCGCGTGAAGGTCCTGGCGAACCAGAGGCGGAAGCGGTCGAGATACAGGTACACGATGGGCGTGGTGTAGAGGGTGAGGATCTGGCTGATGAACAGCCCCCCCACTACCGCGATGCCGAGCGGCCGGCGCATCTCCGAGCCCTGCCCGCTCATGAGCGCCAGCGGCAGCGCCCCGAGCATGGCTGCGATGGTGGTCATCATGATGGGCCGGAAGCGCAGCATGCACGCCTCGTGGATGGCGCGCGCCGCATCGATGCGCTCGGTGCGCTGCGCCACGAGCGCCACATCGACCATCATGATCGCGTTCTTCAGCACCACCCCGATCAGCAGGATCACCCCGATCAGCGCGATGAGGCTGAACGGCTCACCGAACAGCAGCAGCGCCAGCACCGCCCCCACCCCGCTCGAGGGCAGCGTCGAGAGGATGGTGATGGGCTGCGCGAGGCTCTCATAGAGCATGCCGAGCACGATATAGACGGCCGCGAGCCCGGCGAGGAACAGCAGCGGCTCCTCGGAGACGGTCTGGCGGAACAGGCGCGCGTTGCCCGCGAACTGCCCGTGGATCGCGATCGGCACGTCCATGTCGCGCATGGTGCGCTCGATGGCCGCGGTGGCCACCCCGAGCGGCTCGCCCACCGGCAGGTTGAACGAGAAGGTGGTGGCGACGAAGGGGCCCTGGTGATTGACCGCGAGCGGGGTGAGGCCCGGCCCGTAGCTCGCGAAGTCCGACAGCGGCACCATGGTCTCCGCCTGGGTGCTGTCGGCGCTGCCGGTGGACGCCCCGCCCGTGGAGGCGGCGATCTGATTGAGCCGGAAGTTCTGCGCCGCGTTGCTCTGCGTGATCCCCGGGAACTGGAACGCCCCCACCGCCGCGGCGCTCGCCTGGGTGCCCGAGAGCGCCCCGCCCGAGGTGCTGACGTAGAGGTCCTGCAGCGTCGAGGGCTTGTCCCAGAACTTCGGGTCCACTTCCATGACCACGTGGTACTGGTTCATGTCCTGGTAGAGGGTCGACACCAGGCGCTGCCCGAACGCGTCGTAGAGCGTATTGTCGATCTGCGAGAGGTTCAGGCCGTAGCGCGCAGCCAGCGCGCGGTCGATGTGCAGCCGCACATCGAGCCCGCTCGCCTGCGCATCGGAGTTCACATCGCGCAGCTGCGGGTCCTTCTTCAGCGCCTTCTCGATCTTCGGCGCCCAGGTGTTGAGCAGCCGAAGATTGTCCGAGAGCAGCGTGTACTGATACTGCGCAAAGCTCTGGCGCCCGCCGGAGTGGATGTCCCCGCTGGTGCGCAGGTAGAGCCGCGCGCCGGTGAAGCCCGCGAGCGCGCGGCGCATGCGGGCGATCACCTGCGCGTCGGTGAGCTTGCGCTCATCGAGCGGCTTCAAGGTGATGTACATGTGCGCGGTGTTCGGGCCCTGCCAGCCCCCCCCGCCGGTGAAGCCCACGACGTTCTCGACCGCCGGGTCGCGCCGCACGATGTTCACCACGTAGCGCAGCTTCTTCTGCATGGC
>JAJYLP010000073.1 GCA_021787615.1 Pseudomonadota bacterium
CCGACTGCGCTGCCGCAGGCCGCGGCGCCGGCGCCGGCGCCCGTGCCGCCCCCGGCCGCGCCGGCGCAGCCGCATTATGCGAACCTCTTCGCGCGCATTCGCGCCGGATTCGCGCTGCCCGACCCCAACAAGCCGATCATCGCCGAGGAGGCCCGCTGGTACGCCGAGCACCCGGAATTCCTGCAGCGCGTGTTCGGCCGGGCGGACATGTATCTCTACTACATCGTCAAGCAGCTGCAGGCGCGGCACATGCCGCTCGAGCTGGCGCTGCTGCCGGTGATCGAGAGCGCCTACCAGCCCTTTGCCTCCTCGTACGCGCGCGCCGCGGGCATGTGGCAGTTCACCTCGGGCACCGGGCGGCTCTACGGGCTGAAGCAGGACTGGTGGTACGACGGGCGGCGCGATGTGGTCGCCTCCACCAAGGCGGCGCTCACTTACCTGCAGCAGCTGCACGATCAGCTGGGCGGCCACTGGCTGCTCGCGATCGCCGCGTACAACTGCGGCATCCTCAACGTGGAGCGGGCGATCCGCTACAACCAGGCCCGGGGCCGGCCGACGGACTTCTGGCACCTGCTGCTGCCGCGCCAGACCGAGCTCTACGTGCCGCAGCTGCTGGGCATGGCGCGCCTGGTGCAGGATCCGGCCAAGTACGGCCTGTCCTTCAGCCCCATTCCGGACGAGCCGTATTTCACCCAGGTCCCGACCAACGGCCAGATCAACCTCGAGGTCGCCGCGCGCCTCGCCGGCATCACCTCCGATGAGATCTACCAGCTCAACCCCGCGTTCCACCGCTGGGCCACCGACCCCACGGGGCCCTTCTACCTGCTGCTGCCGGTCGATGCGGCGCCGATTTTCGAGCAGAACCTCGCCGCGCTCACCCCCGATGAGCGCATGGGCGTGGACGGCTACGTCGTCCGCCGCGGCGATACGGTCTATTCGGTCGCGCGCCGCTTCAAGACCTCCACCGATCTGCTGCGCCGGCTGAACACGCTCCCGAACGGCCGCCTCGTGGTGGGCGAGCAGATCGAGGTGCCGGCGACGGCCTATCACCTGCCGCAGAACGTCATGGTGGCGGCCGAGCAGGCTGACCACGGGGCTTGGCGCTATCACTTCCGCTTCCGTGTCGTGCGGGTGCGGCCGGGGGACTCGCTGTGGGCCATCGCCCAGCGCAACGGCATCACGGTGCGCCGCTTGGCGCAGATGAACGGCCTGTCCCTGCATCACACCATCCTGCAGCCGGGCGAGCGGCTGCGCCTGTATGCCGATGGGCGCGTCGGACGCTTCGCGCGGCCGTCGTTCCGCGTCGTGAGCGTGCGTCCCGGGGACAGCCTCTGGTCGATCGCCGTGCGCAACCACGTCAGCGTCCACGCGCTCGCCCGGGCCAACGGGCTGCGTCCCGGGCAGATCCTGCGTCCCGGTGAGCGGCTGCGCATAGTGCCCACCATGGCCAAAGTCCAGTACGCGCCGAGCCGAATGCTCGCCGGCGTCGCCCGCGGCGTCCACCGGGTGATCTACACCGTGCGCTCGGGCGACACACTCTGGCAGATCGCTCGGCGCTTCCAGGTGCGGGTCGCCCAGATCCTCAGCTGGAACGAGATGAACCTGCGCCAGCCCATCCTTGCCGGCCAGAAGCTGATGATCCTGGCCGATTCCGGCGGCTGATTGTTCTACACTGCCGGCCCGGATGTGCTCGGACATCCGGGCCGTCTTGCGGTGCAGGTCTGATCAGGGGCACGGGTATGGGATTTCTCTCGGGTAAGCGCGCCTTCATCGTCGGGGTCGCCTCGGACCGCTCCATCGCCTGGGGCATCGCGCAGGCGATGCACCGCGAGGGCGCGGAGCTGGCCTTCTCGTACGTGAACGACAAGATGCGCGAGCGCGTCGAGACGCTGGCCGCCTCGATCGGCTCGCGAGTGACGGTGCCGCTCGATGTCACCGATGATGGGCAGATCGACGCGGCGTTCGCGCGCTTGCAGCAGGAGTGGGGATCGCTCGACATCCTGGTGCACGCCGTGGCGTTCGCGCCCCGCGAGGGGGTCGCGGGCAGCTTCGTGGAGAACACCAGCCGCGAGGTCTTCCGGATCGCCCACGACGTCTCGAGCTACAGTCTCACGGCGCTCGCCCGCGGCGCCGCCCCGCTGATGGCCGGGCGCGCCGGCGCCGTGCTGACGCTGTCCTACCTCGGGGCGGTGCGCTCGATCCCGAGCTACAACGTCATGGGGCTCGCCAAGGCCAGTCTCGAGGCTAACGTGCGCTTTCTCGCCGCCGATCTCGGCCCGCGCGGCATTCGCGTGAACGGCATCTCCGCGGGGCCCATCAAGACGCTCGCCGCCGCGGGCATCGCGGGCTTCCGCAAGATGCTCAACCGGGTGGCGGAGGTGGCGCCGCTGCGCCGCAACGTCACGCAGGAGGACGTGGGCAACGCCGCCGCGTTTCTCTGCTCGGAGCTCGCCGCCGGGATCACCGGCGAGATCCTCTATGTCGATGCGGGCTTCAGCACCGTCGGCATGAGCTTTCCGGACCGCGAGCCGGCCTAAACGCCTCGGCTGAAACGGCTGGCGGTGCAGCCGCCGCCGTGCCTTTGCGAGCAGGTCCTCGCCCGAGCCTTACTGGAACGCGTTGGGGTTCTTGCGCACCTTGGCCGTGGCCCGCATCTGAGCGATGTAGGCCTCCACATCGCCGTCGGCGTCCGCTCGAAGCTGCTCCTCGAGCCGGGTGCGCGCCATGAGCGGATTGCTCTGCGGCGCGATGCGCACCGCCGTCACGGCGAGCAGCACCGCCCCGGCGTTGCTGCCCAGCGATTGGGCCTCATAGACCGGCCCGCCGTGCGGCTGAGGCGCGGCGAACGCCAGCCGGCTGATATTGGCCGGCACGGAGGGATCATCACGGCCGATGAACTTCGCAGGAGCAGCCTTCAGGTGCAGGCCCGCGGCCACGCTCGCGAAGGTCTGCCCGGCGGCGAGCTTCGCTCGGGCCGCTTCGGCGGCGGCGAGCGCCGCCTGCTCGGCGCGCTGCGCGCGGATCGCCGCAAGGATGCCCGGGCGGACCTCGGCGAGCGGCTTGACCTGAGGGCCGTGGCGCGCCACCACCTTCACCAGCACCAGGCGGTCATTGTCGAGAATGACCGGCCCGCCGATGGTGCCGGGGCTGATCGCCGTGCTGCCGAACACCAGGCTCTGCACCGCCGGTGCGGCGCCGAGCGCCGGGGCGCCGCTGCCGCGCACGAACAGCGGCACCTCGCCGGTCGTGAGCTGATACTTCTTGGCGAGCGCCTCGAGGCTCGCGCCCGGCGCATTGATCGCATCCTGCAGGCGGTCCTCGATGCGGCCGAAGCGGTCCGTGGCGCGCGTGCGGGCGAGCTTGGCGGCGAGCTCGGCTTTCACCTTGGCGAAGGCGCGGGTGTGGCCCGGCTGGATCCCGTCGAGACGGATGATGTGATAGCCGTAGGGGCTCTTGACCGGCCCGACGATGTCACCGACTTTCGGGATGGCGAACAGCGCCTGGGTGAAGGCCTTGTCGAAGCCGTTGCGGCCGATCCACCCGAGGTTTCCGCCGTTGCGGGCCGAGCCCGGGTCCTCGGAATACTGCTTCGCGAGGGCGGCGAAATTCGCCCCGGAGCGGGCGAGCTTGAGGATGTGCTCGGCCTTGGCGAGGGCCGCCTTGGGATCCTTGCCGAACAGGATCAGGATGTGGCTCGCCTCGCGCCGCTCGGGCACCACGAACTGGTGGATGTCCTTCTGGTACTCGGCCTGCAGATCGGCATCCGAGATCTTCTCGCTCGCGCGCACCTGCGCCAGGGTCAGCTGCGCGTAGCGCAGATCGACCGATTCGGGAATGAGATAGTCGGCCCGGTGCGCCTGGTAGTAGGCCTGGATCTCAGCGGAGGTCACCGGCAAGCGGCTCGCAGCGCGGCTCACCGGGAACTCGAGGTACTGCACCTCGCGCTGCTCGTTGTAGAGGTGATCGGCCCGCTCGATCTCGAGCGGAGTCAGGAAGTCCGAGGCGCGGATGCCCTGCAGCAGCTGGTCCTGGCGCAGCTCGCTCTCGAGGTCACTCTCGAACTTCGGCAGGGAGATGCCGGCGTTGGCGAGCACGTCCTGGGCCGCCTCGGCCGAATAGTGCCCGCCGATCTGAAAGGCCGGCACGGCGCGGATCGCCGCGATCAGGTCGGCCCGGCTCACCCGGTAGCCGAGCGACTCGGTGCGCTGCGCCATGAGCGCCTCGCGGATCAGCTCCTCGAGCACCTCGTTCTGCAGGCGCTTGCGCAGTGTGCGCGGCAGATTGCCGCCGTAGGCCTTGTCGATCTGCCCCTGCTGGCGCAGCCAGGCGTTCTGCGCCTGCTGCAGCGTGATGGTCGTGCCGTTCACGGTGGCCGCGTAATCGCTGGGGCCGACGTTGAGGTTGACGATGCCGTAGGCGCCCCAGGCGGCGAACACCAGGGCGAGCGCGCCGAGGATCGTGTACCAGAACCACTTGTGGGTCGCGATGGTGTCGGTGAGTTTTTGCAGCATGGGTGTCCGAATCGCCCCTTTTCGGGGGCGGCGCAGGCGGTTAAACCGCAAAGGATAGCAAATTGCGTCCGCGGCACGGTGCAGGGCTCGCCGAACCGCACTTTCGCGCGGCTTGTGCGGATGCCCGGGAGCGCCCGGATCGCATAGTAAGGGAAACCATGCGGCCTCGGCCGCCCCTTAAGCCTGGAGCGATCCGATGACCCCGGCGCAACGCCTCTGCGGCCTGCTCGCCCTGACTCTCGCGGCGGCTCTGCCGGCCTGCCACCGGCGTCTGCCCCGCCCCGGCAAGCCCACCGCGGCACCGTCCGTGCAGGCTGCCTCTCAGGGACCCCGGAGCCGGGTGCGGCCGTGACCGGCGGGCCGCGCTCGGACGGCGAGATCCCGATCGAGCGACTGAACCGCCGCTGCCCCCCCGAGACATTCGCCTTTCGCACCACGGCGGAGCTGCCCGACCCCGGTCCGGGCTTCGCCCAGCCGCGGGCGCTCGCAGCGCTCGCGCTCGGGGTGAACATCGGGGCGGCGAACCACAACGTCTTCGTGATGGGACAGCCCGGCAGCGGCCGCCATCCGACGGTGCAGCGCTATCTCGAGGGCCTGGCGGGCAGCCGCCCGCCGCCTGCGGACTGGTGCTACCTCAACCGCTTCGACGATCCGCAGCGCCCCAAGGCGCTGCGGCTGCCCGCCGGGCGCGCCACCGAGCTGAAAAGCGACATGCGCGAGCTGGTGCGGGACCTGCAGGCGAGCCTCCCGGGTGTGCTCGAATCGCAGGCCCACCGCCAGCGGCGCAGCGCAGTCGAGCGGGAATTCGACCAGCTGCAGCAGCGCTCCCTGGATGCGCTGCAGAAGGAGGCCGAGAGCCGCGAGCTGGCGCTGATCCCGACCCCCGACGGCGCGGGGCTCGCGCCGCTGCGCCGCGGCGAGGTGCTCGGGCGGGAGGAGTTCGAGCGATTGCCCAAGGCGGAGCAGTCGCGCATCCGCGCCAACATGGACAGCCTCGGGGAGCTGCTGCGCAACCACCTGGAGAACGTTCCGCGCTGGCACCGGGACCGGCATCGCAAGCTGCGCGAGCTCGACCGCGGCGCGACCGCCGCAACCGTGCGGATGCACATCGAGGAGCTGAGCACGCGCTACGCCGATTGCCCCGAGGTGCTGCGCCACCTCGAGAGCGTGCGCGATGATCTGATCGACACCGCCGGCGGGACGCTGCACGGGGAAACCCCGCCGCTTGCCATCCCGGGCCTGGAGCCGCCGGCGACCCAGCCGCGCCTCTCGCGCTACGACGTCAATGTCCTGGTCGATGGGCGCCAGAGCGCCGGGGCGCCCATCGTCTATGAGGGCAACCCCACCTATCAGAACCTCATCGGTGAGATCGACACCATCGCCCAGTTCGGCGTGCTGAAGACCGATTTCATGCTGGTGCGCCCCGGGGCGCTGCACCGCGCGAACGGCGGCTTCCTGCTTCTCGATGCCGAGCGGCTGCTGGCGCAGCCGTTCTCGTGGGACGCGCTGAAGCAGGCACTGTTCGAGCACAGCGTGCGCATCGAGTCGCTGGGCCAGCGATTGAGCCTCATCAGCACCGTTGCGCTCGAGCCTGAGCGCATCCCGCTCAGCGTGCGCGTCGTGCTGATCGGCACGCGCCGCCTGTACCAGCTGCTGAGCCTCTACGACCCGGAATTCGCCGAGCTGTTCAAGATCGTCGCCGACTTCGACGACGCCATCGAGCGCACGCCCGAGACCACCGCGCGCTTCGCGAACGTGGTCGCTCACTGCGCGCGCCGTGAGAATCTGCTGCCACTCGAGGCGGCCGCGGTGGCACGCCTGGTGGAGCACGGCTCACGCCTCGCCGGCGACTCGCGCAAGCTCTCGGCGCACCTGCGCAGCATCGAGGACACGGTCCGCGAGGCGAACCATTTCGCCGTCGCCGCCGGCCGCGCGGCGATCGGCGCCGAGGACATCGCGCACAGCATCACGGAGCGCCAGGCGCGCCTGGCGCGCGTGCACGAGCAGATCCTCGAGGCCATCGGGCGCGAGAGCCTGCTGATCGAGACCGGCGGGGAGGCGATCGGGCAGATCAACGGCCTCTCGGTGATCGAGCTCGGCAATGCCCTCTACGGGCAGCCGACGCGCATCACCGCCGCGGTGCGCCTCGGCGAGGGCGAGGTGCTCGATGTCGAGCGGGAAGTCAAGCTCGGGGGGGCGATTCATTCCAAGGGCGTGCTGATTCTCGCGGCGCTCATCGGCGCGCGCTTCGGCGCGCAGCGCCCGCTCTCCCTGCACGCGAGCCTCGTGTTCGAGCAGAGCTACGGCGGCGTCGAGGGCGACAGCGCCTCCCTCGCGGAAGCCTGCGCGCTGCTCTCGGCGATCGCCGCGGTGCCGCTCAGCCAGTCATTGGCGGTCACCGGCTCGATCGACCAGCACGGCACCGTGCAGGTGATCGGCGGGGTCAACGAAAAGGTCGAGGGGTTCTTCGCGGCCTGCCGTCAGCGCGGACTCACCGGCACCCAAGGGGTGATCCTGCCGGCCGGCAACGTCGAGCACCTGATGCTCGAGGCGGCGGTGATCGCGGCGGTCGAGCAGGGCACGTTTCACCTGTTCGCCGTCTCGAGTCTCGATGAGGCGATGGCGCTGCTGACGGGTCTGCCGGCGGGACTCGCGGATGCGGCGGGCAACTTCCCCGCCGGCTCGGTCAATGCCCGAGCCGGCGCGCGCCTCAGCGAGCTCGCGCAGCGCCGCCAGGCGTTCGCGCGCCCCACGCTCGCGGGCGCCGCGCCAGGCGGATAGGCGCGGCAGCGCCCCTTACAGCGATTGGGGCAGCACCGCCGGGGAGGGCTTGGCGCTGACCAAGGGATGCTCATAGCGCGTCTTGACGATGAGCAGGTCGCACTCGAGCGTATCGAGCAGCCGCTCGGCGAGTCGTTCGCTCGGCGCACGCAGGGGGTCGGCCCCGCAGCGGACGCCCATCACCACAGTCTGCGCCCTCGCCTCGCGGGCATAGCGCGAGAGCGAATCTCCCGGCTCGCCGAACGCCACGCGCACGTCCCGCTCCGGGATCTCGTGCCGCTCGGCAAGGCGGCGCACCTGCGTCTCGCTCACCGAGGCGAGCGCGCTCGTCAGACCGTCCTCACCCAGCGGCGCTGCGTGATACAGGCGCACCGGAACATCGGCCAGCGCGCTCGCGAGCGTCTTTGCCGCACCGATCGCGAGCTCATCAAGATTGCCGCCGCCATCGCGCGCGTGCCGCGGATCGACCGCCGCGAGGACGCAGCCTTGCCAAGAGAGCTCGCCGGTCTT
This sequence comes from Pseudomonadota bacterium, assembly GCA_021787615.1. Lineage (GTDB taxonomy): Bacteria > Pseudomonadota > Gammaproteobacteria > Steroidobacterales > Steroidobacteraceae > 13-2-20CM-66-19. Next base: position 7,803 of record JAJYLP010000073.1, read on the forward strand.
GACGAACAGCACGGCGCAGGGCGCCTGCTCGATCAGGCGCTGCTCGCGGTAGGCGAGCGTGCGCGCCGTCTCCTCGAGCGCCATGCCCGGAACGATCAGCAGGTCCGGTTTGTACCGCAGCGCCTGTCGGATGATGCCCTCATAGGTCGGGTAGTCCCAACGCACGCTGACGCTCACCCTGACGCCCTGCTCGCGCAGAATGTCTGCGAACCGCTGCAGGCGCCGCCGCTGCTCCTGCACGCGCGCGGCGATCAGGCTGGCGGCGCCCTCGCCCGGGGCCGGCGCCGGCACGGCCTCGGGCTCGTAGAGGCAATGAAAGAGATCGACGTGCGCGTGGAAGGCGCGCGCGAGCCGCCCCACCCGATCGAGCACCTGAACCGGGACACGCTCCACGCCCGAGACGGCCAGCATCAATCGACGCCAGATCATCTGCCTTCCCCCGGGGCCAACACGGGCTGAGGATTCCACCCTCGCGCCGGGCAGTGAAGCCGCAACGGCCGCAGCCGCCTAGGTAATTGCCCCATCGCCTCGATGCCACGGCGTGGGCGCGGCAGCACCTGCGCGATTGATACGGATGGCCAATGCCGCACTGCGCGTGGCTGAATGCACCAGGGCGGCGCGCGCGCCGGTGCGCACGGGCGCTGCGGATCACATGAACGGGCTTCTTCGAGGCAATGCGTGAGGCGCATGCGTGCACAAGCGCAGGTATTTGCCGATCGAGCCGCGGCCGGAGCCGCGCTTGCGCAGGAGCTCGGCCGCCGCCGTCTCGCCGCGCCGCCGCTGGTGCTCGGCTTGCCGCGCGGCGGCGTGGCGGTGGCGCGTGAGGTCGCTGTCGCGCTGCACGCGCCGCTCGATGTGCTCATCGTGCGCAAGATCGCCCTGCCGCAGAACCCGGAGCTGGCGATCGGCGCGGCGGCCTCCGGGGGCATCGTCCTGTGGGAAGAGTACATCGACCCCTCCGCGGGCGAGCTGTTCCGGGAGCTGCGCCAGACGGCGCTCGCGGAAATCGAGCGCCGCGAGCGGCACTATCGCAAGGGTGAGCCACCGCTCGATCTGCGCGGCAAGACGGCGATCCTGGTCGATGACGGCCTCGCCACCGGAGCGACCATGCTGGCGGCAGTGCGCGCGGCACGCCAGGCCGGGGCCGCGCAGGTCATCGCCGCCGCGCCGGTGGGCTCGCGCGAGGCGGCCGCTCGGGTGCGCCGCGAGGCCGATCTTGTGGTGATCCTCGAGACCCCCGCGATGCTGTTCGCGGTCGGCCAGTGGTATCAGCGCTTCGAGCAGCTCGAGGACGCAGACGTGTGCCGGCTGCTTGCATTGGGCGCCCGTGCGCGCGCCGGGGAGTAAACGGACGTGGAGCTGATCATCCGCAGCGCCGAATGCGCCGCCCCCGGCGACGCCGAGGTGGAGATCGCCGAGCGCAAGGGGATCGGACATCCGGACTCGATCTGCGACGGCATCGCCGAGCACGTCTGCGTGCGGCTGTGTCAGCACTACCTCGAGCGCTTCGGCGTCATCCTGCACCATAACGTCGACAAGGTCATGCTGCGCGCGGGCGCCTCCCGGCCGGCGTTCGGCGGCGGGGCGATGCACGAGCCCATCGAGATCTATCTCGCCGGCCGCGCCGCCGCCGAACACGCCGGCGTGCACATCCCGGTGCAGGAGATTGCCGCTGAGGCCTGCCGCGAGTGGCTGCGCGCGCACCTTCCCCATCTCGATCTCGAGCACGGCGTGCGCATCGTGCCGCGCCTGCACCCCGGATCGCGGGATCTGAACTGGCTCTTCTCACGCTGCCCGACCGGACCGCTCGCCAACGACACCTCCTGCGGCACAGGGTTCGCGCCGCTCACGGACCTCGAGAGCGCGGTGCTTGCCGTCGAGCGCGAGCTGAACGCTGCGCACACCAAAGAGGCGCACCCGGCGTTCGGCGAGGACATCAAGGTCATGGGCGTCAGGCACGGGGGACTGATCGAGTTGACCGTCAGCTGCGCGTTCGTCGGGCGCCATCTGGCGAACATGAATGATTACCTGGAGAACAAGCGCCGCGCCGAGCAGCGGGCGGTCGCGGCGGCAAGCCGCGTGACCACACTGCCGGTGCGCGCCGCGGTCAATGTCGCCGACGACATCGAGCGCGGCGACATTTTCCTCACCGTGACGGGCACTTCCGCCGAGGCCGGCGATGACGGCCAGACCGGCCGCGGCAACCGCGTCTGCGGGCTGATCACGCCCTATCGAATCATGAGCGTCGAGAGCGTGGCCGGAAAGAACCCCGTCAGCCACACCGGCAAGCTCTACAACATCATCGCGCCGCGGATCGCGCAGGCGCTCGTGGCGCAGATCCCCGCAGTGCGCGCCGCGCACTGTGTCCTCGTCAGCCGCATCGGCCAGGCGGTCGATGAGCCGCAGCTGGTCGATGTCGCGCTCGAGGGCCCGGCGCCGCTCAAGCCGCTCGAGGGGGCGGTCGGCGAGCTCGTGCACGCGCAGCTGCGCCAGCTGCGCCCGCTGCGCGAGGAGTTGCTCGCCGAGCGGCTCACGCTTTACTGATGGAGCGCCTGCCGCCACCGCCGGGCGCCGAGTGCCGCGGACCGAGCCGCGGCGCGCGCACGTAATGCCCGATCCAACCGCAAACGATTCCTGCAGCCGCGCGAGCGCCGGCGCCTCGCTTTTCTTTCGCGACCCGCAGACGCTCGAGGCGCTGACACACGCGGCCATGGCGCAGCGCCTCCGCACGGCGAGCGTCGGCGATCCGCTGCGCGTGTGGGTGCCGGCGCGCGGCGCCGGAGCAGAGGTCTATACCATCGCGATCTGCCTGCTCAAGCAGATGCGCGTCGCGCCTGCAGCTGTTGGCGACCGATACCGACGATGAGGCGCTGCGCCTGACGCGTGCGGGCCTGTATGCGCGCAGCGGGCTCGAGGCGCTGTCCGCCGAGCAGGTCTCGGGCTTCTTCGAGCCGGCCGGGGAGGGGCGGATGCGCGCGCGCGCGGCGCTGCGCGAGCTGAGCAGCATCGGCCCGCACGATGCGCTGCGCGATCCGCCGATCTTCTCGCGCCTGGATCTGATCAGCGGCCGCAACCTGCCGGCGCACCCGGCGCCCGAGGCGGCCCGGCACTTCGCCGCGAGCGCCCACTTCGCGCTGCGCGCCGAGGGCTGGCTGCTGCTCGCCGAGCGGTGCGACCCCGCCGCCCTCCTCGAGCGGTTCGCCCCGTCGGCCCGCGGGCAGCCGCTCTATCAGAAGCGAGCGCTGGGCGCCGAGCGAGCGCGCCCGGCGCGTGCGCCGGATCGTCCCGACCGTCAGATCGCGCGGCTCAGCGGCGAGCTCGGGGCCGCCCCCACCGAGCTCGATGCGCGCACAGCCCGTCTGCACTCCCTCAGCGAGGAGCGTGCGGGGCTCGAGGCGAGCGACGGCGACCTCAGGCGGCTGATCGACATGCTCGGCGTCGCCGCGGTGTTTCTTGACCCCGAGGAGCGCATCCGCCGCTCCACCGGCAGCGCCGAGCGGTTGCTCGGCATCACTGCGGGCGATCTCGGCCGATCGCTCGCCGCTCTCGCCTCACCGCTCGTCGATGCCGCGCTGCTCGAAGCGGTGCGCCATGCCATCGCGGCGGACTGCGCCTCTCACCGGGAGATCCATTGCGAGGACCCGCATTGGTATCTGCGGCGCATCCAGCCGCACGCCGCCGCCAGCCGCGCCGATGGCGTGCTGATCACCTGGGCCGACATCACACCCGTCAAGGCGCTGCAGGAGGAAGTCTCACGCATCGCGGCCCTCGAGCAGCTGCGCATCGGCCAGGCGCTGCATGACCTCATCCCGCAGGAGCTGATCGCCCTCAGCCTGTTCGCGCAGAACCTCAACGAAGCGCTCGCCGGGCGCGCCGAGCCGCGCGAGCGTCAGTGGGCGGGGCGCCTGACCGAGGGGCTCGCCGCGGTCAACCGGCAGCTGCAGGCGCTTGCCCGCGGCCTGGTGCCCGTGCCGGTCGACTCCGCGAGCCTCGCACCGGCTCTTGCCGAGCGGGCGCGCTCCACGGGCGAGGCGGCCCAGCTCGCCTGCGAGTTCACGCTCGAAGGGGAGCTCCGGCTGCCCAATTCAGACACCTCCTCGCACCTGTACCGCATCGCGCAGGAGGCCGTGCGCAACGCGACCCGGCACGCACACGCCGATCGCATTGCGATCCGGCTGAGCGCACAGGGCAGCGCAGTGCGCCTCGAGGTCCGCGATAACGGCATCGGGATACCCCCGCGCGCGGGGTTCGGCCGCGGCGTGGGAGTGCGGCTGATGGAACATCGCTGCTCGCTCATCGGCGGGACGTTCGCCGCGCAGAGCGTCCCCGGCAGCGGCACCCGCGTGGTGTGCGCCCTCCCCGGCGCCGAGGCGCCCGAGTGAGGCTCAGCCGCGGCTCTCGAGCGTCCAGAGCACGGCGCGGCGCAGCAGCTCGGTGCCGTTGCGCAGATTGAGCTTGGCGCGGATGTGCTCGCGGTGCGACTCGATCGTGTGCACGCTGAGATGCAGCTGCGCGGCAATCGCCCGCGTGCCGGCGCCGCGGCCGATCAGCTCGAAGATCTGCAGCTCCCGGTCGCTGAGCACCTCCAGGCCCTGCGTGCTGCGCCGCCCGGAAACGGCCTGACTCGCCAGCCGCTGCGCCAGTCCCGCGCTCAAATAGATCTCGCCCGCGAGCACCGCACGGATCGCCTCGAGCACCGTGCCATGCAGCTCCTGTTTATTGACGTAGCCATGCGCGCCGGCGCGCAGCATCCGCTCGGCGAGCAACTCCTCGTCGTAGGCGCTGACGACCAGGATGCGCAGCCCGTTGCCGATCGCGCTCAACGTCTTGATCAGGTCAAGGCCGCTGCCGTGCCGGAGGGCGACATCGACGATGGCCAGATCGGGCTTGCGCTCGCGGATCAGTGCGAGCGCGGTCTCGGGGTCATCCGCCTCGCCGCACACCTCGAGGTCGGGCTGGGCGGCGATCCGGGCGTTGAGCCCTTCGCGCACCAAGGGGTGATCGTCCACGAGCGCGATGCGCGCGCGTTGCGAGGCCGACGGATTCTCAGGTGAATGCGTCACGAATCACTCCCTCTGCCCCCTCCCGATGGCCGATGTTAACACCCTGAATTGACAACGTTACCCACCCGTTAATGATCCAAGCGGCAGGACCGGGGCCAATGGTGGAATCCACCATGCCACGTTGGTGGGCAGCCCGATTGCCGCGCGCGAGGCCGTCTCGGAGGATGGAAGTGACTTTCGTCGTCTTTCCCCGGGCATCCTCGCCGGGCCTGCAGGCGCTGCAATCGCAGAGGACCGCATGTTCACCGCACCGACCGAGCTCGCCCGCGCCGCGCTGCAATCGGCCCCCGACGCGATGATCATCGTCGATGCGCTCGGGATGATCGTCTTCGCCAACGCGCAGATGTGCGCGCTGTTCGGATACGCGCGCGGCGAGCTGGTCGGGCAGAACATCGAGTCCCTGGTGCCCGAGGGATCGCGCCGCGCGCACGCCGTGCTGCGCAATCGCTACCGGCGCTGCGCACACCGCCGCGCGATGGGTGTGGAACTCGAGCTGCGCGCGCGGCGGCGGGACGGCGGCGAGTTTCCCGTCGAGATCCGGCTCAGCCCGGTTGCCTGGGAGGGCTCGACGCTCGTGGCGGCCGCCATTCGCGATGCCACCGAGCGCAAGCGCATCGAGAGCGAGCTGCTTGTGACGCGCGCCGCGGCTGATGAGGCGCGCGAGAGGGCGGTACGGGCCGATCACGCCAAGAGCCGCTTCCTCGCCACGGCCAGCCACGATCTGCGCCAGCCCCTGCAGACGCTGGCGCTGCTGAACGGCGCGCTGCGGCGCACGGTGACGGACGCCGAGGCCACCAGTGCCCTCGTTCAACAGGAACAGGCCATTGCGGCGATGTCACGGCTGCTCAACGCGCTGCTCGATATCAGCAAGCTCGAGTCCGGCGCGATCGAGCCGGCGCCGGCGGATTTCTCGATCGATGACATCTTCGATGAGCTGGGCCGTGAGTTCACCGCACTCGCCGCCGACAAAGGTCTGACGCTCGAGGTCACGGCCTCGCGAGAGGTCGGGCACAGTGATCCGGCGCTGGTCGAGCAAGTGCTGCGCAACCTGGTGTCGAACGCTGTCAAATACACCCGCACCGGCGGCATCACGCTACGCTGCTCGCGCGAGCCGGACGCGCTGCTGCGCATCGAGGTGCGCGACACGGGCATCGGCATCCCCGCCGAACAGCTCTCGCGCATCTATGACGAGTTCTACCAGATCAGCACCGGCGACGGACCGCACGACGGCTACGGGCTCGGGCTGACCATCGTGCGCCGGATCCTCGATCTGCTCGGCCTGAGGCTCGAGGTGAGCTCGCGGATCGCAGAGGGCTCATCGTTCGCTTTGCGGCTGCCGGCGGCCGCAGCCGGGGTCCGCTGCACGCCGCCGGCGGCGGCAGCGGAGGTGCGCGCGCTCTGGCAGGCGCCCGAGCACCGCCAGCGGGTTTTGCTGGTCGAGGATGACAGCGGCGTACGCGATGCCACGCGATTGCTGCTGAGGGTCGAGGGGTATCGGGTGGCCGCCGTGGCCTCGCTCGAGGAGGCACTTGCGGCCGCCTCCGAAGGCGTCGATCTGCTGGTGACCGACTACCACCTGAGCGACGGGCAGACCGGCACCGAGGTGATCGCCGCGATGCGCCGCACGCTCGGCAGGCCTGTGAAGTGTGTGTTGATGACCGGCGACACCTCGAGCCTGATTCGCGAGCTGCCGCGCGATCCGGACTTGCGCGTGGCGAGCAAGCCCGTGCAGGCCGAGGAGCTGTTGACGCTGCTCGGTGCGCTGAGCGGCGCCAATGCCCCGCTGCCACCGTGACAGACCATCGCGCACGTCATTGTCGCACCGCGCAGACGTGGTTTTCCCCGATGGCGTGGCGCACCACGGGCCGCTAAGGTCGTGCCCTGCGCTCGGGTGTGCTCAAACTGCCGTGGTGATTGCATGCTGTCCCCATCGCAACCCAACCGAATCGAGCGCGCGTGCATCAGCATCCGCGCGCGGCCCGACCTGGAGGTGTACCGTGCGGTGCTCGACTGGCTCGACACCCCCATTTTTCTCCTCCGGCTCGATCGCGACCGGCAGGCACTGATCTACGTCAATCGCGCTTTCGAGCGCTGGGCCGGCTGCGCCGCCGAGACGGCGCCGGGGCAAGAGTGGCACACGCTGTGCCGTATCGTGGCCGGCGATCCGGGGCTGGCGCAGCTGCACTCGTGCCTGTCGGATGGCCGCAGCGGGCAGGCGCTGGTGCGCACCGGGCCGCTCGGCGAGCAGCCGGGCTGGGCGCAAGTGTGCGTGAGCCCGATGCCGGCGGACGACGGTCGCGAGCGGTTCATCGTCCAGTTGCGCGATGTCACTGCCGAGACGCACGAGCGCGAGCACCTGCGCCGGGAGGCCCTGCACGATGCGCTCACCGGGCTGCCCAATCGCCGCCTGCTGCAGATCCGCCTCGAGCAGGCGATCACGCGCGCGCACGATGGGTGCAGGCCGTTCGCGCTGGTGTTTCTCGACCTGGATCGCTTCAAGCAGGTGAACGACACCCTCGGCCACGAGGCGGCCGACCAGCTGCTGCGCCAGATCGCCCGGCGCCTGCGGCACGGGGTGCGCGCGCAGGACACGGTTGCGCGGCTGTACGGCGATGAGTTCGCGCTGCTGCTCACCCCGCTGCCCTCCGAGCAGTCCGCGGAAGCGATCTCGCGCAGAGTCGCCGCGTGGCTGCGCCAGCCGTTCGTCATCAGCGACCTGCGTATTGAGGTGACGTGCAGCGCCGGCGTGGTGTTGTACCCCGACGGCACCGACGGCCGGCACCTGCTCGACAGTGCCGATCGGGACATGTATCGCCGCAAGCGCGTCCGCCAAGAGGGCCCGGCGGCGGACTTGGTGTGCGCGTGCGCTTCGCGCGTGCGTGAAGAATCGATGACTCCCGCTCCTCGGGACTGAGCGGCAGCGCCCACGCCGGTGCCGGACGGAGGGGCCTCGCCGTTGCGGACGGCGCGCGCTCCCGAGGCTCACCGGCCGCGGCGCGACCGGCCCGCAGATCTGACGGGGCGGGGGCGCCTGCGGCATGCCGTAGGGAAGGGCATTCCGGGGGGCATCGAGCTTCGCTGCGCGCCGGGCCGCGGCGACTTGTGAAAGCCTCAGACGCGGCAGCACAATCCCCCGACAGTGGGTGAGAACGTTCCGCGTGGCCCGAAGATGCACCGCCCGGTGATCCGCTTTGCAGAGCCGATGGCTCACGCGTGCGCCCAGCGCATCGCGCAGGCCTTCATCGAGTACAACACGCAATTCCGCGCCATCACCCGGCGTGCGCCGGCGCGGTTCGAGCACCGTGACTGGCGGGGCTGCCACCGCGACCGGGTGGAGCGGATCGAGCTTTACGACCGTTTCGTCGAGCGCACCGTGTCCGAAGTGCGCATCATGCTGGGCGAGCGCGCCCTGGAGCGCGCGCTGTGGCGTGAAATCCGCGCCGCCTTCGCCGCCCGCGTCGCCCAATTGCCGGATGCGGCATTTCCGAAAACGTACTTCAGCTCCGTCAGCCGCCGCCTGTTCGGCACCATCGGGGTCGCACCGGATCTTGAGTTCCTGGCCATTGATCTCGATCCGCTCGTGAGCGCAACCTCCCCCCTGCTCACCCATACCTACGTCATTCGCGGCTCGCTGCCGCTGCTGATCGAGGAGCTGCTGGGCGGGGTGCGTCTGGGGGCGCCCTGGCGGGATTTCGAGGGCAGCGTCCTGCAGGTCGCGACCGAGGTACGGCGCCATCTGCAGAGCCTGGGGGCAGCCTCTGCCGTCGAGCGCCTCGAAGTGATCCGCGCGATCTTCTACCAGGTCAGCCGCGCCTACATCGTCGGGCGCATCGTCGGCCCCGGGCTGTGCATTCCGCTGGTGCTCGCACTGCGCAGCAGCGTGAGCGGCGTGCTGGTCGATGCGGTGCTCATGTCGGGCGCGGACGTTAGCATCGTCTTCAGCGTCTCCCGATCCTATTTTCATGCCGATCTCGACCGGGTGGACGAGGCGGTGGCGTTCCTGAAGTCCCTCCTGCCGCGCAAGCCGGTGAGCGAGCTGTTCACCATGCTGGGGCGCGCCAAGCAGGGCAAGACCGAGCGCTACCGGGAAATCATGCGTCACCTCGAGAGCACCGAGGAGCGCTTCGTGCACGCCGCCGGCGAGAGGGGCCTGGTGATGGTGTGCTTCACACTGCCCTCCCTCGAGGTGGTGTTCAAGGTCATCCGCGACCGCTTCGCCTACCCCAAGCGCGTACGGCGCGAGGAGGTGCTCGCGAAATACCAGCTGGTCTACAAGCACGACCGCGCCGGGCGCCTGGTCGATGCGCAGGAATTCCGCCGCCTGCGCCTGCCGAGGGCGCTGTTCGCGCCTGAGCTGCTGCAGGAATTGCTGAGCGAGACGACCCTCACGGTGCGCGAGGACGGCGAGTTCCTCGACTTCGAGCATCTCTACATCGAGCGGCGGCTGATGCCGCTCAACCTGTATCTGCAGGCCACATCCCAACAGGCGGCCGAGCAGGCCGTGCGCGATTACGGTCAGTGCATTCGGGATCTCGCCAATACCAATATCTTTCCCGGAGATCTGCTGCCGAAGAACTTCGGCGTCACCCGACACGGACGGGTGATCTTCTACGACTACGACGAGCTGTGCGAGGTCACCGACTGCCGCTTCCGCGATCTGCCGCAGCCGGTCACGCTCGAGGAGGAGCTGTCGGCCGAGCCCTGGTTCTACGTGGGCGAGGACGATGTGTTCCCGGAGACGTTCATCCGCTTCATGGCGTTCGATGAGGCCCAGCGCGCGGCGCTCCTCGGCACCCACGGGGAGATCTTCACCGCCGCGTACTGGCGAGGGGTACAGCAGCGCCTGATCCGCGGCGAGGCGCTGGAAGTGCTGCCCTATTATCCCCGCCGCGCCGGGGCCGAGAGCGGCGCCTGAAGAGCGCATGAGGATTCCAGAGCGCGCCGATTGCGCTCTGCGAATGCGCCGGCGAATGGTTTCGTCGGTCATGTCGCAAGCGCAGCCGTGCATCGAACTCGGCGCCTTCGGTGCGAGAACCCGCGCCTCATCGACTCGGGCTCGATCAAGGCAACGAGGCAGGC
>JAJYLP010000159.1 GCA_021787615.1 Pseudomonadota bacterium
AAGTCCCTTGCAGTCCCTGCTGCATCTGGAACCTGTAGGCCGGTGAGTACTGCTGCATCTGCGCAGCGGTGAAGGGAGTCAGCAGCGAGCCGTAGCCCATGCCGGACGCGGCAGCGCCCGAAGGGGCTGCATTGGGGCCTGTGCCGAGCCCGTAGTTCAACGCGGAGAGGGCGCTGTAGCCGCCCTGCATGAAGGGCTGCTCTTGCCCCGTGATCGTGTTGAATTCGTTCTGGCTGATCTGCTGCGCGTTGGCGGCAGCTCCCGCCTGTGTCTGGGCGGCAGACTCGGCCCCTTGTGCCGACAGGTATCCGCCGGCAATCGCGCCCACACCGACTATTGCGGCGGCAATGAAGGACATACGCCCTCCTTTAGTTCGTTCCCAACCTTGAAAGTCGAATCTGGGTCGTACTCGACGAGTTCTCGCTCGATCTTCTCGAGATCTCGCTCCGAGCACTGATGCACTGTGATGCACGTCGCGTCGGTGTGCGCGAGCACGGCGCGCTTGGTGCCGACAGGGCTGACGAATACTTTGGGGCCAATGACGCGCTCAGGAGCGCGGCCACCCCATGTAATGGTCACGTCGCCGTGCGCCACAATATAGAAGTGCTCCTTGCGGTGAACCTTCCCGACGATGAGGCACCCCGCGGGTCGCCACAGCTCCCGGCAGTACATCCCGTCCGCAAAATAATGCCGCGTCAGGTGCTCCACGCATTGCGGCAGCTTCACCATTTCGGCCTGTAGGCGCCGGATATCCTCAGCTGACGTGACATGCACAACGTCGTTCATTGTGGCACCCAGGTAAGCGTAGGCGCAGCCGAGTAGATCACTGTGATGCGGTCGCCCTGCGAGAGCGGGAAGCACCCCGAAGTCTGCCCGGTAAGGTAGTTCGTGAGTCCATCTCGGGAATACTGAACCGCCACCACAGTGCCGCCGCTCACGATCATGAAGCCGCGCGAGGGCGCGACGTAGGAGAACGGCGAGGGCCCAGGAGTTACAGCGCTCTCTGCGCTCGGCGGCGCGCCTTTCCAAAGCCCTTGGAAAAAGAAATACCACACGCGCGAGGTCAGCTTCCCCGATATAAGCGGCTCGGGGTTCTGAGGCAATCCGTTGTATTGACGACGCTGCACGCTCACTTGCGACGCATCCTCTCAAGCGTCTCCGCCAGCCGGGCCCGCCGCCCTTCTTTTCCACCCTTCTTCGCAGCCGCTTCGAGGCGTCGCTCTGGGATTTTCTTGCCCGAGGCAATACCGAGCTCCCGGTGTAGCGCGCCGGGATGCTCGATGGCCTTTCCGATCCACTTGTACGATCTGCTCATGATGCGCCTCGATAGCCTTGGGTTCTCAGCAGCGGCTTCAGTACGCCTGATCCGGGAGGTTCCAGAACTGCTCCTCTGGCTCAAACATCAGTGTAACGCCGATCAGGTCTCTGGCGGTAGGATCGGCGTAGTTGAGTTCGTAGACCCGATCACGCGCCCGCCCGAGGCGGCGCCAGATCGCACGGTTTCGCGTCTCGCCTTGCGCTCCGATAGTGGTCCAATGCTCGTTGGACCACGTGAAGCCGCCGTCATTGCTCCACCTGAGCATGGCTTGCGGGTTCGAGCCTTGGCCCGTGGCTATCCCCACCCCCGGCGTGAACTCGCACTGGAGCCAGCCGTGGAAGATTCGGTAACGGTCAGAACTGCTCCAGACGTGCGGCGCGCGGCGCTGGCAGCGCAACGGATTGCCCGCGTCAGTGTAGAACTGCCGGCTCATCTGGTGCACTTGGCCCGATTGATAATCGCCCACCAACCGTACGTCCGCGAGATCCATAAAGCAATTCCCGCGATGGCGGTGATAGACGCCGGCCACGGGGTCGAAGGATGCCCGCTGGTGCCACATGTTCGTAAGTCCATCGAACACCCAAGTGGCGTCTGCCGTCGGAAAGGTCAGCACGTAGAAAAAATGCCCCTCCTCCTCGTAGGCGTACCCAATGGCATCCGACACCACGGGATACTGTGCCCAAGCGTGCTCGACCGCGTGATTCGAGACGCGCTCCCAGGAGTATTGCTGCGTCTGCACGACGATGTTCTCGCCCTGCTCGTTGCGTGCGAGCCATATTAGGTTCGGGCCGATGCGCGTGATGGAGTGCGTCGCCGCACAGCCGATCTGGGGGCCGATGCCGGGGATGCGCGCAAAGGCGAAATTGGTGTTGCCGGCGTTGTACCAGACTTCTGTAGTGCGCTCTCCGACGAGCCATAACTCCCGGTTATTCTCAAAGAGCGTCATCAGGTTGTCGGAGGAGGAGTCCTTCAGCGCGTAAAAGCCGCCATCGAAAAGAAGCGTGTATGGAGTCGCCGCGTTCGTGAAGAACGTCCGCGTACCGGGCTCGGAGAAGATCAGCCAGCCTTCGATAAATGCGATGCGCGAGGCCGGCAGGAACGCCGGGTCCGTGATCTGCCCGAATACCGGAATCGTGGCAGTAAACGTATCTGCGCTGTTAGTGACCGTGGAGTTGACCGTCATCTTAATGGTGAGCGCGTTGAAGTCCACCGAGGCGATTGAGGCGCTGAAGAATCCGCCATTACTATCGACGACACTGACTCCAGGGCTGATGACGAGCCCGTAAGGCATATCGCCGGGAAGCGTCACGACGGGGGAGCCGGTCGTCACAGACCCCGAGAATTTCACCGTCTGGGGCGCGCCCGAGATGAGGTAATAATATCCGTATGTCCCGTCTACGATGGCGACGAAGCCGCCTTCTCCGCCAAAGAGCGGGCCGTTGTCGCGCATCACCACCGGGCCGGTACTCGTGAGTAGCGTGCCGACTGCCGTAGCCGCGAAGATAGGCTCGGTCTGCGCCGTCGCTGGCGTCTGCACCGTCATCAGATAGAGAGTATTCGCCACCACGACGAGAGCCGACTGCGTGCCAGGGAGCGGCCACATGCCGCGCACCTCGCCGGGGATCGTAGAGAGCACCGGGTTAAGTCCAGGGCAGCCCAAGAGCGCAATGGGCATCTTCGAGCCGCGGTTCTCGGTGACTTCGGGGTACCAATTGATGCAGCGCTGGGCGTCCTGCAGGAGCATCGGCGCCTCGTACGCGGGCCCTACGAAGCCCCAGTCTGTGCCCTGCTGAATCATGAATTGGTGGACCTCCCGCCCGGATTATCGTTGTTCCCGACCAAAAGCGCAGGGAAATTTCCGATACGCACGCCCACGGCCGGCAACGCGATGGCTCCCGTACAGGTGAAGGTCACGGGCGCCTTGAGTTGCTGTCCCGGTGCCGGCGACTGGGCGGTGATGAGTCCCATTGTGGTCCCTGGAGGGTCCGCGAGCTGGTACGTCAGACTCGCCGCGAGCCCCTGCGCCGCGAGGATCTGGATCACATAATTGATCGGAAAGCCGATGAAGTTGGGCATCGGGTTGACGGGCTGCGGGCCGGACCCCGTCCCTGCCACGCTGTCCGGTGCCTCGGTGATCGCGGCTGTGCCGGCAAGCCCGAGCGCGCCGGTCGCGACGACGATATCGCCGGCTTCGAAGATTGCCGCAGCTCCGCTGAGTGCGA
>JAJYLP010000160.1 GCA_021787615.1 Pseudomonadota bacterium
CAATGGTGTCTCCACCATCTATTTCGCCAAATAAGGCGAATATATTCCTGTTCTATAAACTATACAATTCGTCGTTCATGACGTCTTATACTATTAATGTCAAATTACTCGCCAATTATGACGATATTTGTTTGGCAAACGTCTCGCCGGGCAGACGTGGATACCTTCTGTGAACGACTCGACCCCGCAGACCGCTAGAGTGACTCATCGCATCAAGAGCGCTGAGGTGAAGCAGGTGAATTTCCTCTCCGGAGTCGTCGGGCTCACAACCCAGGCTCTCGCCCGGCGCGCACGTGAGGTGGGCATTCCGCGCATTGGACGTCTACGAGTCATCCCATAGGCGTTCTTGATAGCCGTATCCAGAGCCTGCACCTCTTGCCCGAGAAGCGCGATGGGGCCGGGATCGGCCAGGCTCGGCGCGCCTTGGGTGTGGCGCTCGCATTCATCTCGCGGGAGGTTGCGACTCGCGGTGAAAGCGTCGGGCAGAAGCTCTTGCAACGAGTGCTTGAGATAGCGAGCGATATTGCGGCCGCCCGCGTATTTCGGCTCTACGCCATCGAGCCTCTCGAGGCCGTTCCGCTCGGGCAGTTCCGAACGGCAACGGCGCTCCACAAGGTGCGCTGGCCGCCGATTCGGGCTGACCTGACGCGCAAGCGAGAGGCGATGAGAAGGCTCGCTGCCAAGGTCTCCGATCGCGGCCGATGAGTTCCCGGCAGTTCAGGCAGGCGGATGGCCATCCCCGGCGCCCTTTGCCGGCACCTGTGAACGGCATTGAGCGTCGAATCGGCTGCCTGCAATCCGAAATCGGCGGACCGAGATGCGCTTCGGTGCACTGCTCGGGCTGACAGGACCTGAACCTGCGCGGCTGTGCCCCGACATAGACCGCGGTCGGCGCAGCCCTAGGGGATGACGAGGAGTTTGGGAACCGCCGGCGGTGATGACCTTCGTGCGTCTCTTGAGCGCGCGCATGCGGGGGCGTCTCCGACGGGAGACGGCCGTGATCATGAAGAACAGGCGAGGCCTGATGGCGGGATGGTCGTGCTGAGCGCAGCGCTTGACGGCGCCGCGTGGACGCGGGCGACCGCATCGGCGCCATCGGCACTGCCCGCTCCGCTCAGAACGATCGTCATCACCGCCACCAAGCGCCCGGAGCCGCTTCGCGACCTCTCCAAGAGCGTTCCCGTGATCGGCGGCGCGCCGCTGCATCGGCTTCACCCAGTCAACTTCTCCGGCAACGCGCAGATGACTCCCGGCATGGTGATGGTGGTCTGCGATCCGGTGCGTGTGAACCTGGCGTTGCAGGAGATCAACACTGAGGGCGTCGGAGCCACAATCGGCATCTACCTCGATGAGAGCCCGCACGGGTCCTCGAGCGCGCTCGCCGACGGGCGGATCATGACGCCCAACATCGATACGTTTGACTTGAAGCGCATCGAACTCCTGAGCGGGCCGCGGGGCACGCTTTATGGCGCCAACACGCTCGGCGGCCTGATCCGCTTCGTGACCAATCCGCGCAATCCCTCCCGATTCGACGATGAGGCGCAATTGGGCGCCGATGACATTGCACAGGCAGGGTTCGGCTTGACTTGGTCGAATGCGTCGTTACGATAACTGACTTGTAAACGTTTACACCTAGGACTGATCCTTGTCTACCAGTATACGCGATGTCGCGGCGCTCGCTGGAGTCTCGATAGCGACTGTATCGCGGGTCATGAACGGCTCCTCGCTGGTGAAGAGCGAATCGCGAGAGGCGGTATTGCGGGCGGCGCAGGAGCTGAACTACGTCCCGCACGCGGCGGCCCGGGCGCTGATCACCGGCCGCTCACGAACGATCGCAGTGGTGTTGCCCGACATGCATGGTGAGTTCTTCTCCGAGCTGATCCGCGAGCTGGATCAGTGCGCGCACGCTCACGGGCAGAATTTGCTCGTGACGAGCCTGCACGGCGACCTCGCGGAGGTGAAACAGGTTCTCGGGCTGATCCACGGGCAAGTCGACGGCGTAATCCTCATGGTTCCGTTCAATGACGCCCGCGAGCGTCTGGCCCCTCTGCTGATGACTGTTCCGACGGTTCTGCTGAATGCGCCCGGCCCTGTTAACGGCTGCCCGGCGGTGACGATGGATAACGCGGGCGGCGCACGCCAGGTAGTGCGGCATTTTCTGTCGATGGGATACCGCAACATGGTACACATCGCGGGCCCCTCGGGAAACTTCGATGCGAGCGAGCGCGCGCGCGGGTTTCGTGCGGCGGTCAAGGAAGCCGGCTTGCCGGTCCATCGTGACATCCCGGGCGACTATTCGGAGCGGGCCGGTTACCTGGCCGGACAGCTCATTGCGAGCCGCTCAAAGCGCCCCCGCGCCATATTCGCCGCAAACGACAACATGGCGGTCGGCTGCCTCGAGGCTCTCACAGAGGCCGGCGTGCGGGTGCCGGAGGATATTGCCGTCGCCGGGTTCGACGACGTTCCGATAGTACGATTCACCCAGCCGCCGTTGACTTCGGTGCACCCCCCGATCGCACAACAGGGCTGCGAGGCATTCGAATGGCTGGTGAAAGCCGTCAACCGCAAGCCCGGCGAACCGCCTCCCTCCGGACCTCCCGAGCGGCCATTGCCGACGACCCTGATCGTTCGCGGGTCGACCAATCCCCGCGCCCCAGCGCGGCCGAGCGTGCAGGCGGATCGATGAGTACCGCTATCGGCCGAGCAGCGCCGCTCGTCGCGCTCGGCGCGGCGATTCTTGCTTGCGCCGGCTGCACGCACGCCCCATGCGGGCTGAGCGTCTGGGCGATCGGCTCGGAGGCGGATGCGCTTGAACGGATGGTGCCCGGCTTCGAGGCGAGTCACCCCGGGGTCTCGGTCTGCGTGCAGGAACTCGCCTGGAGCTCCGCACAGGTGCGGCTGCTGTCGGCAGTCGCAGCCGGCGATCCGCCAGACGTGGCTCAGGTTGGAGACACGGATCTGGCAATGCTGGTCACGCTGCACGCGCTGAGGCCCGAGCGGCATATCTCGAACGACTTCTTCCGCGGGGCGGTGCATGTGACGCGCTTTAGCGGAGTCTCCTACGGCGTACCCTGGTATGTCGACACGCGGCTGCTCTTTTACCGCCCCGATCTTTTACGGCGAGCAGGATTCGACCGGCCGGCCCGCACTTGGAGAGGATGGCTGAGGCAGATGCGCGCGGTGAAGCGGATCCTCGGCCCTGGCCAATACGCGCTGCTCGCGCCAACCAACGAGTATGAGTTTCTCGAGGTCCTGGCGTTGCAGGAACCCGCGCCGATGCTGCGTGACGGAGGGCGCTACGGCAACTTCGCGAGTGCCTCGTTCCGGCGGGCGCTGTCGTTCTACAAGCGCTTGTATCAGCAGCACCTGGCGCCTCGCATAGACGACCGTCAGCTGGTCAATCTGTGGTGGGAGATGGCGCGCGGGGACTTCGTGTTCTATGTGTCAGGTCCATGGAACATCGGAGAGTTCCGCCGCTTCCTCCCGCCTCGGGATGAGGACCTGTGGATGACTGCGCCCATGCCCGGTC
>JAJYLP010000074.1 GCA_021787615.1 Pseudomonadota bacterium
GACCTGGACATCGCCGCCCTGGTAATCCTTCTTGGTGATGAAGTTGATCACACCGGCGATCGCATCCGAGCCGTACAGCGCCGAGGCGCCCTCGCGCAGCACCTGCATGCTCTGGATGGCCGAGAAGGGGATGCCGTTCAGATCGACCGAGTCGCCCTGAACCACATTGTTCGCGAGCCGATGGCCGTCGAGCAGCACGAGCGTGCGGCCCGGGCCGAGGCCGCGCAGATCGGCGAAGGAGCCGCCGCCGGTGAAGGTCGAGACGGACTGCGCGACGTTGATGCCGGGAATATTTGCGGTCACCTGATCGACCGCCTGCTCCACGTTGGTCAGGCCCTGGTTCTTCAGGGAGTCTGCACTGATGATCGTGATGGCCGCCGCGCTCTCGGACGCCGGCCTCGGGATCAAGGTGCCGGTGACCACGATGGTCTGCAGCTGCATCGCCGCCGCACTCTGGTTCTTGCTCTGCTTCGGCGCCGGAACCGCCTGCGACTGCGCCTGCGGTTTGGGCGTCGGCGCCGGTTTCGCATTCGCGACCAGCGCGCCCGCGCCGATCACGGCGACGGCACCCGCTGCGAGGGCACGCCTCACAGCCTGTCTGACGTTGTCATTTCCAGTCATGAATTCACTCCGTGGCGCCCCAGGAAGGGCGTCTTGTCGTTGGCATCAGTTGATCGTTGTTGTCCCGATTCCCTTGGGCGGATTCCTATGCGGCGGGGGTTTCCGTACTGGTTCGGCATCTTCCCTGTTTCGGTTCGCGGTCCTCGGGGCCAAGGCCTGGCCCGTCGGATACTGTGGTTAACGCTATACGACCGTCACAGGCCCGGAAAGTTTCAACGCAACGATCGCATCGAGCGCATAAATTATTTCGCGTATATCTAGCTGATTATTATTACTTTTTTTCACACGCCCCCGCATGAGATGTGGTGTTGCGCGCATGTGACGTCCGCAGCCTTTTCGTGTTGCAGTCGTGCATCGGCGCTCTGAGTGGGGCGAATCGGCGGGGAATCTCCCGCGCGAGCGGGCAGGGCCGCGGCGGGCGGCTGCGCGGCACCGCGCCCGGCGCGCGACCAAGCGACTCAATGCATCGACGAGTCGATGATCCGGCCAGGCCGTAAGACTCCGGCGTTCAGGCCGCAGATACACGGTGTCCGTGGAGAGGGCGTCTTGAGGGCTGGGCGGACATCCAGCGATACTGGACTGAGCGATGGACAAGCGATCCGTATGGCCCGAGGACGAGCGTGAGCGCACCCTGCGGGTGCGCGTGCGGGACACGCACGGCACCTAACTCCGAGCTCGTGCCCGGGACGTCAACTTTGTCTGGAACGACCAGGGGGTCAGTCTCAAGATGCTTGAGCGTGAGGGGCGCTTCCTTGCGCCAGAAGATCTTCACCTCTTCACCGCCGGCCTCAGGCGCGCCGGGCGCGGGCTGTACTCCCAGACCGTCCAGGCAGTGAACGAAGAGTATGGGCGGCGCCGGATCCCGTTTCGCAAGCGCCGGCTGCGCTGGCGCGTCCCGGATCGCCGCCGGGCGAACTACAGCCTTGGTTGGGTGCCCTTCAAGTGGGTCAGCACATCCGCTTCTGGGATCGCTACGACCTCTCCCAGTACCGGATACGCACGGGGTGCTTCTCGCAGGACGCCCGCGGCCGGTGGTACCTCAACGTGGTAGTGCGCGTAAAGCGAGGTCGGAAGGCCGCGCAGCCAGTCTCGCGGGGCATCGGGATCGACCTCGGCCTCAAGGACCTGCTCGCCACCTCGGAGGGCATCAAGGTCGAGGCGCCACGGTTCTATCGAGATCTCGAGGGCCGGCTTGCCGCCGCGCAGCGCGCCGGCAAGCGCGCTCCCACCCGAGCGCTCCACGCCCGGGTCGGAAACCGCAGAGCCGATCACCTGCACAAACTTTCCAGCGCGTTCAGAACACAGCTCCCGTACAAGCGCCATCGGGCAAGAGTCGTGCTCGAAGAAGTCGACGAGGCGGGAACCACCCAGACCTGTAGCGCCTGTAACAGCGGCACAGGCCCGAAGAGCCTGGTAGGTCTGGGAATTATAGAGAATGGACGTGCGAAGCCTGCGGAGCAGTCCATGACCGCGACGTGAACTGCGCTCGGCTCATTCCCGCGGCGGGACGTCGCCGTCTTGCAGAAGGAATCCTCGCCCTTCCCGCGCAAGCGGCGGCCTGATCAGGCCGAGAGCGGGCAGGACGTCAATTCGACTGGCCTCGCACCCAGCGGGCGAGCGAGCCGACCGTGATCCCCAGCTTCTTCGCCTCGCCGCCCTGGATCTCGATCACCGCCTCGACGGGCGCGCCGGAGCTGATCGTCTTCAGCGAAAACGGCTTGGCGTTCGCGGTGATCTTCTCGATGCGCCCGTCCGCCGCCACGAACAGCATGTCGAGGGGAATGTACGTGTTGGCCATCCAGAACTGCACGACGTGCGGCGGGCGCATCGGAAAGATCATGCCCTGATCGGCCGGCAGATCGCGCACGAACATCAGCCCCTGCACCTGGCGCGAAGGGGTATTGGCGATCCAGACCTTGAACCGGACCGGATGCCCCGCCGCCTCGATGGTGAGGGTGGTGCGCGGGAAGTGATCGAGGTTCTCGAGCGGCGCCGTCTGTGCGCGAGCGCCCACGGGCGCGAGCACGGCAAGAAGCCCTGCGGCCAGCAGCGCGGCCCCGCCGCCCCGAGTGCTCAGACCCTTCGTCATGACGCGTCCCCCTCCGCGTAGTTCATGACAATTCTCGCACAGACGGCGGCTTCCGCGCGCCCCCCCACCCCGCGGCGCGGCCGGCCGGCCGCGCGCACGCTTCTTGCAGCCCCTCGGTCCGGGCAGTCCGGGTGCGAAGCGGCTAGACTTCGAGATTGACCCACGTTTCGCTGCCGTTTCTGGTGCCATGCGCAATACCCTGCTCGAAATCACCCCCGTCGTTCCCGAGGCGCTCTGGCGCCTGCCGGAACTCGCCAGCAACCTCTTCTTCAGCTGGCATCGGCCGATCCGCGCCCTGTTCGAGGACCTGGAGCCTGAGCTGTGGAAGCAGTGCGGCGGCAACCCCCGGCTGATGCTGCGCTGCGTGCGCCAGTCCGCGCTGGATGAGGCCGCTGCGGACCCGCAGTACCTTGGCCGTTACGCCGCCGCGCTGCAGCTGCTCGATACGTACCTGGCCGCGCGGCCGCCGGCGGACGAGCCGCTGGCGGCGTACTTCTGCGCCGAATACGGCTTTCACGAGAGCTTCCCGATCTATTCCGGCGGGCTCGGCGTGCTCGCCGGGGACTACTGCAAGGCCGCGAGCGACGCCGGCGCGCACTTCGTGGCAGTGGGGCTGCTCTACGAGCAGGGCTACTTCACCCAGACCGTCGATGACGACGGCGTCCAGCACGCCGAGTACAAGGTACACGACCCCCGTGACCTGCCGGTCGAGCCGGTGCTTGACAGCACGGGTCACTGGGTCACGGTCACGGTGCGGATCGGCGGGCGAGAGGTGGCGGCGCACATCTGGAAGGCGCAGGCCGGACGCGTGCCCGTCTATCTGCTCGACACCAATACCGCGGTGAACGCGCCCTCCGACCGGGACATCACCCGACGCCTGTACGGCGGCGACGAGTCCACCCGCGTCCGCCAGGAGATGATTCTCGGCATCGGCGGGGTGCGCGCGCTGCGCGCGCTCGGGCTCGCGCCGGCGGCTTGGCATCTGAACGAAGGGCACGCGGCGTTTCTCATCCTCGAGCTGATGCGCGAGCACATGGCCAAGGGGTTACCGCTCGAGGCGGCGATCGAGGCCACCGCGGCGGCGTGCGTGTTCACCACCCATACGCCGGTGGCCGCCGGGCATGACGCGTTCGGGCATGGCCTGATCCTCGAGCACTTCCAGGATTTCATCAACGAGCTCGGCCTGCCCGTCGAGCGCTTCCTCGATCTGGGCGCCGCCCCCACGGTGCCGGGCATATTCAACATGACCCGCCTGGCGCTGAACGGGGCGCGGCACGTCAACGGCGTGAGCCGCATTCACGGGGCGGTCTCGGCGCGGCTGTGCGCCGATCACTGGCCCGAGATCCGGCCCGAGGACAATCCGGTCGGGTTCGTCACCAATGGCGTGCACGTGCCGACGTTCCTGCACAAGCTCTGGAGCGCGTTCTTCGACGCGGAGCTCGGCCCTCAGTGGCGCGAGCGCCTGAGCGACTCGGCGTTCTGGGCCGGCCTGGAGGCGGTGCCCGACGAGCGCTTCTGGCAGACCGCGCAGGCCGTGAAGGCGAAAATGCTCGATACGGTGCGTGAGCGGCTCGCGCGCGAGTACACGCGCAAGGGCTCGAGCCTCGCGCAGCTCGCGCGCATCACCCGGCTGCTCGACCCGGCGCGCCCCGAGGTGCTCACCATCGGCTTCGCGCGCCGATTCGCGACTTACAAGCGCGCCACACTCCTGCTGCGCGACCGCGCGCGCCTCGCCCGCCTGCTCAATGATCCGGAGCGGCCCGTGGTGCTGCTGTTCGCGGGCAAGGCCCATCCGGCCGACGAGCCGGGCAAGCAGGTGCTGCGCGAGATCCGCCAGCTGATGACATCGGCGGAGTTCATCGGGCGGATCATCTTCCTCGAGGATTACGATCTGCAGCTCGCCCGCTCGCTGGTCTCCGGCGTCGATGTGTGGCTGAACACCCCGATCGCGCCGCTCGAGGCGAGCGGCACTTCGGGCATCAAGGCGGCCATCAACGGACGGCTGAACCTCAGCATCCTCGACGGCTGGTGGGCCGAGGGCTGCATGGCGGACAACGGCTGGGGCATCCCGCCGACCGAGGTGCAGGACGGGGACCGGCGCGACTCGATCGAATCGGAGCTGATCCTACACACGCTGCAGGAAGAGGTCATCCCGCTCTACTACCAGCGCGAGGCGGACGGACGCTCCGCGGAGTGGGTGCGGCGCGCCAAGCAGGCCATGATGACGGTGATCCCGCGATTCAATATGGACCGGGTGCTGCGCGATTACGCGGACAAGCTCTATCGCCCGGCCGCCGAGCACTACCGGCGGCTCGCCGAGCACGACTACGCCGGCGCGCGGCAGCTGGCCGACTGGAAGCAGCGCATCCGCGATGCGTGGCCCCGCGTCGATCTGCGTCTGATGGAAGATGCCTCGGCCGAGATCACCCGGGAGCAGAAGGTCCGTCTGCGCGTCGCGGCGCACCTTCGCGGGCTGCAGCCCGGCGATGTGCGCATCGAGTTCCACGCCCGGCGGCTATTGCCGCAGGCGGCCACCCTGCCGCCGCCCCTGTGCTCCTTCGGCGCAGCGGCGCTGCCGGGGCTGTGGCGCGCGCCCCTGCGCGCCACCGGCGAGTGGAACGACGGCGCGGCGGTATTCGCGCTCGAGACCGAGCCGCCCGGCTGCGGCCAATTCGCCACCGAGGTGCGCATCTACCCCTGGCACGAGATGCTCGGCCACGCGCACGACATCGGGCTGATGAAATGGCTCTGATGCCCCCGTCAGGCTGATAGGATAGAACCCGCCAGAACCCCAAGGGAGCCCGGGCCCATGCTGCGACAACCAGCGCGCACCTCCTCCGGACGCTACGTGAGCCGACTCACCGGCGGCACGCTTGCGGTCATCATGGCCGGAGGGCGCGGCGAGCGGCTGAAGGATCTCACCGCCAATCGCTGCAAGCCCGCGACTCCCTTCGGCGGCAAGTTCCGCATCGTGGACTTCGTGCTCTCGAACTGCGTCAACTCCGGCATCCGCCAGATCGCCATTCTGACGCAGTACAAGGCGCAGCCGCTGATCGCGCACGTGCAGCACGGCTGGAGTTACCTCAGGGGCGAGTTCGGCGAATTCATCGAAGTCGTGCCGGCGCAGCAGCAGACCGGCCCGAACTGGTACCAGGGCACCGCGGATGCGGTGTACCAGAACATCGAGCTCATTCTCTCGCACCGCCCGAAGCACGTCCTGGTGCTCGCCGGCGATCACATCTACAAGATGGACTACGGCCCGATGATCGCCTATCACGTGGAGAAGGGCGCGGACGTCACCATGGGCGTCGTCGAGGTGCCGGCGAGCGAGTCGCGCCACTTCGGCGTGCTCACCGCGACGGACTGGAACCGGGTCACGAAATTCAGCGAGAAGCCGCAAGTGCCCGATACTCTGCCGGGCAGGCCCGACTCCATTCTCGCCTCGATGGGCATCTACGTCTTCAACACCCGGCTGCTCGAGATGCTGCTGCACGAGGATGCCGGCAACGAGACCTCCTCGCACGATTTCGGCAAGGACATCCTGCCGAAGGCGATCGCCGGCACGCTGCAGGTGTTCGCCTATCGGTTTCAGGACGTCAAAACGCGCGCGCAGAGCTACTGGCGCGACGTCGGCACGCTCGATGCGTATTACGAGGCGAACCTCGAGCTGGTGCACGTCGAGCCAGAGCTCAATATCTACGACGAGGACTGGCCGATCTGGACCTATCAGGTGCACCAGCCGCCGGCGAAATTCATACTCGATGAGGACGGCCGGCGGGGGCTGGCAATCAACTCCATGGTGTCCGCCGGATGCGTCATCTCCGGGGCCTACGTGCGCGAGTCGCTGCTCTTCTCCAACGTGCGGGTCGAGGAACGCAGCACCATCGAGCGCGCGGTGATCCTGCCCAACACACGCATCGGCTCGGGCTGCATCATCCGCGGCGCCATCATCGATGAGGGCAGCGAGGTGCCGAGCGACATGGCGATCGGCGTCGACCGCGAAGCGGACGCACGGCGCTTCCTGGTCACCGAGAAGGGCGTCGTGCTGGTGACCGCGGAGATGCTGCGCCGGATCTCCGGCTGAGCAGCGTATGGCCGCCGCACGCCTCCCGGTCGTACTGCTCTGGCACATGCACCAGCCGCAGTACCGCGACGCGCTCACCGGGCGCTACGTGCTGCCGTGGACGTATCTGCACTCCGTCAAGGACTACACCGACATGGCGGCGCACCTGGAGGCGATCCCCGAGGCGCGCGCGGTCGTCAACTTCACGCCGGTGCTGCTCGAGCAGATCGAAGCGCTGTCGCGCGCGGTCGCCGAGCATCTGCGCGGCGGCGCCCCGCTGCCCGATCCGGTGCTCGCGCTGCTTGGACCCGACCCGGTGCCGAGCGAACCGGCCGCGCGGCTCGAGAGCCTGCGCGCATGCCTGCGCGCGCAGCGCAAGCAGATGATCGAGCGCTTCGGTCCCTACCTCGAGCTCGCCTCCATCGCCGACACCCTCGCCACGGCCGAACGCGTGAACTACGCCTCGGACCAGTTCATTCAGGACCTGGCGGTGTGGTACCACCTGGCCTGGATGGGCGAGACCGTGCGCCGCTCCGATTCGCTCGTCAGCCGCCTGACCGAGCAGGGCCGCAGCTTCACGGCCGAGCAGCGCCGCGACCTGCTGAGGCTGATCGGCACGCTGCTCGCGAACCTCGTGCCGCGTTACCGGCGCCTGAGCGAGCAGGGCCAGTGCGAGCTGTCGGTCACGCCCTACGGGCACCCGATCATGCCGCTGCTCTTCGACTTCCAGTCCGCGCGCGAGGCGATGCCCAATCTGCCGCTGCCGAAGCTGCCGGTCTATCCCGGCGGCAAGGAGCGGGCCGAGTGGCACGTGCGCGAGGGACTGCGCCTGTTCACGCAGACGTTCGGCAGCCGGCCGGTCGGCTGCTGGCCGTCCGAGGGCGCGGTGAGCCGCGCCACGCTCGAGCTGCTCGAGCGCTCGGGCTTCAAGTGGGTGGCGAGCAGCGCCAACGTGCTGCACGGCTCGCTGCAGCGCACCGCGGCCCAGGCGCCGCAGCCGCCGAGTCTCGATGCGCAGGTGTTCAACCGGCCGTACCGGCTGGCCGGCAGCTCGCTGCTGCAGTTCTTCCGCGAGGACACGCTCTCGGACCTGATCGGCTTCACGTATGCGACCTGGCACGGCGATGACGCGGCGCACAATCTGGTCGATGCCCTCGGGCAGCTCGCGCGTCAGTACGCCACCACGCCGGGTCACGTGGTGCTGATCGCGCTCGACGGGGAAAACGCCTGGGAGCACTACCCGTTCAACGGCTACTACTTCCTGCGCGCGCTGTACACGCTGCTCGCAGCCCATCCGCAGCTCGAGCTGACGACGCTGGGCGCGTGCGTCGCGCGCGGACTCACCCCGATCACGCTGCCGCAGCTGATGGCCGGCAGCTGGGTGCACGGCACGCTCACCACCTGGATGGGCGATGCGGCCAAGAACCGCGCCTGGGATCTGCTCTGCGATGCGAAACTCGCCTTCGATGCGACGCTCGCGAGCGGTTCGCTCGATGCGGCCGGGCAGCGCGCGGCGGAGCGGCAGCTTGCGCTGTGTGAGGGCTCGGACTGGTTCTGGTGGTTCGGCGATTACAACCCGGCGGAGGCAGTCAGTCAGTTCGACAGTCTGTACCGCCGCCAGCTCGCCCGCCTCTACGAGCGGCTCGGCCGCGCCGCCCCGCCCAGCCTCTCCCGGCCGATCGCCACCGGCAGCGGCAGTCCCGAGCACGGCGGCGTGATGCGCCGTTCGTATGCGAGCTGACCGCGCCATCGCGCTGCGCGCCCGCTGGCTGGCCCCTGCGCTGCTGCTCGCCGCCCTCGGCGCCTGCGCCTGGCTGGTGCCACACCTGCGGGCGCCGCGCCTCGCCGTCGTCGGTGTGCGCGTGCGCCGCGCGGACTTCTGGCAGCAGCAGCTCGAGGTGCGCCTGCGCGTGCGCAATCCCAACCCCGTCAGTCTGCCGATCGAGGCGCTCAGCTACACGCTGACGCTGAACGGCCAGCACATCGCCGACGGCCGGGCGGAGCAGGGCTTCACGGTGCCCGCGCATGGCACCGCGGAATTCAACACGGAGGTCACGGCCAACATGGCCGGCGCGCTGCTCGGCATCCTCGGCGACGGCCGTCATCGCCTGGTGCACTACCGACTGCGCGGCAAGGTCGAGCTGCCGTACGGCCTGCTGCGCGAGCTGCCGTTCGATGAGCGCGGGCAGTTCCGGCTCCGGTAGCGGGCCGGTGCGGCCGCCCGGCTAGTCTTCCTCCGCCCGCGGCCGGAAGGCCTGCACCAGCTCCTGCTGGCGCCGCGACGGCACCGGATCGTAATGGCTGAGCGCCATGACGTAGGTGCCCTGCCCGCCGGTGAGCGCCTTCAGGCGCGACTGATACTCGGTGATCTCCGCGAGCGGCACCAGTGCCGAGACGGTCGCGAGCCTTCCCGGCAGCGCCTGATTGCCGTTGATGCGCGCGCGCTTGGTCGCCAGGTCGCCGGTGATGTCCCCGATGGCGCTTGCCGGGGCGGTGATCTGCAGGTGCACGATCGGCTCGAGCACGATCGGATTGGCCTTGCCGAGCGCATCGAGGAAGGCCTTGCGCCCGGCCGACACGAATGCCACTTCCTTCGAGTCCACCGGGTGATGCTTGCCGTCGTAGACGGTGACGCGGATGTCCTGCAGCGGGAAGCCGGCGAGCGCCCCTTCGCCGAGCACCTGCCGCACGCCTTTCTCCACCGCCGGGATGAACTGCCCGGGAATCGCCCCGCCGGCGACCTCGTCGACGAACTCGAAGCCCGCGCCGCGCTCGAGCGCCTCGATGCGCAGAAACACCTCGCCGAACTGGCCGGCCCCGCCGGTCTGCTTCTTGTGGCGGCTGTGGCCCTCGGCCGCGCGCGTGACGGTCTCCCGGTATGGAATGCTGGGCGGATGCGTGCGCACCTCGACGCCGTAGCGCTGATTCATGCGCTCGAGCAGCACGCGCAGATGCAGCTCGCCGGTGCCGTAGAGCACCGTCTCGTTGAGCGCGGCATGCTGCTCGATGCGCACGCCAGGATCCTCGGCAGTGAGCTTGTGCAGCGCATCTGCCAGGCGCTGCTCGTCGCCGCGGCGCTGCGGTTGGATGGCCAGCCCCAGCATCGAGGGCGGCAGCGCGACCGGCGCGAGATGGTAGTGGTCCTCCTCGTGGGAATCGTGCAGCACGGCGTCGCGGTGCAGCTCATCCACCTTGGCGAGCGCGCAGACATCCCCGGGTATCGCCTCGGGAGTCTCCACGGTCTCCTTGCCCATGAGGCGGTACAGATGCGCCACTTTGAACGGCTTGCGGGCATCGCCCACGTACAGCTGACTGCCCGGCCGTATCGTGCCCTGATGCACACGCAGCGCCGCGAGCTTGCCGACGTACGGATCGATCGTGACGCGAAACACGTGCGCCACGACATGCCGGTCCGGGTCCGGCCTCACTTCGACGCGCCGCGCCGCGCCGCCCGTGCCGGCGAGAAACAGCGGTGGATTACCTTCGGCCGGATTCGGCATCAGCCGCTCGATGATCTGCAGCAGCGCCCCGATCCCGGCGCCGGTTTCGGCCGAGGCGAAGCACACCGGCACGAGGTGCCCCTCGCGCAGCGCCTGCTCGAAGGGCGCGTGCAGCTGCTCGCTCGTGAGCGCCTCGCCCTGCTCCAGGTAGAGCGACATCAGCCGCTCATCGAGCTCGACGACCTGGTCGACGATGGCGGTGTGGGCGGCCTCGACGCTCGAGAAATCGACCGGGCGCGCCTGCGGATCGAAGAAGCAGTCCCGGACCGCCGCGCCGCGATCGGCCGGCAGATTGATCGGCAGACATTCCGGCCCGAATGCAGCGCGCAGCCGCTGCAACACGCCAGCGCAGTCCGCCTCGCCACTGTCGATCTTGTTGACGATCAGCAGCCGGTCGAGGCCGCGCTCGCGCGCAAACGCCATCAGCCTCTGCGTCACCGCGTCGGGACCGGTCACGGCGCTCACCACCACGGCCACCGCTTCCACGGCCTCCAGCACCGCGAGCGTGCGCGCAAGGAAATCCGCGTAGCCCGGCGTGTCGAGCAGATTGATGCGCGTACCGGCGTGCTCGAACGTGAGCACCGCGGGCTCGAGCGAGTGATGGAGCGTGCGCTCCTGCGGATCGAAATCCGACACGGTCGAGCCGCGCTCGATGCTGCCCTTGGCGCGGATCGCGCCGGCCTCGAGCAGCAGGGCGTCCGCGAGCAGCGTCTTGCCGGCGCCGGCGGCGCCGGCCAGCGCGATGTTACGAATGCCCGTATGGTCCATGCCGCACACCCCGCCGCAGCATCGAGGGAGCTGGCAGGGTACTCCGGCGCATCGCGCGGCGCAAAATGCGCGCGCACAAGCGCCTCACGGCGCGGAAATCTCCCGCTCCGCGCCGTCCTGATCGACGGTGGCGAGGCGCACCGGCCGGCGCCACACGCGCTGCACATACTCGAGCACTTTACGGCTGCGTTCCAGGTCGAGTCCGCGCCGGTCGAGGGCGTGATCGTGTCCGAGCTCGAGCGTCCCGTCGGTGTGCACGCGCCGCACCAACACCGTGGGCGCGCCGAAGTTGTATTTTGGCGCGAGGATCGCCTCGTGCAGCGCATCCACGTCCTGCTCGAGCACCCGGATCTTGCCGTCCCGGGCCCGGTAGCGGAACAAGCCGAGCTCCGCGGCGAGCTCGCGCGTCAGATGATTGCGGATGAAGGCGAAGTCATCATCCTGCGCGCGGATGGCGAAGGCCGCCTCGAGTCCCTCCTGCGCCACGATGTGCTCCCACAGCGCGAAGCCGAGGTGGTAGGGATTGAGGCTGAGCGCCACCTCCTCGTCGGCCGCCACCGGCCGCACCACGTCGGAGTGGCATTTGATCGCATCGAGGTACGCCTGCTGCGCGATGAAGTCCGCCTCGCGCAGCAGCCGGGCATGCCAGTACGATGCCCACCCCTCGTTCATGATCTGCGTGGCAAACACCGGGTAGAAGTAGAACGACTCCTCGCGCACCGCGAGAAAGATGTCCCGCTCCCAGCTTTCCATCTCGGGAGCGTACTGCGCCACGAACCACAGCAGATCGCGCTCGGGGTGCGGCGGCAGCGGCGCGCGCTGGCGGGAGGCGAGCGCGGCGCCGGCCGTGCCGGGCTCGAGGGCCGCGAAGCGCCGGCGGAACTCATCGTCGGCGAGCGCCTTCGGCGGCTCGGCGTACTCGGGGAAGCGCGGCCGGCGCAGCGGCTGATCCACGTCGATGTGCTGCTCGAGCGCGAGCGCCGCATCGAGCACCGCCTCCACGCACTCGAGGCCGTGCGTCTCGATGGCCTGCTGGATCTGGCGCGCATGCTGCGCCGCGTGCTCGACGATCCGCTCGCTGACCTGAGTCTGACAGCGCTGAAACAGCAGATTGTTGCGCGAGAAATCCGCATGCCCGAGCACGTGGGCGGTCACGAGAATGTTCTCCGCCAGCCCGTTGCCGGCGGCGAGATAGGCGTGGCCGGGATTGCCGGGGAAGACCACCTCGAACAGGCGCGAATGCCCCATGTGGCGCTGGATGAGCTGATAGATGTAGCGCACGCCGAAGGACCAGTGCGGCATGCGCACGGGCAGGCCGTACACGGCGATCTCCATCATGAACGCGTCCGGCACGGCCTCGAATTCGACCGGGTGAAACTCGAGCCCCAGCCCGCGCGCGAGCTGCTCGATGCGCGGGATGTAGCTTTGCCAGTCTCCCCGGCTCACGCTCCCTCCACGGCGCGCTGCTGCGCGGCGAAGAAGCGCCGGATCGCGCCCCAGACATCGTCGAATTCCGCGAGCACACAGCTGTCGACGGGAGCCCCTGCCGAGGCGAGCTCGGCGAACAGCCTGCCGGTCTCGGTCTCGAGGTGGCGCGAGTGGCCCGCAGCGACTTCGACATAGCCGCAGAAGCATGCCTCGGCGGCCAGCGCCGTTAGGGCCGCGCGCGCCGCGGAGGCATCGCTCGCGGCGTTGTCGCCGTCGGTGGCGTAGAACAGGTACACGTTGTACTGCGCGGCATCGAAGCGTTCCCGGACGGTCTCGCTCACCTTGTTGAAACCGCTCGAGGCCACGGTGCCCCCCGTGCCGCTCACCTGGAAGAACTCCGGTTCGGTGAACTCCCAGGCATCGGTCGTGTGCGCGACGAACACCGTCTCGAGCATGCGGTACTGACGGCGCAGCCCCTGCATGGTCCAGAAGAAGAACGTCTTCGCGAGCTGCCGGTCCCGCTCGGACATGCTGCCGGAGACATCGAGCAGGAAGAACACCACCGCGCGCACCGCCGGCCGACGCCGGCGCGCGAGCTGGCGAAAGCGCAGGTCCTCGTCGGTGAACGTCGGCAGCGCGCCCGGCGCGCCGCGCCGCTTCACCAGCTCCTTGAAGGAGCGGCGCCGATCGAGGCGCGAGCGCGCGCCGCGCCGGTCCCAGCCCTCGCGCACCCACTCGCTCTCCTGCGACGGGCCGGCGCGCGGCACGAGGTTCGGCAGCTGCATCTCCTCCCAGAGCCACTCGACGATGTCATCGATCTTCAGCTCAAGGAGCAGCTGCACCTCCCCGTCCTCCTCGCCGCCGGGCCCCTTGCCGCCCGCGGCGCCGCCCTGCGCCGGATCGACGAACACGTCGCCCGGCTTGACCTGCCCCTGACCCACGCCCTGGCGCTCCTCGGCGCGGCGCAGGCGGAAGTGATAGTGCTCCAGCAGCTTCACCGGCACGCGCACCGTGCGCGCCCCGCCACCGATCAGCTCCCCGCCGGAGACCAGCTCCGGCAGATGCCGGCGCACCGCCTCGCGCACCTTCGCGTCGTGGCGCAGCCAGTCGCGCGCGCCGCGGGAGAACAGCTCATACCATTTGGCCGCGCTCGCCGGCGGCTCGCGGGTGATCTGCTCGCTCATGGCGCGGCTACTCCTGCGCCAGCAGCGTCGTGACGTAGCTCAGCGCCTCCTTCGCGCTGTGCTCGTCGTAACCGTACTCGCTGATCAGCCGTTGCTGCACGACGGAGATCTTCTGTTTCGCCTCATCATCCGGCCGCGCCGCGGAGGTGACCAGGCGCAGCACGTCGCGCCGCTCCTCGAACAGATACTGCTCGATGGCCTCGCGCATGCGCGCATGGCTCGCGAGCTTGAACTTCTCGCCGGCTTTGAAGGCGACCATGGCCTTGCGCACCACTTCCTGGCGGAACGAGAGTTTCCCCGAGTCGGACACCTTGATCTTCTCCTCGACCGAGCGCAGGAAGCGCTCATCCGCCGGGCGGCTCTCGCCGGTGATCGGATCGGTCACCTGACGGTGATCGAGCGAGGCCTCCACCTCATCGAGGTACTTCTCGAGCAGCTGCTGCGCCTCCTCCTCGAACGAGGCGAACATGGCGCGATGCACGTCCTCCTTGACCCAGCGGTTGTAGAACTCCTTGCGCGCCGTGACCAGGTGGTCGATCCAGGCCTTCTTGTGCTTGGCCTCGAGGCGCGCGTCGCTCTCGATCGCGTCCTTCAGCGCCAGCAGCAGATCCATGCTGGTGAGGCTGCGGGTGGTGCCGCGGGTGATGGCCGTGGAAATCGCGTTGATGACGAAGCGGGGACTGACGCCCGTCAGTCCCTCGTCGGGCGCCTCGGCGCGCAGCCGCGCCGCCTCGCTCTCCGGCGCCCCTTCGATCGCCTCGCCGGCGTACAGGCGCAATTTCTTCGGCAGATCGAGCCCCTCGCGCTCCGGGCGCGTGAGGCGTGTCAGGATCGAGAACACGGCCGCGAGGTTGAGCACGTGCGGATCGAGATGCACGTTGCGGAAAGCCGCCGCCGCGCACACCAGCTTGTGATAGATGCGCGCCTCGTCCTTGTAGGACAGGGCATACGGCACCTTGATGATCACCATGCGGTCGAGCAGCGCCTCGTTCTCCTTCTCCTGGAGAAACCGATGGAACTCGGCGAGGTTGGTGTGCGCGAGCACCGTCTCGTCCAGGTGAATGAGCGGGAAGCGCGACACTTTGACGTTCTTCTCCTGCGTGAGCGTGAGCAGCAGATAGAGAAACTCGCGCTTGACCTTGAGGATTTCGATCATCTCGAGCAGGCCGCGGCTCGCGGAGTACACCGCGCCCGACCACGACCAGGCGCGCGGGTCGCCCTCATCGCCGATCTGCGCCACCTTCGCCAGATCGACCGATCCGACCAGGTCGGCGATGTCCGCGGTCGTGGGATCGTGCGGCGCATACGTGCCGATGCCGAGGCGCGCGGCCTCCGAGAGGAAGATGCGCTCGACCGGCATGTTGAGAAAATCCCCGTCGAACTCGCGCTCCAGACACTCGCGCGCCCAGGGCGAGAGCTCGCCCGGAACGCTGACGCCGTAGCGCTCGCGAAACTCCGCCCGCAGGCTCGCGGGAACGAGGTTCAGCGGGTTCTCGTGCAGCGGCGAGCCCTTGATCGCATACAGCGCCCCTTCCTCGGTGCGGCTGTACTCCTCCAGCCCGCGCTTCAGCAGGATGGCGAGCGTCGACTTGCCGCCCGAGGGCGGCCCCAGCAGCAGCAGCAGCCGGCGCCCGACGTCCGAGCCGCCGGCGGCCGCCTTGAAATACTCGGCCACGCGCGCGAGCGGCCCGTCGATGCCGAACAGCTCGCGCCTGAACAGCTCCCCGGCGCGCTCATCCTCCGGGAGCTCCTCCTGCCCTTCGCGGGTGGCGGACCCGCTGCGGCCCTCGCCGAGCGGCTCCTGCGCGGGGCTTTGCCGCGCGGCGCGCGCTGCGGGGCGGACTTCCAGGGGCGCTCCTGCGCGCCCTTGCGGCTCGCCCGCTGCCGCGGCGCGCTGCTGCGCGGCTCGCCCGTGCCAGCGCAGCATGTCCCAGATGTACTCGTGGCTGGTGCGCACCAGCGCCGCGGGATCCGCCGGCAGAATGTCGGCGAGAAATTGTCCGAAGGTGCCCTCCCAGCGCTGCGCGCGGTGTGCGCGGCTGAAGGAGCTCAGAGACTCGATGAACGCCGTGTGATCGATACAGGCGCCGAGCCGGGACTGATCCGCATGGATGTCACGTGATCGCATCGCCATGACCTCCCGTTTGACAACGGCAGTGGCGGCCGAGAGTGGCGGCTGACGCGCCTGCTGCGCAGACCGGATGGAGCACCTCGCCCTGCGCGAAAGCTGCCGAACTCGCGATCCCGCTGCCCGATAAGCATTGTGACGGCCGCAGCGGTAAATCGTTCCAGCGCCGCGGCGCGATTGTGCCTCCGTGCTCGCGCCCATCATCGGTCGCTTGCGGCCCGATGTCGAGACGACTGTCACCGCTTGCGCAAGCGGCCGCGCGCCGGCTCCGGGTCCGCGTTCCCTGCGATGGTGTGCTTCTGATCAGTTTCCGGCGGCGAACGGAGCCGAACGGCAGGCATCGCTCGAATAGTGTGAACGGCGACACTGCGCCGGGGCGGCACTGCGCGTTTCATGCTTAGCGCACGTCGCGTCCGGGCGCCTGGTGGCGTCTTCGCCAATCTGCGCCGGGTCCGGACCGGCGCGGGACGGCGGTATGCCGCTGGTTGCGCTCATAATACTGAGGGAGACGGGTTGTGGCCCATCCAGCTCCGAGTGAGTCTCGCGAATCCGCCAGTGACGCCGCCCCGAGCGGCGCGCGGGCGGCGGTCGACCTGACGGCACTCACCGGTCACGATGATTTCCTGCTCGAGCTCGGCGAGATCCTCGGCGGCCGCGCCAGCGTGCACCCGACCGATTCGCTCGACGCCGCGCTCGATCAGGTCGGCGCTGGGCGGGCCGGACAGATCCTGGCGATCGATGCCCGCGGGATCGCGGACGTCCGCGCCGATGTCGAGCGTGCCAGCAGGCAGGTCCCGCACGCCGTCATCCTGATCTTCACTGATGGCGGCGCGGAGAAGGCCACTGCCGCGGCAGTGAAGGGCACGAAGGTCTTCGCGGTGCTGCCTCTGCCGATGGAGCCCGGCAAGACCTCCGCAGTGCTCGAGGCCGCGCTGACGGATGCGCTTCGGCAGCACGCGCCATCGGCCTCGGCTTCCGCGCGGCCGCCCCGCCAAGGCGCGCCGGCGCCCCACGATTCAGCGCCCGCCGCACCCGAGCCGGCGGCGGCGGAGCCTCCGTCCGGCGGTTCCGGCAAACGCCTTTGGCTCGCCATCGGAGCCGGCGTGCTGGCCCTCGGGGCCGGCGCCGGCATCTTGCTGTTGCGCCAGCGGCCGCACGCCGCGGCGCCGCGCACGACGGCAACGCAGTCCCCTGCCGCGCACCCCCAGGGCGCCCCGCAGGGACGGCTCGCGCCCCCCCTGCCCGCCCCGGCGGTGGATACGTCCATCGTGCGAGGGCAGGTCGAGGACCTGCTCGAGAAAGCCAGCCGCGCGATGTTCGAGCGGCGCTTCACCGCGCCGCGGGGCGCCAATGCGCTCGTCTATTACCGCTCGGTGCTGGCGGTCGATCCGACCAACGGCGAGGCCCTCGACGGCCTGCGGCGGGTCGGTCACGTATTGATTTCGCGATTCGACGACGACATCGTCCAGCAACATTACAGCCGCGCGTCGCTCGCGCTCGCCACGCTGCGCCTCGCCGAGCCGGCCAACGCGCACGTCCGTCCGTTCGGCATCGAGCTGTCAGAGGCCCTCGTCAATCAGGCCCTGGCGAACGGGCCGCTCGGCACGGTGCCGGCGCTCATCGCCCAGGCGGCGCGCCGCGGCGTGCCGGCCGCGCAGCTCGCGACCTGGCAGAGCGCGCTCACGGGCC
>JAJYLP010000006.1 GCA_021787615.1 Pseudomonadota bacterium
TCGCTGAAGCTGATCGAGATCCACGAGCAGATCGAGCGCGAGTACCCCGGCAGGATCGACCTGACCGAGCTGTTCGACTTCCCCACCATCGCCGAGCTCGCCCGCCACCTCGAGGGCAAGCTCGCCGGCTGAGCGTGCCTCAGCGCCCGTCGAACTCCAGGCGCATCGACAGGTCGACGGCGCGCACGTGCTTGGTCAGCGCGCCGACCGACACGAAGTCGACCCCCGTGGCCGCAATGGCGCGCACGGTCTGGAGACTGACGCTGCCGGAGGCTTCGAGCAGCACGGGGCGGCCGCGGGCACGGTTGTGCGCCACCGCCGCGGCCATGTCCTCGAGCGTGAAGTCATCGAGCATCACGATGTCCGGCTGCGCCTCGAGTGCCTGCTCGAGCTCGCCGAGCGATTCGACCTCGACCTCGATGCGCGCCCCGGCGGCGCTCGCGCGCGCCACGGCCACCGCCTGTGCGATGGATCCGGCCGCGAGAATATGGTTCTCCTTGATGAGCACCATGTCGTAGAGCCCCATGCGATGGTTGCGGGCGCCGCCGCAGCGCACCGCGTACTTCTGCGCGCTGCGCAGCCCGGGCAGGGTCTTGCGGGTGTCGAGGACGGTGCAGCCGGTGCCCGCCACGGCCGCGGCGAAGCGGCTGGCGGCCGTGGCGGTGGCCGAGAGCAGCTGCAGGAAGTTGAGCGCGGTGCGCTCCCCGGTGAGCACGCTGCGGGCCGGTCCTTCAACGGTGCACACGAGCATTCCGGGCGTGAGGGTGGCGCCGTCGGCGGCGTTCCAGGTGAGGCGGGTCGCGGGGTCGAGTCGCCGGAAGCACGCCTCGGCCCAGGCTTGTCCGCACAGCACCGCCGCCTCACGGCTCACGATCCGGCCGCGCGCGCGCTGGGCGAGGGGCACGAGTGCCGCGGTGAGGTCGCCGCTGCCGACGTCCTCGCGCAGTGCGGCAGCGACCTGCTCGGCCAGGTCTGCGGGCAGGGTGAGGGCGGGGGGTGCTGTGCCGGGCTCGCTCATGGCGGCAGGCTATCACGGGCGGGGTTTGAACCTGGCCGGCGCGGCCTCATAATGGGCATGAATGTCCGAGGCTCTCGCGCTGGCGCCACGCCGTCCCCCTTCTCCCTGCGTCAAGGTCTGCTCGCTGGATGAGCGGGGGTACTGCACCGGCTGCCTGCGCACCGTCGAGGAAATCGCCCGCTGGAGCGCGCTCAGCGCCGCGGAGCAATGGCAAGTGATCGCCGCGATCGAGCGGCGCAAAGTGTCCCTGAAGAGGTGAAGCGATGGACGTAGTCGAGAGAATCAAGGCCGAGGTCAGCGCGCAACCGGTGGTGCTGTTCATGAAGGGCACGCCGGATTTCCCGCAGTGCGGCTTCTCGGCTCAGACGGTGGCGGCCCTGCGCGCGCTCGGCGCCGAGTTCAAGGCGGTCAATATCTTCGAGGAACCGGAGCTGCGCGAGGCGCTCAAGC
Source organism: Pseudomonadota bacterium (assembly GCA_021787615.1). Taxonomy (GTDB): domain Bacteria; phylum Pseudomonadota; class Gammaproteobacteria; order Steroidobacterales; family Steroidobacteraceae; genus 13-2-20CM-66-19. The sequence continues at coordinate 1,469 of JAJYLP010000006.1, forward strand.
GCTATTCCAACTGGCCGACGTACCCGCAGCTGTACGTCAAGGGCGAGCTGCTCGGCGGCTGCGACATCACGCTCGAGATGTATCAGAGCGGCGAGCTGCAGAAAGTGCTCGAGAGCGCCGGGGCGCTCGGCAAGCACAGCTGAAGCGCTCGCCGCCGGCCCTCAGGGCTCTTCGGCGGCCTCCGGATCGCTCGGCTGGGTCTGCCAGCCGAGCGCTTGGGCGCGCGCCTGGGCCGCCAGGGCGCTTTCGCGCAGGCGGTTGCACACCAGACAGAACAGCTCCGCGGTGCGCTCGGCGTCGTAGCTCGCCGAATGCGCGCTCGAGGGATCCCAGTCGAGGCCCGCCACCATCGCCGCCTTGGCGAGCACGGTCTGGCCGAGGGCAGCGCCCGCCAGCGTCGCGGTGTCGAAGCACGAGAACGGATGGAAGGGATTGCGCTTGATGTCGGCCCGCTTGACCGTGGCGTTGAGAAAGCCCAGGTCGAAGGCGGCGTTGTGGCCGACCAGGATCGCGCGCCGGCAGCCGCAGTCACGCATGACGTGGCGGATTTCCCGGAAGATCCGCTGCAGCGCCTCGCGCTCCGGCAGCGCCGGGCGCAGCGGATGGAACGGATCGATGCCGTTGACTTGCAGCGCCGCCGGCTCGATGCGCGCGCCCTCGAACGGCTTGACGTGATACGAGTGCGTCGCGCCGCGGCGCAGCAGCCCGTCGGCGTCGATGTCGATCATCACTGCGGCGATCTCGAGCAGCGCATCCGTGGCAGCGTTGAATCCGCCGGTCTCGACATCGACCACCACCGGGAGAAAGCCGCGGAACCGCCCGGCCATCGGTCCGGGCGCCGCGGGCGCGGGTTCGGCGCCGTGGGTCTCGCTCATGGACGCTCCACCGCCTCGATGCGCCAGCCGATGCGCTCCCCGGCGCGCAGCGCGACGATCTGTCCGGTGCCGAACGCATAGCTCGCCGGCACCTCCCAGGGCGATCGCACCAGCCGCACGCGGTCCTCGTTGCGCGGCAGGCCATAAAAATCCGCGCCATGATGGGCGGCGAAGGCCTCCAGGCGCTCGAGCGCGCCGAGGGCCTCGAAGGCCTCCGCATACAACTCGAGCGCCGCATGCGCCGAGAAGATCCCGGCGCACCCGCAGGCGCTCTCCTTGGCCGAGCGGGCGTGCGGGGCGCTGTCGGTGCCGAGAAACAGCCGCGGGCTGCCGCCGCGCACGGCCGCGCAGAGCGCCTCGCGGTCGGCCTCCGACTTCAGCACCGGCAGACAGTAATGGTGGGGGCGGATGCCCCCGGCGAACAGCGCATTACGGTTCATCAGCAGATGCTGCGGCGTCACGGTCGCGGCGATCCCCGCGCGGGCGCCGAGGACGAACTCGACCGCCGCCCGCGTGGTGATGTGCTCGAACACCACGCGCAAGCGGGGGAAGCGCTCAACCAGAGGCGCGAGTACGGTGTCGATGAAGCGTGCCTCGCGGTCGAACACATCGACGCGCGGATCGGTCACCTCCCCGTGGACCTGCAGTGCAAGCCCGGTCTCCTGCAGCCGCTCGAGCACGCCGTGGACGCGAGGGATTTCCGTCACCCCCGCGTCCGAGTGGGTGGTCGCCCCGGCCGGGTAGAGCTTGAATCCCAGGATGCAGCCGCTCGCGCGGGCGCGCTCGACCTCCTCGGCCGGGGTATCGTCGGTGAGGTAGAGGCTCATCAGCGGCGTGAAGCGCGCGCCGGCCGGCAGGGCCGCGAGAATGCGCTCGCGGTACGCCAGCGCCTCGGCCGCGGTGCGCACCGGCGGGCGCAGATTCGGCATGATCAGCGCGCGCGCGAAGCGCGCCGCGCTGAAGGGCACGACAGCGGCGAGCGCCTGCCCGTCGCGCACGTGCAGGTGAAAGTCGTCAGGCCGGCGCAGCGTGAGAGTGCTCGGGGCGCTCATGTGTGGCGCTCCAGTGTCTGCAGCACCTTCTGTCTTACGAGCAGCTCCAGCGCGAAGCGCACGCCGAAGCCGGTGATGTCGGTGTTGACGTGACCGAGACCGCCGGTGCGCGTGGCCGAGGACAGATCCACATGCGCCCAGGGTATCTGGCGCGGCACGAAGCGGCTGAGAAATCGCGCGGCGAGGATGTGATCGCCCTTGCCCTCGACGGCGCACTGCAGAATATCCGCCGCCTTGCTGTCGAGGTCGGCATCGAAATCCGCGTCGAACGGGAACGGCCAGACGCGCTCGCCGCTGGCGCGGCCGGCTGCGAGCAGCCGCTCGGCGAGCGCCGGGCGGTTGGTGAACACACCGCTCATGCGCTCGGTGAGTGCGTACACGCACGCACCGGTCAGCGTCGCAAAGTCGAGCATCAGGCGCGGGCGTGTGCGCGCGGCGAGCGCCAGCGTGTCGGCAAGCGCCATGCGCCCCTCCGCGTCGCTGTGCACGATTTGGATCGTGACGCCGTTAGCCGCGCGCACCACCTCCTGCGGCCGGTAAGCGCGCGGACCGATGTGGTTCTCGCTGATCGCGAGCCACGCGTCAGCCGCGATCGGTGCGTTGAGCTCGGCGAGCCCGATGAGCGTTGCGAGCGCCACGGCGCTGCCGCCCATGTCGGTGTGCATCTCGAGCATGCTCTTGTGCGGCTTGAGGTTGACTCCGCCGGTGTCGAACACAATGCCCTTGCCGATGAGCGCCAGATCCGGGGCTGCCGTGCGCCGGCGCGCCGGACGATACGAGAGCCTCGCAATGCCCGCGTCGCGATGGCCGTTGCCCGCTGCGACCGCGAGAAACGCGTTCGCACCTGCGCGGCGCAGCGCCGCCTCGCCGAGCCAGCGCATGGCAAGGCCATGGCGGCGCGCGAGGCGGGTGAGCACGGAGTGGTAGCCGCGGGAGTCGAGCATGTTCGGCGGCAGCGCAGTGAGCCAGCGCGCCAGATTGGTCCCATCGGCGCTGACGGTCGCGTAGCGCGTATCGAGGGCAGGCTCGGGCGGCAGCACGATGCGGCGCAGGGCCGGGGTTGCGCGCCCGGCGCTCTTGAAGCTCGGCAGCGCGAAGTGCTCGGCGAGCGTTGCGGCGAGCAGCGCCTCGAGCGCGGACTGGATCCTCGCGGGCGTGCCGACGGCCGCGAGCGCGACGGTCTGCGGGGCGCGCGCGGCGGCCGCCTTGAGCATTCGTCCGGTCAGCTGCAGCAGCTCGAAAACACTGGCCTCGTCGGGGGCAAACCCGAGCACCGCCAGCGTCTGGCGGCGGTTGGCGAGCGCACTCGTGCGCACGGTGCCGGCGCGCGGCCGCTCGCGCGCGTGTAGCGCCTGCCAGCGCTCGCCCTCGGGCAGGCGCGCGAGGCTCTCTCTTCCGGCAGACTCGGGCATCACCACAAGTAGAGTGTCGGGTTCGCCGAGCGTGCGCGAGCGCACGATTTGCGGCCGTACCGCCGGCGGCAGCAGCGCAACAGGGCCGCGCGGGCGCGCGCGCAGCTGCGGTCCTTGCTTGACCATCGCGGTTGAAACCCGGATTATTGCGCGGCTCATTGACAGGCGACTTTCGCTCGCAGGGGATGCTGGCGGCGCATCGTACTCCATTCGGCCGAGGCGTTTCGCATCGGGTGTGTGCGTCGTAGGTCCGAGGCTGCGCCACCGGGCCGAGCGGCGGATGTCGAGGAATTCGACCCCTTGGGCCGCGCGCGCTGTGACGTTGCGCGGCCGAGTGTGAGACCGCATGACCGAACCGCCAAAACTCACCGACATCGATCCAGTTGAAACCCAGGAGTGGCTCGAGTCGATCGACTCGGTGCTGAAGACCCACGGCCCGCTGCGGGCCCACTTCCTGCTCGAGCGGCTCATCGACTACTCGCGCAGGAGCGGCGCGTATCTGCCGTTCAAGGCCAATACCGCGTACGTCAACAGCATCCCGCCGGGGCGCGAGCCGGTCTATCCGGGCAACCGCGAGCTGGAGAAGCGCATCGAGGCGTACATCCGCTGGAACGCGCTCGCGATGGTGGTGGCCGCGAACCGCAAATCCTCCGAGTACGGCGGGCACCTTGCTAGCTACGCCTCCTCGGCGACGCTCTACGAGGTCGGCTTCAACCATTTCTGGCGGGCCGCGGGCGCGGAGCATCCCGGAGACCTGGTGTTCTTCCAGGGCCACTCCTCGCCGGGCATCTACGCGCGCGCCTATCTCGAGGGGCGCCTGACCGAGAGCCAGCTGCATCATTTCCGCCAGGAGGCCGGCGGCCCCGGGCAGGGCCTCTCGTCCTATCCGCATCCGTGGCTGATGCCGGACTTCTGGCAGTTTCCGACCGTCTCGATGGGCCTCGGGCCCATGCAGGCGATCTTCCAGGCCCGCTTCATCCGGTACCTGGAGCACCGCGGGCTCGCTGCGCCGTCGGACCGCAAGGTCTGGGCGTTTCTCGGCGACGGGGAGATGGACGAGCCGGAGTCGATGGGCGCGCTCACCATGCCGGTGCGCGAAGGGCTCGACAACCTGGTGTTCGTCATCAACTGCAACCTGCAGCGCCTCGACGGGCCGGTGCGCGGCAACGGCAAGATCATCCAGGAGCTCGAGGCGGCTTTCCTCGGCGCCGGCTGGAACGTCATCAAGGTGCTCTGGGGCTCGCGGTGGGATCCGCTGCTCGCGCGCGACACGCAGGGGCTGCTGCGGCGGCTGATGGAGGAGTGCGTCGACGGGGAGTATCAGAACTTCAAGGCCAAGGGCGGCGCCTATACGCGCGAGCACTTCTTCGGCAAGTACCCGGAGCTGCGCGCCATGGTCGCCAACATGTCGGACGAGGAGATCTGGCGGCTCAATCGCGGCGGGCACGATGCGCGCAAGGTCTACGCCGCCTACGCTGCGGCGATGGCGCACCAGGGCCAGCCGACGGTGATCCTCGCCAAGACCGTCAAGGGCTTCGGGCTCGGCAAGGGCGGCGAGGGTCAGATGGTCGCGCATCAGCAGAAGAAACTCTCCGAGGAGGATCTGCGCGCCTTCCGCGACCGCTTCCACATTCCGATTTCCGATGAGGAAATCGCGCGGCTGCCGTTCCGCAAGCCGCCCGAGGACTCCGAGGAGGCCCGCTACCTGCGCGAGCGGCGCGCCCACCTCGGCGGCTACCTGCCGGCGCGCCGCCGCGAGGCGCCGCCGCTTGCCGTACCGCCGCTCGAGGCGTTCGCCCAGGTGCTGGAAGGCACCGGCGATCGCGAGATCTCGACGACCATGGCGTTCGTGCGCATTCTGACCTCGCTGCTGAAGGACAAGGGCATCGGCAAGAACGTCGTGCCGATCGTGCCCGATGAGGCGCGAACCTTCGGCATGGAGGGACTGTTCCGCCAGGTCGGCATCTACTCCTCGGTGGGACAGCTCTACACGCCGCAGGACGCCGACACCCTCATGTCCTACCGCGAGGACAAGAAGGGGCAGATCATCGAGGAGGGCATCAACGAGGCGGGCGCGCTGTGCTCGTGGATCGCCGCCGGCACCGCCTACAGCAATCACGGCATCAGCATGGTGCCGTTCTACATTTACTACTCGATGTTCGGCTTCCAGCGGGTCGGGGATTTCATCTGGGCGGCGGGCGATCAGCAGGTGCGCGGCTTTCTGATCGGCGCCACCGCCGGACGGACCACGCTCGCCGGCGAGGGCCTGCAGCACCAGGACGGTCACAGTCAGCTGGTGGCCACCACCGTGCCGAACTGCATCGCCTACGATCCGGCCTACGGCTACGAGCTCGCGGTGATCATTCAGGACGGGATGCGCCGGATGTACGTCGAGCAGGAAAACGTCTTCTACTACATCACGACGATGAACGAGAACTACCCGCAGCCGGCGCTGCCGCAGGGCGCCGAGGCGGGCATTCTCAAGGGCGCCTACCGCGTGCTCGCGGCCGGCAAGGGCGGCAAGCTGCGCGCGACGCTGCTCGGCTCGGGCACGATTCTGCGCGAGTGCCTCGCGGCGGCCGCGCAGCTCGAGGCCGACTACGGCGTGCGCGCCGATGTCTTCTCGGTCACCAGCTTCAGCGAGCTGCGCCGCGAGGCGCTCGAGTGCGAGCGCTGGAACCGGCTGCACCCGGGCGAGCCGGCCCGCAGTGCCTACGTCAGCGAGTGCTTCGCGCAGGCGAAGGGACCGTTCATCGCCTCGACCGATTACGTGCGCGCCGTGCCGGATCAGATCCGGGAGTGGCTGCCGGGCCGCTACGTCAGCCTCGGCACCGACGGCTTCGGCCGTTCGGACGCGCGCGCCGCCCTGCGTCAGCATTTCGAGGTCGATCGCAACTACATCACCGTCGCGGCGCTGAAGGCCCTGGCCGATGACGGCAAGCTCGAGGCGTCGGTGGTGATCGCCGCCATGGACAAGCTCGGCGTGAGCGCCGAGAAGCCCGTTCCCTGGAAAGTCTGAAAGCTGAAGGCAATATTGCGATGAGCGCGGCAGAGAGCCTCGTTGAAGTGCGCGTGCCCGACATGGGCAATTTCAAAGACGTCGCCGTGATCGACGTGCTGGTCAAGGCGGGCGAGGCCATCGAGCCGGAGGCGCCGCTGGTCACGCTGGAGACCGAGAAGGCCACTATGGACGTGCCCTCGACCGTCGGCGGGGTGATCGAGAAGCTGCACATCGACAAGGGCAGCACCGTCTCGGCGGGCGATCTGGTGGCCACCGTGCGCACCCGCGGCGCCGCCGCATCAGCTGCCGCCGCCGTGCCAGCACCGACGCCCACACCGCCGCCCGCACCCGCGGCTGCGGCTCAGCCCGCATCCGCGCGCGCACCAGCCGCCGCAGCCGCACCCGCGACTGCTCAGACTGCGGTGCCCGCCTCCGCGGATCTGCCGCCGATCAACGAGCCCGGTTTCTCGCGCGCCTACGCGGGGCCGAGCGTGCGCAAGTTCGCGCGCGAGCTCGGAGTGGACCTCACCCGCGTCACCGGCAGCGGCCTGAAGGGGCGCATCACCCACGATGACGTCAAGACGTTCGTCAAGGGCGCGCTGGCGGCGCCGGGCGGCGGCGGCACAGGCGCGCTGCCGGCGGTGCCAACGGTGGATTTCGCCGCGTTCGGACCGATCGAGACGCAGCCGCTCTCGCGCATTCAGCGCATCGCCGGCCCTCGTCTGCACGCCAGCTGGGTCAACGTGCCGCACGTGACGCAGTTTGACGAGGCGGACATCACGGAGCTCGAAGCGCTGCGCACCACGCTCAAGGGCCAGGCCGCCGAACGCGGCATCAAGCTCACGCCGCTCGCGTTCATCGTGCGCGCCTGCGTCAAGGCGCTGCAGGCATTCCCGACGTTCAACGCCTCGCTCGATCCCGCGGGCGCGAACCTGATCCTGAAGAAGTACGTGCACATCGGCTTTGCCGCTGACACACCGAACGGCCTGATGGTGCCGGTGCTGCGCGAGGCCGACCGCAAGGACATCTACGAGGTGGCGCGCCAGCTCGGGGAGCTGTCCGGCGCGGCGCGCGCCGGCAAGCTGTCCGCGGCGCAGATGCAGGGCGGGTGCTTCACGGTCTCCAGTCTCGGGGGCATCGGCGGGACCGCCTTCACCCCCATCATCAATGCTCCCGAGGTGGCCATCCTCGGGGTATCGCGTTCGGCGTTCAAGCCGGTCTATCGCGACGGCGAGTTCGTCCCGCGCCTGATGCTGCCGTTGTCGCTGTCCTACGATCACCGGGTCATCGACGGGGCGGCCGCGGCGCGCTTCACGAGCTTCCTCGCCAAGGCTCTGGCCGATCCGCAGGCGCTGCTCGAGGCCGTGCCGTGAGCCGCATCGAGCTGGCGGTGCCGGATCTCGGCAACTTCAGCGAAGTGGCGGTGGTCGATGTGCTCGTCAAGGCCGGCGAGCGCATCGAGGTGGACACGCCGCTGCTGACGCTCGAGACGGACAAGGCGTCCATGGATGTGCCCGCGACGGCCGGCGGCGTGATCGCCGAGGTGCTGGTCAAGTCGGGCGATAACGTTTCCAAGGGCACGCCGATCCTGCGCCTCGACACGGACGCGCCGGCGGCAGCCGCGGCTGCGCCGGCTGCGGCTGCGGCTCCTGCGCCCGCACCCGCCGCGACACCGGCACCATCGGGCGGATCAGCCCCCGGGGCCAACGTTGGCTTCGACCGCTCGACGCAGCTGCTGGTGCTCGGCGCGGGCCCGGGCGGGTACTCGGCGGCGTTCCGCGCCGCGGATCTCGGCCTGAAGGTGACGCTGCTCGAGCGCTGGTCCACGCTCGGGGGGGTGTGCCTGAACGTCGGGTGCATTCCCTCCAAGGCGCTGCTGCACGCTGCGAAGGTGATCGACGAGGCCGCCGCGATGGCCGCGCACGGCATTGCCTTCGGCGCGCCCGCGATCGATCGGACGAGACTGCGCGAGTGGAAGAACTCGGTGGTGCGCAAGCTCACCGGCGGCCTGGCCTCGCTCGCCAATCAGCGCAAGGTCGAGGTGGTGCGGGGCGAGGGCACGTTCCTCGGGCCGAATGTCATCGAGGTGCGCGCCGAGGGCGGCACCGAGCGCATCCGCTTCGAGCAGTGCATCATCGCGGCGGGCTCCGAGGCGGCGCGTCTGCCGGGGCTGCCCGAGGATGCGCGGATCATCGACTCCACCGGCGCGCTCGAACTGGAGACATTCCAGGGGCCGCTGCTGGTGATCGGCGGCGGCATCATCGGCCTTGAGATGGCTTGCGTGTACGAGGCGCTCGGTACGCGCGTGAGCGTGGTGGAACTGACGCCGCAGCTGATTCCGGGCTGCGATCCGGATCTGGTGCGCCCGCTCGAGAAGCGCATCCGGGGCCGTTACGAGCAGATTCTGCTCGGCACCAAAGTGACGCGCGTCGAGGCACTTGCCGAGGGGCTGCGTGTGAGCTTCGAGGGGGCCAAGGCGCCCGCTTCGGCCACCTACGAACGGGTGCTCGTGGCGGTCGGCCGGGTCCCGAACGGCAAACGGATCGGGGCCGAGGCCGCCGGCGTGCACGTGTCGCAGCGCGGCTTCATCCCCGTCGACAAGCAGATGCGCACCAACGTGCCGCACATCTTTGCAATCGGCGACATTGTCGGAGCGCCGATGCTCGCCCACAAGGCGTTGCACGAGGCGAAGGTCGCTGCCGAGGTGGCCGCCGGGCTCAAGCGCGCATTCGATGCGCGGGGCATTCCCTCGGTGGCCTACACCGATCCGGAGATCGCCTGGGTGGGCCTGACCGAGACCGAAGCGAAGGCCAAGGACATCAAGGTGGAAAAGGGCACATTCCCGTGGGCCGCGAGCGGCCGCTCGCTCTCGCTCGGGCGCGACGAGGGGATGAGCAAGCTGCTGTTCGACCCGGACACGCATCGGGTGCTCGGCGGCGGCATCGTCGGCCCCAACGCCGGGGAGCTGATCAGCGAGGTCGCGCTCGCGGTGGAGATGGGCTGTGATGCGGCCGACGTTGGCCTCACCATTCATCCGCATCCGACGCTCTCGGAAACAGTGGGCGCGGCAGCGGAAGCCTACGAAGGCACGCTGACCGACCTGTACATCCCGAAGAAGAAGTAGGCGGGCGGGCAGTGTCTCGAGCGCAAATCGGCTCTCACGTGCCGATCGCGGCGCGCACCCGCGCGCCGAGTCCGCGCAGCCGCCCAAGCGTTTCGTTTGCGAACACGAAGCGGATGTAGGGGCGGCCGTGGGTCTCGCCCCAACCGCTCATGGGCGTCGCGCACACGCCCTGCGCCAGCAGCCGCCCGGCCATCTGCTCGCCGTCGAGGCCGAAGTCGCTGACGCGCAGCAGCAGCGACCAGCCGCCCGCGGGCATCCCGAAGGGCAGGCCGGCGAGTTCCGCAGCGATCAGGTCGCGGCGCGCCTGCAGCTCCGCGACATACGCGTCCATCGTGACCTCGGAGCGCTCGAGCGCAACGGCCACGGCGTCCTGCGCGATGCCTACCGGCACCACGACGTTGGCGAGCGACACCGCGGTCAGATCCGGCATGAACGTCTCGGGCGCGACGATCCAGCCGACGCGCCATCCGATCATGCGCAGCTCCTTCGCCGCCGAGCCCACCGTGATGGTGCGCTCCGCCATGCCCTCAAGGGCCGCGGGATGCAGCACCGCGCGGCCGTCGAATACGAGACGCTCCATGGCCGCATCGAGAATCAGGATCAGCTCGTGATCGCGGCACAGCTCGGCGATGAGCGACCAGTCGCCCTTATCGAGCACCGCTCCCGAGGGCATCGCGGGCGACATCAGCAGCATGGCCCTGACGCGCGGGCCGACCGCGCGGCGCAGCGCTTCACGGTCCAATCGCCACGCGCCGCCGGGGGTGAATATGAACGGGGCGAACTTCGGCATGCCGCCTGCGAGGCGGATGCGGTTGAGCAGGCCGGCGTAGGTCGGGTCGCTGACGATCACCTCCTCTCCCACCTCGATGGTGGCGAGCAGCACGCTGAGGATTCCCGAGAGCCCGCCGGCGCAGATGAGGCAGTTGCGCTCCCCGGAGTACTCGACACCCGAGATCCCCGAGACATGCTGCGCCACGGCCTCGCGCAAGCGCATCTGCCCGACGAAGGGCAGGTAGCTGTTGGCCGCATCGCTCGCGGCAGCCTCGCCGGTCCGCGCGATCGCCACGGCGTCCGGCGGGATATTCACATCGAGGTTCTCGAGCCTGAGGAGGTCGCGCCCGCAGGCATCCGCGATCGATCCCATGCGATCGACGCCGATGCCGGTGATGTCGCGGAGTCGGGAGGGGCGGGACCGTTGCATCGCGACTCCTGTTGCTGCAGATGGGCCAATTAGAGCACGACTTCCGTGCGCAGCGGCCGCCTGCAAGCGTCCGCGCGGTCCGGCATCCGGCTAATTCGGCAGATGGCGCGGCGTCAGCCGCGTCGTCTTGCCGGGCGCGTGCTCGATGGTGCCGGGGCGGTGCACCACGACCGTCACACTCACCCCAATGTAAGTCTTGACCTGACGGGTCAACTCCGTGGCGATCCTGCCCCGGGCGGCATCACTCTCGTGCTCGCGCTCGAGCGTCTCGACGTGCACCGTCAGCTCATCGAGCGGGGCCTGGCGGGTGATCTCGAGCGTGTAGTGCGGCGAGAGCCCGCCGGTGTGCGCGATCAGCGCCTCGAGCTGAGACGGGTACACGTTGACGCCGTGGATGACCAGCATGTTGTCGGTGCGCGCAAGCACCCGCGCGATGCGGCGCATCGGGCCCTTGTGCGGCGGCAGCAGCCGTGTGAGGTCGTGCGTGCGGTAGCGGATCACCGGGAGAGCCTCCTTGGTGAGCGAGGTGAGCACCAGCTCGCCTTCCTCGCCCTCGGGCAGCGCCTGTCCGGTTTGCGGGTCGATCACCTCGGGGTAGATGTGATCCTCCCAGATCGTCAGCCCCCCACCACCGCCCACGGTCTCGCAAGCGACCCCCGGGCCCATCACCTCGGCGAGTCCGTACAGATCGAGCGCCTCGATCCCGAGCCGCGACTGCAACGCGGCACGCGTCGTCTCGGTCCACGGCTCGGCGCCGAAGATGCCGATGCGCAGCGAGCTGTCGCGCGGATCGAGCCCGCGCCGCTCGAACGCCTCGACCAGGTTCAGAGCATAGGAGGGCGTGGCCATCAGGATGTCGGGACGGAAATCCTCGATGAGCTCCACCTGCCAGCCGCTGCGGCCGCTCGAGACGGGGATGACCGTGCAGCCGAGCCGCTCGGCGCCCCAGTGCGAGCCGAGTCCGCCGGTGAACAGCCCGTAGTCGTACGCAATGTGGACGACATCGCCGGTGCGGGCGCCCGCGGCGCGGATGCAGCGGCTCATCAATCCGGCCCAGGTGTCGATGTCGCGTGCGGTATACCCGACGACCGTGGGCTTGCCGGTCGTGCCGCTCGAGGTGTGGATGCGCACGACCTTCTGGCGCGGCACGGCGAACAGTCCGAACGGGTAGTTGGCGCGGAAGTCCTGTTTGGTCAGGAACGGAAACCGGGCGAGGTCCTCGAGCGTGCGCAGCTCATCCGGATGCATCCCCTGGGCGGCGAAGCTGCGTTGGTAGTGCGGGACGTTCTCCCACGCATGACGGACCGACCAGCGCAGCCGCTGAAGCTGCAGCTCTCGGATCTGCTCGGCCGGCGTGCCCTCCTCAGGCTCGTCGGCGCTCAACGTGTCCTCACCGCTCAACCCCACGTGCGGTCCCCGGTGTGCAGGTCCCGTTGCAGTGTATCAGCCGCGCCTCGCCCGGCGCATGCGCTGGCCGGCAGAGTGTGCGCGACTGCTCGGACTGCGGATCCGGGGCTTGCGCGCGGCCCTGGGCCTGCGGCTGCAACGGACCGGTCCGCATTCGTGCTACCATCCGTCGACTTGGAGTTGCGCCTGCGGCCGAGGGAACGGCCATAAGAAGAAATATCAGCATGCGTTGCACTGAAGGGGAATGCCCATGTACAAGCGTTTGGCGGCAGAGTTCTTCGGGACATTCTGGCTGGTGCTCGGCGGCTGCGGCAGCGCCGTGCTCGCTGCGGCCTATCCGCATCTCGGCATCGGCTTCATCGGCGTCGCGTTCGCCTTCGGCCTCACGGTCCTCACGATGTGGTACGCCGTGGGGCACATCTCGGGCGGGCACTTCAACCCCGGCGTGACGGTGGGCCTGTTCGCCGGCGGACGGTTCGGCGCCCGAGACGTGATCCCGTACATCATCGCGCAGGTGCTCGGCTCGATCGTTGCGGCCGCCGTGCTCTATGCCATCGCCACGGGCAAGCCGGGCTTCAGCGCCTCGGCGAGCGGTTTCGCCTCGAACGGCTACGGCGCGCACTCGCCCGGCGGGTACTCCATGCACGCGGTGATGGTCTCGGAGTTCGTGCTGACGGCGATGTTCGTGTTCGTCATCCAGGGCGCCACCGACCGGCGCGCGCCGGCCGGCTTTGCGGGGCTGGCGATCGGCCTGACCCTGACCCTCATCCACCTGATCAGCATCCCGGTCGACAACACCTCGGTCAACCCGGCGCGCAGCACCGGTGTCGCCCTGTTCCAGGGCGGCTGGGCCGTGCATCAGTTGTGGCTGTTCTGGGTGATGCCGCTGCTCGGGGGCGCCGCGGGCGGCCTGATCTACCGTCTGCTCCTCGAGGAACGCAGCGCGCGCGCTTAGGCGCCGAGGCGCCCCTAGAGCCCCTGCAGGCGCTCCAGGTAGCGCTGCTCGTCGGGCCTCTCGCCGCTGCGCTGTGCCTCCCACAGCGCTTCGGCGAGCCGCTCGAGCATGGCGTGCTCTGCGGCGTGCGCATCGCCCAACCGGCGAGTGAGGTCGCGGTGGATGCGGGCGATTCCGGGCGGCCGGTCGGTTGCCACCTGCTCGCGGATCGCCAGATGCAGCCCCATGTGCAGGAACGGATTCTCCTGTCCGCCCTCGGGCGTGAAGTCGGCCGCGGTTGCCGCGGGGGACTCGAGCAACGGCACGTACTCGCGATGCTCGGCGATCACCGCGGCGATCTGTCCCTCGAGCGGCTCGAGCGGCTGCCCGGCGCAGTACTTGCGCCACGCCTCGAGGTACATCCGGCGCAGCTGCTCACGATTCTGCTGGGCGAAGACGGGCATGGGGTTCAGCCGCCCGCGCGACGGCGGCGCGCGAGCCGGGCCGCCGGCGGCCGCGCCGGTGCCGCCGCGGCGCTCTTATGAGGATACCCGCACAGATCCGCAAGAATGCAGCGGGAGCAGTGCGGCGCGCGGGCCGTGCAGACGTAGCGCCCGTGCAAGAGTAGCCAGTGGTGCGCATCGCGCTTGAACTCGGCCGGCGTGTTGCGCGCAAGGGCCTGCTCGACTGCGAGCGGCGTGCGCCCGGGTGCGAGCCCGGTGCGGTTGGCCACGCGGAAGATGTGCGTGTCGACGGCGATCTGCTCCTCGCCGAACACGATGTTGAGGATGATGCTCGCGGTCTTGCGCCCAACCCCCGGCAGCGCCTCGAGTGCGGCGCGCTCGCCGGGCACCTCGCCGCCGTGGCGCTCGAGGATCTGGCGGCTCAGTCCGATGAGGTTGCGCGACTTGGCGTTGTAGAGCCCGACAGTGCGCAGATAGGGTTTGACGCCCTCGACGCCGAGCTCGGCCAGCGCGCGCGGGGTGTTGGCGAGGGGAAAGAGCTTGCGCGTGGCTGCGTTGACGCTCTTGTCCGTCGTGTGCGCCGAGAGCATCACCGCCACCAGCAGCTCGAACGGGGTCGTGTACTCGAGCTCACTGCGCGGGGCGGGATTGGCGGCGCGCAGGCGTCGGTACAGCGCGCGGCGGGTGGCCGGGTGCATCGCAGTCAGCTCCGGCCGGGCGGTGCACCCGCCAGGCCCTTGCGCGTCGCAAGCAACGCGGCGCGCTCGCTGGCGCGCCGCTCGAGCCGTGCCGTGTGTGCTGTGTAGCGCAGACGGTTGGCGGCCGGCTCGGGCGCCGGAGGCATCGCCGGCGGCGCCGGGCGCGGCGCCAGGGTGATGCAGTCGACCGGGCACGGCGCGAGGCACAGCTCGCAGCCGGTGCACAGCTGCGCGACCACGGTGTGCATGTGCTTGCGCACTCCGATGATGGCATCGACCGGGCACGGCGGCAGGCACTTCGCGCAGCCGATGCAGGCCTGCTCGTCGATGCGGGCAATGAGCGGCGGCCCTTCGGTCCCGTTGGTGGGATTCAGGGGCAGCGGCACGCGCGACAGCAGCGCCGCGAGCCGCCCGATCACGGCCGTGCCCCCGGGCGGGCACTGATTGATCTGCGCTTCGCCGCGCGCGATGGCCTGCGCATACGGGCGGCAGCCCGCGTAGCCGCAGCGCGCGCACTGCGTCTGCGGCAGCAGAGCCTCGATGGCCTCGAGCTGACTCACGGCGGGAGTGCGGTGAACTCAGCTGATGCGCATGCCCGGGGCGGCGCCCACATCGGGCGTGAGCAGAAACGGCCCGCCCGCGGGCCCGCTCGCGGCGAGCACCATACCCTCGGAAACGCCGAACTTCATCTTGCGCGGCGCAAGGTTGGCCACCATCACGGTGAGGCGGCCGACGAGCGCGGCCGGGTCGTACGCGGACTTGATGCCCGCGAACACGGTGCGGGTCTCGGTGCCCAGATCGAGCGTGAGGCGCAGCAGCTTGTCGGCGCCGGCGACCTGCTCGGCTGCCGCGATGCGCGCCACGCGCAGATCGATCTGCTTGAACTGGTCGATGGAGATCGTCGCGGGCGCATCGGTCGCGATGGCGGCGGGCGGCGTCGGGGCGGGCGGCGCGGAGGTCTCGGACACGGTCTTCTCCTGAGGTTCGAGCAGCGCATCGAGCTGTTTGGGATCGACGCGCGTCATGAGGTGCTGGTAGGGATTGACGCGCCGCGGTGGCGCGAGCGCATCGGCGAAGGTCAGCGCCCGGTCGAGCCCGAACAGCTCGCGCGCCGCCCGCTCGGCCACTGCCGGCAGCACCGGGGCCAGCAGGCAGGTGAGGGTCTTGAAGCCATAGAGCGCCCGGGCGCAGCTGTCCTGCAGCGCCTCGCGCCGCGCAGGATCCTTGGCGAGCACCCAGGGCTGGCGTGCGTCGAATTCCTGGTTCAGCCGATCGGCGAACGCCATGATCTCGCGCATCGCGCGGCCGAACTCGCGCGCGGCATAGCTCGAGCGGACCTGCTCGAGCAATTCCCGCGCGCGCAGCGTCAGCTCCTCGGTCCCGGACGGGTACTCGAGCACGCCCGCGAAGTGACGGGTGATGAAGCTCGCCGCGCGGCTGGCGATGTTGACGTACTTGCCGATCAGATCGCTGTTGATCCGGGCGATGAAGTCCGCGGGATTGAAATCCAGGTCCTCGACGGCGGCGTTGAGCTTGGCGGCGATGTAGTAGCGCAGCCATTCGGGGTTCATGCCGAGTTCGAGGTAGCGCAGCGGACTGATGCCGGTGCCGCGCGACTTGGACATCTTCTCGCCCGAGACGGTGATGAAGCCGTGCACGTGGACGTTGTCGGGCGCCCGGTAGGGGGCGCCCGCGAAATGCAGCATCGCGGGCCAGAACAGCGTGTGGAAGTAGATGATGTCCTTGCCGATGAAGTGCACCTGGCGCGTATCGGGGGCGCCGAGGAAGGCCTCGAACGAGCGCGTCTCGCCGTTGGCGCGCGCCTTGCCGCTGTCGAAGTAGCTCTTCAGCGCCGCGAGATAGCCGATCGGCGCATCGAGCCACACGTAGAAGAACTTCCCGGGCGCATCCGGAATGGGGATGCCGAAGTAGGGCGCATCGCGCGAGATGTCCCAGTCCCCGAGCGCCTGCTCAGCCTTGCCCGAGAGCCATTCGCGCGCCTTGTTGGCGACCTGCGGCTGCACGTGGCCGGCGACGGCGAGCCACTCCTGCAGAAACTCGACGCAGAGCGGGTCGGAGAGCCTGAAGAAGAAATGCTCCGAGGTCCTGAGCACGGGCTGCGCGCCGGTGAGGGCCGAGTACGGCTCGATGAGCTCGGTCGGCGCGTACACGCTGCCGCAGACCTCGCAGGCATCCCCGTACTGGTCCTTGGCGTGGCACTTGGGGCACTCACCCTTGATGTAGCGGTCGGCGAGGAACATGCCCTTGACGGGGTCGAAGAACTGCTCGATCGGCTTGGAGTAGATCAGGCCGGCGGCCTTCAGGCGCCGGTAGATATCCTGCGAGAGCGCGGTGTTCTCGCTCGAGTGGGTCGAGTGCCAGTGGTCGAAGCCGATGTGAAAGCCCTCGAGATAGCGCCCGCGGCCCGCGGCGATGCGCGCCACCAGGGCCTCGGGGCTCACGTGCTCGGCTTCGGCCTTGAGCATGATGGGCGCCCCGTGCGCATCGTCGGCGCCGACGAAATGCACCCGCCTGCCCTGCAGGCGCTCGAAGCGCACCCAGATGTCGGCCTGGATGTACTCCATGATGTGCCCGATGTGGAACGGGCCGTTCGCGTAGGGCAGCGCGGTGGTGACGAAGAATGTCTCGCTCATCCGGCGATTTTACCGGGTGCGGCTGTGCCGCGACAGCAGCACACGTCCGGGGCCGGTGCCGGGCCGTCCGGAACGCCCGGCGCGTCGCCTCCGGGCGGCGCTCAGCCGGTGTCCTTCAGCCCTTCGAAGCGCCCCTTGTTGATCGCTTTGTTGTAGGCCTCGCGCGGACTGATGAGGCGCTGCTCGAGCAGCTGTTGGATTGCCGAGTCCATGGTGCGCATGCCGAACTGGGCCCCCGACTGCATGGTGTTCTCGAGCTGATCGAGCTTGCCCTGGCGGATCAGGCTCGCCGCGGCCGGCGTATTGATCAGGATCTCGAGCGCCGCGACCCGGCCCTGGCGGTCGGCGCGCTGCAGCAGCTGCTGGGAGATGACCCCGCGCAGCGAGGTCGAGAGCATCGCCCGCACGTGCGACTGCTTGTCGGACGGGAAGACGTTGACCATGCGGTCGACGGTCTGCGCCGCGCCGTTGGTGTGCAGCGTGCCCATCACCAGGATGCCGGTCTCGGCCGCGGTCACCGCGATGCTCATGGTCTCCAGGTCGCGCAACTCGCCGACCAGGATGACGTCCGGATCCTCGCGCAGCGCCGAGTGCAGCGCGGCGGCGAAGCTCTTGCTGTGCACGCCGATCTCGCGCTGGCTGACCAGGCAGTTCTTGCGCTGGTGCAAGAATTCGATCGGGTCCTCGATGGTGAGGATGTGGCCCTTCTCGCGCGTGTTGATGTCATCGATCATCGCCGCGAGGGTGGTGGACTTGCCCGAGCCGGTCTTGCCCGTGACCAGCACCAGGCCGTTGTTGGCGCGGCACATCTGGGTGACCGCGGCGGGCAATTCGAGTTCCTCGAGGGTGAGCGCCGTGGAGGGGATGGCGCGGAACACCGCTCCCATCCCGTTCAGCTGGCGCAGCACATTGACGCGAAAACGGCCGCGCTCGGGGATGCTGTAGGCGAAGTCGGCGCCGTCGTGCGCCTCGAAGCGCTCCACGGCGAGCTTCGGCATGATCTCGTAGAGGGCCTGCCTGACGAACTCCTGGCCGAGCGGCTCGCCCTTCAGCGGCATCAGCTCGCCGTACAGGCGGATGCGCGGCGGCTCGCCGGAGATGAAGTGCAGGTCCGAGCCGCGCTTTTGCAGAATCTCGAGCAGCAGAGTGTCGACGCTCGCCACGGTGCCCGTCCTTACGCGCCGGCCATATCGGTCTTCGGCAGCAGATCGACGTCGCTGACGAGCTTCTGGAAGGGGCGCTTGTCGCTGGCGTACACGTAGGCCTCGTCCGGATCGATCTCCCGCGCGTTCACGGCCGTCAGCAGCGCCTGATCGAGCAGCTGCATGCCCAGGTCGCGCCCGGTCTGCACCAGGCTCGGGATCTGGAAGGTCTGCTCGGTCTGGATGAGCTTGGCGATCGCGCGCGTCATCATCATGATCTCGCACACCGGCCGGCGGCCGCGCCGATCGGGGGTCTTCACCAGCACCTGGGTGATCACCGCGAGCAGGCTCTGGGCGAGGAAACTCTTGGTCTGCTCGCGCTGCTCGACCGGCAGCGCATCGACGATGCGGTCGACGGTCTTGACCGCGCTGGTGGTGTGCAGCGTGCCGAGCACCAGGTGGCCGGTCTCCGCCGCGGTCATTGCCATGGAGATGGTCTCGGCATCGCGCATCTCACCGACCAGGATCACGTCCGGATCCTCGCGCAGCGCCGCGCGCACGCCCTCGGCGAAGCTCGGGATGTGGGTGCCGAGCTCGCGCTGGATGACCTGGCTCATCTTGCTGCGGTGCACCACCTCGATCGGGTCCTCGAGCGTGATGATGTTGAGTTTGCGCGTCTCGTTGAGCAGGTCGATCATCGCCGCGAGCGTGGTCGACTTGCCGGTGCCGGTCGCGCCGGTGACCAGGACCATGCCCTGGTGGTAGTCACAGAGCTTGGCGACCACCGGCGGCAGGCCCATGGTCGCAAGCTGCGGCACCGAGGTGGGGATGGCCCGGAAGGTGGCCCCGATGCCGGTGTCCTTGCGGAACACGTTGACGCGGAAGCGCCCGCCCTCGGCCGAAACGTAGGAGAAGTCGAGATCGTTCCCGGCGTTGAACCGCTCCGCCTGCGAGGGCGTGAGGATCTCCGTGATGTAGCCCTCGAGTTCCGCCCCGCGCAGGTCGCGGAACTTGATCGGCAGCAGGTCGCCCTGCATGCGCAGCATCGGTGGCACCCCGACGGCCAGATGCACGTCCGAGCAGCCTTGCTGCACGCCAAGCTTCAAGAAGGCATCGATACGAGCCAAAAGGGGCACTCCCGAGCCGAGTCCGAAGCGCTACTTTCGCGCCGCTTCCCTCACAAAATCAACCGTATGCGCATGAAACCTTGAGCTGCGGCACGTTACCGGGCGCCGGTCCGGCGCACCGCGGCCACCCGGGTCAGAGGAATTTCTCGAGGGTGGAGCGGACGTCTTCCATGCTCTGGAAGCGCTTGTTCTTGTCGACCGCCATGGCGCGCATGACCATATCGGACAGCCCCGGGGGTAGCGCGGCATTGAGTTCCTGGGGCGGGCGGGCCTTGCCCTGCACGTGCTGGTACATCACCGACATGTGATCGCCGCGCGAATAGGGCGGAACGCCGGTGAGCATCTCGTAGAGGATCACCCCGAGCGCGTAGATGTCCGCGCGCTCATCGACGCGCTTGCCGAGGATCTGCTCGGGCGCCATGTACTTCGGCGAGCCGATCACATAGCCGGTGCGCGTCAGCTGCGTCTCGCTCTCGCGCTGCGCGGCGGCCACGCCGAAATCCACGATCTTCAGCAGCGCCTCATGGTTGATCAGCACGTTGGCGGGCTTGAGGTCGCGGTGCACGATCCCGGCCTGGTGGGCCACGGTCATGCCGGTGCAGATGTCGATGCCGAACTGCAGCGCGCGCTTCAGCTCGAGCGGCTTCTCCCCCGTGATCTCGCTCCCCAGGGTGTGCGAGGGGAAGTACTCCATCGAGATGGCGTAGTTGCCCTGGATGAACAGAAAGTCGTAGATGCGGATCACGTTGCGGTGCGTGATCTTGCGCGAGTAGCGCAGCTCATGGACGAAGCGCTTCATGACTTCCTCGTCCGTCGCCACGTTCGGGTTGAGGAACTTCAGGATCAGCCGCTCATCGACCACCGTGTCCTCCATCAGCAGCACGGTGCCGAAGGCGCCGCGGCCGATGCGCTCGAGGTACTTGTAGCGGCCTTCGAGGATGTCTCCCGCCCGCAGCGTCTGGATGTCGAGCCGCTCGGCGGCCGCGGCCTGGGCCCGCGCCGCAGGCGAGGCGGGCGCCTCCGGCGCCTCCGGCGCCTCCGGCAGCGCCTCGTGGGGCGGCTGCGGCTGGGTCGACCCGAGCGCGGTCCCCGCGGTCGCGCCCGCGAGCCGCCGCTCCATATCGGCGAGGGCCGATTCGGCAGCGCGCGCGATGGTCTGATCCGCCGTGCCCGCCTGCGTCTTCAACTGCGTGCGCAGCGCCTCGGCGTTCGTCTGGTCCGCGAGGTTGGCGAGCGCCTGCATCGCCTCGATGCGCACCTCGCGCTCGGGCCGCTCGAGCAGCGGCGAGAGCGTGCCGGCAAGCGGCGGGTCGCCGAGCTTGCCGAGGGCGCGCACCACCACCGGCAGGATCTTGGCGTTGCCGCCCTGCAGCATCTCGATCAGCCGCGGCACGGCGCGCTTGCTGCCGATCTCCGCGAGCGCATCGACCGCGCGCTCGCTCACCCACCAGTCCGAATCGCGCGTCGCCTGGATGAGCGACTCCACGGCGCGCGGATCCTTGGTCTGATTGAGAATCTCGATGGCCGAGCGGCGGATGTCCTCGTCCTTGTCGCGCACCAGCTGCAGCACCGCGTCGATGACGCGCGGCCCGCCGATCCGGCCGAGCGCATCCGCGGCGCGCGAGCGCACCCACCAGTCGCTGTCCTTCAGCGCCTCGAGCAGATGCTTGACCGACTTGGGGTCGCCGACCTCGTTGAGCACCTCGACGGCCGCGCGGCGGGCGTTCTCGTTCTCGTCCTTCAGCACCGCGATGAGGTAGCGGATGGTGTCGGGGTGATTGGCCTTGATGACGACGTCGATGGCGCGGTTCTGCACGTCGATCTCGGGGTCCTTCAGCAGCTCGCAGACCCGCTCGACGTCGATCTCGCCTTCCATGCGCTGCAGCGCCGAGAGCACCGCGCCGCGAATCAGCTTGTTCGGGTCCTTCAGCAGCCGCTGCAGGGCCGTGTGCACCTCGGGGGTGTTGAAGCGCGAGAGGATGTTGATGATGTGCACGCGGGCGATGGCATCCTTGCCCTCGATGCGCTGCAGCAGCTCCGGCAGCGTCGCCGGGGTGGCCAGTTCCCCGACGCTGCGAAACAGCGCCGCCTTCTCATTCGGCTCCTGGTTGTAGGCGGCCGCGAGCAGCTCGCGCAGCGTGAAGCGCGACTTTTGCGCCGCGATGACCTCGAGGAGGGCCGCCTTGGCGATCCCGGGGGTGGTGAGCGCATCGAGCAGCAGGTGCGCCGGATAGTTGCGGCTGCTGGTGAGCGCCCAGGCGATGCCGGCGATCACCCGCGGGCTGCCCTGCACCAGCCCCTCGACGAACTGCGGGAAGGTCTTGGCGCTCACCAGCCCCGTGAGCACCTCCACGAAGGCGACGGTGGCGTTCTTGTCCGCCTCCGGGAGCGAGGCGAGCACCGGGCCAATGGCGCCCGGTCCCAGGTCCTTCAGCCGGGCGACGGCCTTCTGGGTCTCCTGGCTGGCCGGGTCCGTCGTCGACCGGATGCCAGTGATCAGCCGGTCGGCGCGCAAATTGGTCAAAAAAGTCATTCAACCGATCCGCAGGGCCCACCGTGGAGGCCCCCTTGCATGCCTTAGCATCCTCGTGTCCCGGTGCCGTCGCGCGTGACGTGGGTCGCACTCCTCGGCGCTGAGCGCGGCATTTTATGGGCTGCGCCCGGGGACGCTGGAAGTATGCCATAGCCCCCGGGGCGGGAGACGCCGATGCGCGACACGCCGCGAGCCTCTACAATCACCCTTCTACATCTGCGGCGGTTGCAAAATCCTCATGTCCGATGATCCCACCCTGGACGCCCTGCGCGCGGCGATCGAGAGCTACGTCGAGCCCTACCTGCATCAGAGTCTGCGGGAGGCCGGCGCGCTGCGCGATCTGTCCACCGCACCCGAGGGGTACACGGCGCGCATCGTGCTCGACATGCCGGTCGGGGGATATCCGCAGGCCCTCGCGGCGGCCCTCGGCGCGCACCTGGCGGCCGCCGGCGTCAGCGCATCGGTCCGGTTTACCGTTGAAGCGCAGATTCGCGCGCACGCGGTGCAGCGGCCGCTGCAGCCGCTCGCGGGCATCAAGAACGTGGTGGCGGTGGCCTCCGGCAAGGGCGGGGTGGGCAAGTCGACGGTGGCGGTCAATCTGGCGCTCGCCTGGGCCGCCCAGGGCGCCCGGGTCGGGTTGCTCGATGCGGATATCTACGGTCCCAGCCAGCCGCTGATGCTGGGGCTGGCCGGGCAGCGGCCGGACTCGCCCGACGGCCAGCACATCATCCCGCTGCGCAACCACGGCATCGTGGCGATGTCCATCGGCTTCATGGTCGATGCCGAGCAGCCCATGGTCTGGCGCGGCCCCATGGTGACCCAGGCGCTGCAGCAGCTGCTCTCGCAGACGCAGTGGGGCGAGCTCGATTACCTGGTGGTCGACATGCCCCCGGGGACCGGGGATATCCAGCTCACGCTTGCCCAGAAGGTGCCGGTGGCCGGCGCGGTGATCGTCACCACCCCGCAGGACATCGCGCTTGCCGATGCGCGCAAGGGTCTGAAGATGTTCGAGAAGGTCTCCGTGCCGGTGCTCGGCATCGTCGAGAACATGAGCATGCACGTGTGCTCGAACTGCGGCCACGTGGAGCACATCTTCGGCACCGGCGGCGGGGCGCGCATGGCCGAGCAGTACGGCGTGCGGTTGCTCGGGGAGCTGCCGCTCGATGCGCGCGTGCGCGAGGAGGCCGACGGCGGACGGCCGACGGTGGTGGCCGAGCCCGGCTCAGCGCGCGCCGAGGCGTATCTGCAGATGGCCCGCCGCACCGCCGGGGCGCTCGCCACGCGGCCGCTCGACCGCAGCGGCATGTTTCCGAAGATCGTCGTCGAGAAGGGCTGAGGCGTTGGGGGCTGTCGGATCTGAGGCTGCAAGTGATCGGACGGGTGAGGCCGCGGGCCGCAGCGCGCCCCAATGTTGGTGCCGATCAAGAACGGCTGAACTCGTGGCCGATACGGTGTTTGTCGAGATTATCATTAGCGCATGAGCATCAAATCGGATAACTGGATCCGCCGCATGGCGCGCGAGCATGGCATGATCGAGCCGTTCGCGCCCGAACAGGTTCGCTACGTCGATGGTCAAAAGATCGTCTCGTACGGCACATCGAGCTACGGCTACGACGTGCGTTGTGCGAGCGAGTTCAAGATATTCACCAACATCAACTCGACCATCGTCGATCCGAAGCGTTTCGACGAGAAGAGCTTCGTTAATCTCGAGGCGAACGTGTGCGTCATCCCGCCCAACTCCTTCGCGCTGGCGCGCACCGTGGAGTATTTCCGGATTCCCCGCACTGTGCTGACCGTTTGCCTCGGGAAGTCGACGTACGCGCGGTGCTTCCGCGGTGACACGCGTGTTGCGTTGGTGGACGGCGAGGCGCCGACGCTGGAGGACATGGCGCGCCGGCACGATTCCGGGGAGCTCTTCTGGGGCTACAGCGTAGGTCCGAACGGGCGGATCATCGCGGCTCTTCTGGATTGCCCGCGATACATCGGCCGGGATGCGCTGCTCGAGATCGAGCTGGATAATGGCGCGCGCATTGAGGCCACCGCGGATCATGAGTTCATGCGCCGCGACGGGCGGCTGGCCGAGGCGCATGCGCTGCGCCCGGGCGATGCGCTCATGCCGCTGTACCGCGAACTCCTCGGGGGCTGCGCGGCGGTGTATCAGCCGGTGGACGGCCCTGGGCACCTTGCCGGCCGTCTGGCCGGCGAGTCGACCGCCTCGTGCGGCCTGGACGCGGATGGGCCGGGCGCTCCGCCGCGCCACTTCCCGCCGGCCGTTGCGCATCGGCACGGCACTGCCGCGTACCGCAATCACCAGGTCGTCGCGATTCGCGAGTTGCCCGGCGACCACGACGTCTATTGTCTGACCGTGCCTGAAGCCGGCAATTTCGCCCTCCAAGCCGGTGTCTTCGTCCACAATTGCGGCATCATCGTGAACGTGACGCCCCTGGAGCCGGAGTGGGAAGGGCACGTCACGCTGGAGTTTTCCAACACGACGCCGCTGCCGGCGAAGATCTACGCCAACGAGGGCGTGGCGCAGATGCTGTTCTTCGAGTCCGACGAGGTGTGCTCGACCTCGTACAAGGATCGCGGCGGGAAATATCAGGGCCAGCGCGGCGTGACGCTGCCGAAGACCTGAGGCGGCGCGCCTCAGGTGCGCTTGAAGGCCCGGATGTTGAGCGAGAACAGTGTGCTGTCGCCGCGGTGCTGCTCGAGGCGCACCGGCAGGTAATCGAGCGACGGGGCGAGCCACATGTAGGTGGTGCGGCGCGCCTGGGCATGGTGGCTGGTGTAGAGCACGGTCTGCAGCTTGCCGAGCGGGGTGTCGAGCGTCGCCTCGCCGCGGCGCACGAGCTCGAACTGATTGATCACGTCGGTGTTGAGCATCCAGAAGCTCGACGGCGGCTTGCCGGCGAGAAACGCCATCATCAGCGCGATCTGCACCGAGCCGGGATCCTGCGTGCCCGGCTCGAGCTGCAAGTCGATATGCTTCTTCTTCGCGGTGCCGCTGACGCGCCCGCTCGTCCAGTCGAAGCGCACGTCCTCCGGGGGGCCGCCGCCCTGGGAGCGGAAACTGAGTGGCTGGATCTGGCCGTCCACGAGCCGGAAGCGGCTCTCCTGGGTGATGGCGTGAGGCAGGAACAGCGCGAACAGGCCGTGGGCGTGATCCACCGAGCTGTAGCGGTATTCACCCGGCGCCGTCTCGGCGAGGGTGAGGGTCGATTCGCCGGCCGTGATGCCGTGCCAGGCGATGGAGTAGGTGGCCACGAAGGTCGGTGGCTTCAGCGCCGCGCCCGGCTGCGCCGGGGCTTGGGCCGCGAGAGCTGGCGCGGGACCGGCCTGCAGCATCAGCAAGGCGGCGGCCAGTGCGACCCGGGACGGCGCGGCAAGTCGATTACGCATCGAAATCCTCAAGCAGCGGTTGCTCAAGCGGTTGACCGTCGAGCCAGGGGCGCGCCTCGCGCCACTCGAGGCGTCCGTCGGCCCGCCAGCCGATCACTCGCGGGTAGATGATGTGCTCGGTCGCCTGAACACGCGCTGAGAGCGTCTCCTCGCTGTCCCCGGGGTGTACGGCGATCCTAGACTGCAGCACCCGCGGCCCGCCGTCGAGTTCGGAAGTTACGAAGTGCACGGTCGCCCCGTGCACGCGGTCGCCGGCTTCGAGCACCCGCCGGTGGGTATGCAGGCCCGGATACCTCGGCAACAGCGACGGATGAATGTTGAGGATGGCGCCGGCGCGGGCGGTCACGAAGGAGGGCGAGAGGATGCGCATGAAGCCGGCCAGCACGATCAGCTCGGCGCCGGCATCCGCGAGCGCCGCCGCGGCCGCCGCTTCGAACTGCTCGCGCCGCGCCGCGCCCGGCCAGGCGATCGCCCGAGCTGCGATGCCGTACTCGCGGGCCGTACCGAGGCCGGCCGCCTCGGGCCGCTCGGAGATCACCACGGCGACCTCGGCCGCAATGCGCCCCGCGCGGCACTGGCGTGCGATCGCCGCCATGTTCGAGCCGCGGCCGGAGATCAGGATCCCGAGCCGCAGTGCCGGCCGGGTGCTCAATCGATCACGACGCCGCGCGCGCCGGCGCGGATCTCGCCGATGAGGCGCGCCGGCTCGCCGTGCGCGGCGAGAAATTCGAGCGCGGCGGTCTCGTGCCCGGCCGGCACGACTACCACCATGCCGATGCCGCAGTTGAACGTGCGGTACATCTCAGCCGGATCGATGCGGCCGGCGCGCTGCAGCCAGTCGAACACCGGGTCCTCCGGCCAGTTGCGCCACTTCAGCACCGCCTCGAGCCCATCGGGCAGCACACGGGGGATGTTGTCCGTCAGCCCGCCGCCGGTGATGTGCGCGAGCGCGCGCACTGGCATGGCGCGTGCCAGCGCAAGCACCGGCTTGACGTAGATGCGCGTCGGCGCGAGCAGCCGCTCGAAGAGGGTCTTGCCCTCGAGCGTGGTGTGTGCGTCCGCGCCGCTCTTGGCGATCAGCTTGCGGATCAGTGAATAGCCGTTGGAGTGCGGCCCCGAGGAGGGCAGCCCGATGATCGCATCGCCGGCGCGGGTCTGGCGCCCGTCGATGATCCGGTCCCGCTCCACCACGCCGACGCAGAAACCAGCCAGATCGTAATCTTCGCCGTGATACAGGCCCGGCATCTCGGCGGTCTCTCCGCCGACCAGCGCGCAGCCTGCCTGGACGCAGCCCTCGGCGATGCCGCGCACCACTGTCTCGGCAACATCCACCCGCAGCTTGCCCGTGGCGTAGTAGTCGAGGAAGAAGAGCGGCTCGGCGCCCTGCACCAAGACGTCATTGACACACATCGCCACCAGATCGATGCCGATGCTCTCGTGGCGCCCGGTGTCGATGGCCAGGCGCAGCTTCGTGCCCACCCCGTCGGTGCCCGACACCAGCACCGGCCGGCGGTAGCCGGAGGGCAGCTCCACGAGCGCGCCGAAGCCGCCGATCCCGGCCAGCACCTCCGGCCGACGCGTGCGCGCAACATGAGGCTTGATGCGCTCGACGAGCTCGTCGCCGGCATCGATGTTCACACCGGCATCACGATACGTCATGCCGCGCGGGATTTTCCGGTCAGTCATGGAGTTGCTGTTCCCGATTGGATCTGCCGCCGTGCGGCGATTTCGCGTATGGTATTGTACATTCCGTCCAGCGCTGTGGCGCGGCACAGACACCAGGATCGAATGCTTGTTCGGATGAGCACTGCTTTGCGCCGCGTGGGGCGCCTGCTGACGCTGCTGGCCTGCACCGCCGTTCCGGCGCTGTGCCTGGCGAGCCGCGAGGTGCCCGTGTTCACCGTGCCGGTGGCCGCACAGACCCCCGCGGCGCTGCAGCAGGCGATGCAGGCGGTGCTGGTGCGGGCGACCGGCCACACGAGCGCCGCCACCGATCCGCAGCTCGCCTCCCTGGTGGCGAACGCCGCGCAGTACGTGCAAGGCTACCAGCACGGCGGCCAGGGTCAGCTGCTGGTGGACTTCAATGCCGCCGCGCTCGCACAGGCCATCAGCGCTGCGGGACGAAACGTGTGGAACGCCGATCGCCCCTTCACGCTCATCGTGCTCAGTCCGCCGCCCGATGCGTCGCAGCAGGCCACGGACGCTGCGGCCGTGCAGCAGGCCGCCGAAGCGCGCGCAATGCCGATCAGCGTCGTGCCGCTCGGGGTGCGCGACGCGAACGGCACTCTGCTGCCGTCCGAGACGCTGCTCGCCATGGTGCACAACCTGGGCGCCGAGCAGCTGCTCATCGGCCGCGAGATGACCCCGCCGTCGAGTCTCGCGCTGCCTGCGCCTTCGCCGGCGGGCGCGGCAGCGGCACCGGCGCCCGGTTCCGCGCCGGGGGCGACGACGGCCGGCGCCTCTGACGGCGCGACGTCCTCCATGGCCGTGCCGGCGCCGACGGATACCTGGCGCTGGACGCTGGTGACCCCGTTCCTCACCCGGCAGTTCACCGGCTCGATCACGACGGGCATCGATGCGACCGTGGATCTGCTGGCGCCTCCCATCGAGGCCTCGCCGGCCGACAGCATCGCCATGACGCCGGTGCGCATCGAAGGTCTCAGGACACTCGACCAGTACGCGCGGGTCGAGACCATGCTCGCGGCGGTGCCGGGTGTCCGCCACAGCACCGTCGAGCGGATCGCCGGCACGACGGCAGTCTTTGACCTCTGGGCCCGCGGCGGCGCGAGCGCCGTGAGCCGCATGCTGGCGATCTCACCGCGATTCAAGCCGCTCTTTGCCAACGGCATGCTGGCGTACCAGTACGTACCGGCCCCACCGCCTGCCTCGACCCCGGCCGCCCCGGGCGCATCCTCGGCGGGGCAGGCCGATGCGCCGGCCGCCGCGGCGAATCCGGCGGCGCCACCGCCCTGAGCCGTGCGCCACATCCCCAACCTGATCTGTCTGATCCGGCTGGCGTTGATCTGGCCGGTGGCGAGCGCACTGCACGAGGGGCGCTATCTGCTGGCGCTCGCGCTGTTCGTGGTCGCGGCGATCTCCGACGGCCTGGACGGCTTTCTCGCCAAGCGGTTCAACTGGGTCTCCGAACTCGGCAAGGTGCTGGATCCGGCCGCCGACAAGCTGCTGCTGGTGGTGGTGTTCGTCGAGTCGGCATGGCTCGGCCTCGTGCCGTGGTGGGTGACCGCCGCGGCGGTGGCGCGCGATGTGATGATCGCCCTCGGGGCGCTCATCTACCACGCCTGGATCGGCCCGCTGCGCGGGCGGCCGACGCTGATCAGCAAGATCAACACCGCGGCGCAGCTGGTGTACCTGGCCGGCGTGGTGTTCGTCGCCGCGTTCGCCCTGCCGCTCGCCGGCGAGGTGCGCGCGTTCGCGTTCATCGTGTTGGCGACCACGGTGCTCTCGGGACTCGATTACCTCGTGACTTTCACGCACCGCGCCTGGACAACTCCGCCGCGGGTGGCCTGAGCGATGGCGATGCAGCAGCTGCCGCTCGGCGTGCGCCTCGCGGACCGGGCCGTGTTCGAGAGCTTTCTGCCGGCGCGCAACGGCGAGGCGCTCGCGCACGCGCGGCGCGCCGCGGCCGGCGAGCCGGGCCTCACCTGGGTCTGCGGCCCCCGCGGCGCTGGCAAGACGCATCTGCTGCAGGCGATCTGCGCCGCCGGGGGCGGGGGGCGCCGCGCCGGCTACCTGCCGCTCGGGGAGCTCGAGCGCCTCGGCGTCGAGGTGCTCGGCGGATTGCCGCAGCTCGAGTGTCTCGCGCTCGATGATCTTGACGCGGTGCTCGGGCGCATCGAGTGGGAGCGCTCGCTGTTCACGCTCGTGCGCGAAGCCGCCGAGCGCGGCATGGCGCTGGTGTTGGCCGCGCAGAGCCCGCCGGCCCTCATCGAGTGGGCGCTCGCGGACCTCGGCTCGCGCTGCGCCGCGGCGGCGGTCTTTCAGCTGCGCGCCCTCGATGAGGCCGAACAGCAGGCGGCGCTGCGGCTGCGGGCGCGGCTGCGGGGGCTCGAGCTGCCGGACGATACCTTGCGCTGGCTGCAGCGGCGCTTTCCCCGCGACATGCGCCGGCTCTACGAGTTGCTCGACACGCTCGATGAGGCGGCGCTCGCGGCGCAGCGGCGTCTGACGGTGCCCTTCATCCGCGAGGTGCTGGCGCGCGCCGGGCGCGCCTGAGCCGGCGCGCGCGGCGGCTCAGCCGCTCTCGGGGCTCGCCAGGCGCACCGCCAGCGCCGCGACTCGCCGGCCGAGCGCCTGCGCGAGCTCGCGCTCCTCGGCGCCGAGCTGCACGGCATTGCCGCTGCCGGCGACATGCGAGGCGCCGTAGGGGCTGCCGCCGCCGGCGGTGCGCTGCAGCGCCGGTTCCGTGTACGGCAGTCCCACCAGGTACATCCCGTGATGCAGCAGTGGCAGCATCATCGACAGCAGTGTCGATTCCTGTCCGCCGTGGAGCGTCTGGGTGGAGGTGAACACGCCGGCGGGCTTGCCGGCGAGCGCGCCGGAGAGCCACAGACTCCCGGTCCCGTCGAGGAAGTACTTCAGCGGCGCGGCCATGTTGCCGAAGCGGGTCGGACTGCCGAGCAGCAGCCCGTCGGCGGCACGCAGGTCCTCGAGGGTCGCGTACGGGGCGCCGCTCGCGGGCACGGGTTTGGCCGGCTCCTCGCTCTCGGCGCTCACCGGCGGGACGGTGCGCAATTTCGCGCGGGCGCCCGGGACGCTCTCGATGCCGCGGCAGGCCTGGCGGGCGAGCTCGGCGGTGGCGCCGCCGCGGGAGTAGTAGAGGACGAGGATTTCGCTCATCGGTGCTCGGGGGCGTTAAAAAGTTCGCTTAGGGTATATTGATTTCATGGTGTGCAAGAAGTGCCTGGTGTCCGGGCGCGTTCAAGGGGTCTTCTACCGCGCCACGTGCCAGCGCCGTGCGCGCGAGCTCGACGTATACGGCCACGCCGCGAACCTGCCCGACGGCCGGGTGGAGGTGCTCGTGTGCGGCGAGGCCGCCGCGGTGCGCAAGTTCATCGAGTGGCTGTGGGAGGGCTCGGCGGCGAGCCGGGTCGATGCGGTCGATGTGAGCGATGCGCCGGAGTACGCCGAGCGTCCCCCGGAGACGTTTCGCACCGCCTAACGCGGCGCCCGGCCGGCCGCGCGCGCGCGCACCGGGAAGCCGAGGTTATCGGCGCCGCTCCAGTTCTCCCACGCCGTGAGCACCCGATCGGGGTAGAAGTGCCGCCCGACGCTGCCGTTGTATTCCTCGAGCGCGAGACGCACGTCATCGTGGGTGAGCTCGAGGTAATAGCGCAGGATCGCGCAGCCCATGCGGATGTTGGCCGCGACGTGCACCAGACGGTAGCCCCGCATGCCGAGCCGCTCCGGCCAGTACGGCATCACCTGCATCAGACCGACCGCGCCGCTCGCCGAGACCGCCCAGCGGTTGAAGTCGCTTTCCACCTGCATCACCGCGAGCACCAGCCCCGGGGGCACTTTGGACGCGCCCGGCTGATGGGTCACGCAGTAGACCTGCTTGAGGATGCTCAGCCGTTCGGCCGCGTTGTGCACGTAGCGGGCGAGTCGCGGTTCCATCAGGGTGTACCACACCGCCGAGTCGTAGCGGTTGGGGAAGCACTGGGCGCGCACGATGGCGTGCTGCACGATCGGCCGCAGCGCCGGATCGCGCTGTCCGGCAGCTTCGGCGCGCGCGCCGAGCGCGAGGGCGAGCGCGCCGATGAGTCCCGGCGCGGCCCTAGCGGCGCAGCCGCGTGCGCAGGAACGCAAGCGCCTCATCGGCGGGGAACTCCACGCTTTCGGTGTCGCGTCGATGCCGGTACTCCAGGCGGCCGGCCGCGAGCCCGCGTTCGGCCACCACCAGCCGGTGCGGGATGCCCAGCAGCTCCGCATCGGCGAACTTCACCCCGGGGCGCGCGTCACGGTCGTCATAGAGCACCTCGATGCCCGCGGCCGTCAGCTCGGCGTAGAGCCGCTCGGCCGTCTCGCGCACCGCGGCCGCCTTGTGCGCCCCCAGGCTCACCAGCACCACCTGGAAGGGCGCAAGCGGCTCCGGCCAGATGATGCCGCGCTCATCGTGATTCTGTTCGATGGCTGCCGCCACGACGCGCGTCACGCCGATGCCATAGCAGCCCATCAGGACGGTCACTTCCTGGCCCGCCTCGTCCAGCACGAGGGCCTTCATGGCCTGGCTGTACTTGCGGCCGAGCTGGAAGATGTGCCCGACCTCGATGCCGCGGGCGAGCTTGAGCCGTCCGGCGCCGCTCGGGCTGGGATCGCCCTCGACGACATTGCGGATATCGGCCGCGACGTAGCCCTGCACGTCGCGGTCCCAGTTCACGCCCGTCAGGTGCATGTCCTTCTCGTTGGCGCCGCAGACGAAATCCGCGACCGCGAGCGCGCTGTGATCGGCGTAGATGCGGCACTGCAGGCCCACCGGGCCGATGAAGCCGGCCTCGGAGCCCGTGGCGCGCTCGATGCGGGCGGCCGAGGCCATGCGCAGGGGGCTCGCCACGCCCGCCAGGCGCTGCGCCTTGGCGGCATTGAGCTCGTGATCGCCGCGGACCACGAGTGCGACGACCGCCTCGTCTCCCTTGCCCTCGACGAGCAGCGTCTTCAGGCAGAGGGCGGGCTCGACCTTCAGCAGCCGCGAGATCGCCTCGATGGTCTTGGCGCCGGGCGTGGCCACCTTGGCGAGAGCGGCGCCCGGGGCGGGACGCCCCGCCGAGGGAGGCAGCGCCTCGGCCGCCTCGATGTTGGCGGCATAGCCGTCCGCGTCGGAGAACACGATGGCGTCCTCGCCCGAGGAGGCCAGCACGTGGAACTCCTGCGACACATCGCCCCCGATGGGACCGGACTCGGCGCGCACGGCGCGGAAATCGAGCTCCATGCGCGTGAAGATGCGCGTATAGGTCTCGTGCATCAGCCGGTAACCCGCCTCGAGCGAGCCCGCATCGGCGTGGAACGAATAGGCGTCCTTCATGATGAACTCGCGCGCGCGCATCACGCCGAAGCGCGGGCGGATCTCGTCGCGGAACTTCGTCTGGATCTGGTAGAAGTTGACCGGCAGCTGGCGGTAGCTTTTCAGCTCGCGCCGGGCGATGTCCGTGATCACCTCCTCGTGGGTGGGGCCGGTGACGAAATCGCGATCGTGGCGGTCCTTCAGCCGCAGCAGCTCCGGGCCGTACTCGCGCCAGCGGCCCGACTCCTGCCAGAGTTCGGCCGGCTGGATCATCGGCATCAGCAGCTCCAGGGCGCCCGAGCGGTCCATCTCCTCGCGGATGATGGCCTCGGCCTTACGCAGCGTGCGCAGGCCCATCGGCAGCCAGCTGTACAGGCCCGAGGCGAGGCGGCGGATGAGCCCGGCGCGCAGCATCAGCTGATGGCTGACGATTTCCGCCTCGGCGGGGGTTTCCTTGGTGGTCTGAATGGGATACTGCGAGAGCCTCATGACGCGCATCGTGGCCAAAGGGAGCGCGCATCATAACAGCTGGGCTTGAGCTGATAAGATACGATCCCGGAACGCCCGATCGATCCTCCCCGAAGCGCCAGCGTCATGCATGACCGTCCGAGCACCGAGAGCGAGCCGTCCGCCGAGGCGCGCGAAGTCCCCCGCCCGCGCCGGGGCTTTTATCTGTTGCCGAACCTGCTCACCACCGCGAGCCTGTTCTCGGGGTTCTACGCGATCGTCGCCGCCATCGACAAGCACTTCTCGCCGGCCGGCATGGCGGTGTTCATCGCGATGGTGTTCGACGCCCTCGACGGGCGCATCGCCCGCCTGACCCGCACCGAGAGCGCCTTCGGCAAGGAGTACGACAGCCTCTCGGACATGGTGTCCTTCGGCCTCGCCCCGGCGATCGTCGCCTACCAGTGGGGCGTGATCCGGATCGCCGAGTACGGGCGGGCCTGGGGCCGCTTCGGCTGGCTGGCGTGCTTCTTCTACGCGGCTGCCGCGGCGCTGCGCCTGGCGCGCTTCAACGTCCGCACCGCGAGCATCGACAAGCGCTATTTCGAGGGTCTGCCCAGTCCCTCGGCCGCGGCCACGGTGGCCGGCTTCGTGTGGCTCTCGAGCCAGTGGCGCCAGCCGGGCCTGACCGGACTGATCGTGGCCTTCAGCGTGACGGCGCTTGCCGGTGCCCTCATGGTCAGCCGTTTCAGCTATTTCAGCTTCAAGAAGATCGACTTCGACGGGCCCGTGCGCTTCATCTACCTGCTGCTGGTGCTGCTGGCCTTCGTGCTGATCGCGAGCGACCCGCCGCTGATCCTGCTGCTGATCTTCGGCGGCTACGCGGTCTCGGCCCCGCTGCAGTGGGTGTGGCGCCGCCTGCGGCGCCGCCGCCGGCTGCCGCGGCGGGAGCGGCCCGCCCAATGAGCGCCGCGACGCGGCGCGCCCAATACCTCGAAGCCCTCGGCATCGACTGCTGGGTGCCACGGGCGAGCGCGCAGCGGGCGCAAGAGCCGCGCCCGCAGGCATCCCCAGCGCTGTCCGTGCCCGCCGGCCCGGCGCCGCCCACGGCCTTTTCCCGAGAGGCTGCGGCTGACGCTGATGCGCCAGCCTGGGAGCGGCTGCGCGAGGAGGTGCGGGGCTGCACCCGCTGCGCGCTGCATGAGACCCGCACCCAGGCGGTCTTCGGCGTGGGCAACCCGCACGCCGAATGGATGGTGATCGGGGAGGCCCCGGGAGCCGAAGAGGACCGCCGCGGCGAGCCCTTCGTCGGGCGCGCGGGACAGCTGCTCGATGCGATGCTGCGCGCGCTCGGCCTGTCCCGCGCGACGAACGTCTACATCGCCAATATCTTGAAGAGCCGCCCGCCGGGCAACCGCGATCCGCGGCCCGAGGAGGTCGCCGCGTGCCTGCCGTACCTGCACCGCCAGATCGCCCTGGTACGCCCGCGGCTGCTGCTGGCGGTCGGGCGGATCGCGGCGCAGAACCTGCTTCAGACCGATGCGCCGCTCGGCCGGCTGCGCGGCCAGGTGCACCGCTTCGGGGAGCGCAACGTGCCGCTCGTGGTGACGTATCATCCCGCGTATCTGCTGCGCTCCCCTGCGGACAAGCGCAAGGCATGGGAAGATTTAAAATTCGCCCGTAGCGTATTTGCGCGCACGGCGAACCCCGAAACGAACGATGGCCACCGCTCCTGAACTGCTCGCCCAGATGCCTCCGGCGGCGATCCGCCCCATGTGCACGGGGGATGTCGCCGAGGTGTTCGCGATCGAGCGCTCCGCCTACGCGTTCCCGTGGAGCGCCGGCATCTTTCGCGACTGCCTGCGGGTCGGCTATGTGTGCCGCGTGCTCACCGTCGGGGCACGGATCGCCGGCTACGGCGTGATGAGCATGGGCGCAGGCGAGATGCACGTGCTCAACCTGTGCATCGCCGAGACCGAGCGTGGCCGCGGGCTTGGCAGGCAGATGCTCGAGCATCTGCTCGAGCAGGGCGCCGCCGCGGGCATGCTCGATGCGTTCCTCGAGGTGCGCCCTTCGAACGCCGCGGCGCTCGCGCTGTACCGGACGCTCGGCTTCGAGCAGATCGGTCTGCGCCGCGGCTATTACCAGGCGGTCAATGGCCGTGAAGACGCCTGCGTGCTGAGACTATCCCTGGGCGCGCGCCGCGCCGCTGAAACCTGACTGCACGGAATTCATGACTGACCTGACTGCCGAAGTCCGCAGGCGGCGGACGTTTGCCATCATCTCGCACCCTGACGCGGGCAAGACTACCCTCACCGAGAAGCTGCTGCTGTTCGGCGGGGCGATCCAGATGGCCGGCACCGTCAAGGGCCGCAAGGCCGCCCGCCACGCCACCTCGGACTGGATGCGCCTCGAGCAGCAGCGCGGCATCTCGGTGACCTCCTCGGTGATGCAGTTCCCCTACGGGCAGTGCGTCGTCAACCTGCTCGACACCCCGGGCCACGAGGACTTCTCCGAGGACACCTACCGCACCCTCACCGCGGTGGACTCGGCGCTGATGGTCATAGACTGCGCCAAGGGCGTCGAGGAGCGCACCATCAAGCTGATGGAGGTGTGCCGGCTGCGCGATACGCCCATCATGACTTTCATCAATAAGCTCGACCGCGAGGGGCGCGCGCCCATCGACCTGCTCGATGAGATCGATCGGGTGCTCGCCATCCGCACCGCGCCGGTGACCTGGCCGATCGGCATGGGGCGCGCCCTGCGCGGCATCTATCACCTGCTCGAGGACCGACTGTACGTGTACGCGGCCGGGGAGGCCGGCCGGGTCGGCGAGAACCAGGTGATCGAGGGGCTCGCGAGCGAGGCGGCCGAGCGCTTCCTCGGTGCCGATGCGGCCGCGGTGCGCGAGGAGATCGAGCTGGTGCGCGGGGCGAGCGCCGAGTTCGACCCCGCGGCCTATCGCGCCGGAGCGCAGACGCCCGTGTTCTTCGGCTCCGCGATCAACAACTTCGGGGTCGAGGAGCTGCTCGCGGCCTTCACGCGCTTCGCGCCGGGGCCGCTGCCGCGCAGCGCGCGCGAGCGGCAGGTCGAGCCGCTGGAGAGCTCCCTCAGCGGCTTCGTGTTCAAGATCCAGGCCAACATGGATCCAGGGCATCGCGACCGCATCGCGTTTGTGCGTCTGTGCTCGGGGCGCTACAGCCGCGGCATGCGCCTCTATCACGTGCGGCTCGGCAAGGAGGTGCGCATCGCCGATGCGCTCACGTTCATGGCCTCCGAGCGCGAACATGCCGAGGAGGCCTTCGCCGGCGACATCATCGGCCTGCACAACCACGGCACCATCAACATCGGCGACACCTTCACGGAGGGTGAGCGGCTGGCATTCACCGGCATCCCGAACTTCGCCCCGGAGATCTTCCGGCGCGCGGTGCTGAAGGATCCGCTGAAGATGAAGGCGCTGCACAAGGGGCTCGCGCAGCTGTGCGAGGAGGGGGCGACGCAGCTGTTCAAGCCGCTGCGCAACAATGACCTGATCCTCGGGGCGGTTGGGCCGCTGCAGTTCGAGGTCGTCGCCTTCCGCCTGCAGGACGAGTACGGCGTCAACTGCGTGTTCGAGCCAGTCAACGTCTACACGGTGCGTTGGGTCGGAAGCGACGATGCGCGCAAGCTCGAGGAGTTCCGCGCGCGCGCCCACGAGCATCTGGCGCTCGATCACAGCGGCGCGCCGGTCTACCTGGCGCCCTCGCGCGTCAATCTGGAACTGACGCTCGAGCGCTGGCCCGGCATCACCTTCCGCGAGACCCGCGAGCACGCGATCTGACCCGCGCCGCCCCGCCGTCCGCACAGCGCGGGCCGCACCGCAAGCCCCGACCCGACGCCCAAACGGCAGCACTGCAGGCACGGTCGTTCGAGGAAATTACGTATTCCACAGGCAGTGGCCTCGGCCTCACCGTGTGCACTGGAACGGGCGCCGCGCGTAAGGCTGCGCGCATCCGGAAGACAACCTGAAGCGGCGGGTGAGGCCGGATCCGCCCCCGCCGCCCACGGCCTGCATGCACGGTTGCGCCAGCGAGCGCGGGCGGCCTGACCCAGGGTGGTGGGAACCGCGATGGCTCACCAGCACGCCGCCGCTGCGTGCGCGGATCACGGCGCGCCGATCG
Source organism: Pseudomonadota bacterium (assembly GCA_021787615.1). Lineage (GTDB taxonomy): Bacteria > Pseudomonadota > Gammaproteobacteria > Steroidobacterales > Steroidobacteraceae > 13-2-20CM-66-19. Next base: position 38,114 of record JAJYLP010000006.1, read on the forward strand.
CCGGCTCCGCAGGGACGCGCACGGTTGTGTGAGGTGGCCGCCGGTCGCTCCTTCGAACACCAACAAACAACCGCTGCGATCGACGAGGAGGCGAGAGGCCATGGGAATGATGCAACGGCAGGCGATGCGGGTCCTGCGGCGCTCGATGCCGCTCGATGCGGACGAGCTGACGGAGACGGCATTGCGCAACGCCGGCCGCTCGCGCTTCGCCGATGAGTCGTTCAGGCCGGCGCTCGCGCGGCTGCTCGAGGCGCTCGGCGGCGAGGCGCAGCTTGGGGTCTTCGGCCACATGGCGGCGCGCTACGACCTGCTGCGCTGCATGCGCAACCTCTTGCGCATGGACAGGGCCGAGGAAGAGGATGCGCGCATCGTTACACGCGCGGTGGGGCGCCCCATCTTCATCACTGGACTGCCGCGCAGCGGCTCGACCTTCCTGCACTCGCTGCTCGCGCTCGATCCGGCCAACGTCGTGCCGCGCAGCTGGCAGCTCATCTATCCGTACCCGCTGGCCCGGGCATCGCCCGCAGGCGATCAGCGCCGCGCGCAGGTCGCGCGACAGCTCGCGCTGTTTCGGCTGCTCTCGCCCGGCCTCGCGCGCATGCACCCGTTGAGCGCCGATGCGCCGCAGGAGTGCACCGACATCACCGGGCACGTATTCCGCAGTCTGCGCTTTGACACCATTTATCGCATCCTCTCGTACCGCGACTGGCTCGATGAGAGCGGGCACGAGCTCGCCTAGCTCTTCCATCGCCGATTTCTGCGCCACCTCGATGCGCAGGGCCTCGCGGGCCGGCAGTGGGTGCTGAAAAGCCCGGACCATGTGTTCGCGCTGGAGGCGCTCAGACGGGTCTATCCCGATGCGCCCGTCGTCATGCTGCACCGCGATCCGCTGAAAGTGCTGGCCTCTGTGGCCCGACTCACCGAGATCCTGCGCCGGCCCTTCACCACGCATCTGCAGCGAGCCGAGATCGGTGAGGAGGTGAGCGAGCGCTGGGCGCAGGGCGTCGAGCGGATGATGGCGTTCAAGGCCGTCTCGCAGAACGTGCTGCACCTGTATTACCGGGACATCGTCGCCGCGCCGATGCACACCGTGGCGCGACTGTACCGGCACTGCGGACTGACCTTGAGTGCAGCGGCCGAAGCGCGCATGCAGGAGTTTCTGCGCCGCGTGCCCCGCGGCGGCTAAGCCGTGCATCACCACAGTCTCGAGGCGTTCGGCCTCGAGCCGCTGAAGCTGCGTGAGCAGTTCGCGCGTTACATCAACACGCTCGACGTGCCGCCCGAGCGTCCGCGGCAGGCCGCGGGCGGCGTGTTCACCGCGAGGCCGGCGTGAGCCGCGCGAAGCTCTTTGCGTTCGCCTGCGGCCTCGCCGCGCTCGTGGCCGCCGTCGCCTACGCGGGAACGACCGCCGTCGAGCAGGCGGTGCTGCGCGTGGGAATCGTGGGGCTCGCGCTCGTGGCGCTGATTCACCTGCCGGTCATCGCCGCAACCGGCTCGGCGTGGTGGCTGATCGGCGCGGAGCTGCCCGGCGCCGCGCCATGGAAGTTCATCTGGGCGCGCTACGTACGGGAGGCCACCGCGGAGGTGCTCCCATTCTCCCAGCTCGGCGGGATCGTGGCGGGCGCCCGCACGCTCACTCTGACTGGACTCGAGTCCATCCCGGTCGCCGCGACGCTGCTCGCCGATCTGCTCATCGAGCAGCTCGCCAAACTGCCCTACGTGCTCGCCGGGGTGGCGATGCTGCTGCTTGGGGCGCGGGGCGCGCCGCTGCGACTGATCGCCGCGGCGCTGCTGCCAGTGTGCGCGATCGCGATCCTCGCGAGCTTCGGGCGCAGGCGCTGCGCGGCGCTGCTGCGCCGCAGCGCCGAGGCGCTTGCGCGCCGGTGGCCGGCGCTACGCCTGCCGCGCGCCGGGCCGCTCGATCGAATCTTCAAATGGGACCGGCGCACCGCGGCGGCGCTCGCGATGCATACCGCCGCCTGGGCGCTCGGCGCGGCCGAAACCTGGGTGGTCTGTCATCTGATGGGGCTCGCGGTCAGCCCGGCGCAGGCGCTCATCCTCGACAGCCTGTTCTGCGGGCTGCGGACCTTCGGGTTTGCGGTCCCGGCGGCGCTCGGCGTGCAGGAGGCCGGCTATGTGCTGGCCTGTGCGCTCATCGGCGTGCCGGCAGCGCCCGCGGTGGCTCTGTCGCTGCTGCGCCGGGTGCGCGAGCTGCTCGTCGGCGCCCCGGCGCTCGGTGTCTGGCAGGCCGTGGAGGGCGGACGGGCGCTCGCGGGGCTCTCCGACGAGTAATTGCGCCCGGCAGGTTTGATCGCACTCGTCGGCTCAGGTGCGCGCGGGAGGCGCCGATGACAAGATTCGCGTCACGGTCTGCGCCGCGGGCGGCAGCTGCCGTGCTTGCCGCTGCGGGCCTCATCGGCGCGGGGCGCGCGGCCGAGCCGTCCCAGCACTCATTCAACTGGCTCGACCCGGCGAGCTGGCCTGCGATCCCGGTGCCGAATATCTCGGTCGATCCCACCAACGGCGTGACCGTGGGCCTCATTCCCACCCTCCTGCAGCACGACAGCCGCGGGCGCATCGTGCGGATCATCGCCCCGGACATCGTGCATAACGCCGACTTCGGCTGGGGCGGGCACATGCGCATCCTCGACTTTCCGTCCGCCGACCGACAGTGGTCGGTGGTCGCGGGAGTGATGCAGCACGTGGAGAGCAACCTCGATGCGCTCTACGCCAGCGGCCTGCTGCGCACGCGGCGCTGGTCGCAGCGCACGGAGCTCGACTACGAGCGCAGCGGCACGGAGCGCTTCTTCGGCATCGGTAACGAGACACCGTACGCGGCGCAGAGCGTTTACACCGTCCAGACGCTGCAGCTGCAGACGCGGCTCGGATGGAATCTCACGCACGCCTGGCAGCTGGCCGGCACGCTGATCGTTCAGACGGTCAAGGTGAGCGCCGGCCATCTGCCCGGGATCGTCTCGATCACGAACCGCTTCCCGTCCGTGCTCGGCGTCGGCACGACTCACGAGGTGCTCGAGCGAGTCTCCGTGACCTACGATACCCGCAACGACATCACGGTGCCCACGCACGGCCTCGACGTTGTCGTCTATGGCGGCGCCGCGAGCCGCAACGGGGCGCCCGACGGGTCGTTGTTCACGGAACTCGGGGCGGACGGCCGCTTCTATTGGTCGCCGACGCGCACGCTCACGATTGCCACGCATTTCGACCTGCGTTACATGCCCTCGCTGCATGACGTACCGTTCTGGGCGCTGAGCAGCATCGGCGGCGATCGCAGCGCCGTGGGCGGACCGCAGACGCTGCGCGGCTTCGGCGCAGGGCGGTTCTATGGCCGCGACGCGTTCGTGGCGAATATCGAGTTTCGCCAGAGTGTGGCCACGCTGAACGCGCTCGGGACGCGTCTCACCCTGCAGGTCGCCCCCTTCTACGACACCGGCCGCGTATTCTCGCGCGCCGCGACGTTTCCGCTCGACAAGCTGCACAACGTGCTCGGTGTGGGATTCCGCGGCATCGCGGCGCCGTTCATCGTCGGTTACGTCGACGTCGGCTACGGCAGCGAGAGGGCGGCCGTCTTCACCGGGATCAACTATCCGTTCTGAGGCGGGGCCGGCAGCATCGAGCGCACCCGCTCGAGCTGCGCGCCGAGCCCGGCGGCCGTGCGCTGCAGCTCGGCGGCGCGCTCGCGTTCACCGGCGACCACCTCAGCCGGCGCGTTGCTGACGAAGCCGTCGTTGGCGAGCCGCCCGCGCACTTTGGTGAGATCGGCCTGGGCGCGGGCGAGGAGCTTCTCCAGCCGCTCGGCTTCGGCGGCCGCGTCGATCAGCCCGGCCATCGGCACGAGCACCGTCAGCTCGCCGATCAGCGCCGTGGCCGATTGCGGCGTGGGCTCGGCGGCCGCGAGCGCCGTAACCGACTCGATGCCCGCGAGGCGCTCAAGATACGCGCGATGACGCTCGAGATAGGCCAGGTCCTGCGCGCAGGCGCCCTTCAGCAGCACCGGGATGCGCCGCGACGGAGCGATGTTCATCTCGCCGCGGATCTGGCGCACGGCGAGCACGAATGCCTGGATCCATCCGACCTCGCGCTCGCTCGCCTCATCCGGCGCGAATTCCTCCGGCAGCGGGTAGGCCGCGCGCATCACCGTCTCGCCGCTGCATCCGGCCAGCGGCGCGGCGCGCTGCCAGATCGCCTCGGTGATGAACGGCATGATCGGATGCAGCGCGCGCTGCAGGGCCTCGAGGATTTCGGCGAGCGTGCGGCGCGCGCCGCGCCTCGCGGCCGCGCTGCTCGTCTCGGATTGCAGCACCGGTTTGGTGAACTCGAGGTACCAGTCGCAGTACTCGTACCAGCTGAACTCGTAGAGCGCGTTGGCGGCGTAGTCGAAGCGGTACTCGGCCAGCGCCTTCTCCACCGCCTCGAGCACTCGGCCGAAGCGCGAGCGGATCCAGCGGTCGGCCACCGACAGCTCGAGGGCGCCCGTATCGCTGTCCTGCTCGCACATCAGAGTGACGAAGCGCGCGGCGTTCCACAGCTTGTTGCAGAAGTTGCGGTAACCGGCGACGCGCGCCAGGTCGAAGCGGATGTCGCGGCTCGGAGAGGCCAGCGCAGCGAACGTGAAGCGCAGCGCGTCCGCGCCGTGCGCGGCGATGCCATCGGGAAACTGCTTGCGCGTGGCCTTCTCGATGGCCGGGCGCATCTGCGGCTGCATCAGGCCGCCGGTGCGCTTCTCGATCAGGGCCGGCAGATCGATGCCATCGACGATGTCGAGCGGGTCGATGACGTTGCCCTTGGATTTGGACATCTTCTCGCCGGACTCGTCACGGATCAGTCCGTGGATGTAGACGTCGCGGAAGGGCACATCCCCCATGAATTTCAGTCCCATCATCATCATCCGCGCCACCCAGAAGAAGATGATGTCGAAGCCGGTGATCAGCACCGTGGTGGGGTAGTAGCGCGCGAGTTCGGGGGTGCGCTCGGGCCAGCCGAGCGTCGAGAACGGCCACAGCGCCGAGGAGAACCACGTGTCGAGCACGTCGGGATCCTGCCGCAGCGCCACGCCCGCACCGAGACCGTGCCTGGCGCGCACGTCCTGCTCGCTGTGCCCGACGTACACCTTGCCTTGCTCGTCGTACCAGGCCGGAATGCGGTGGCCCCACCACAGCTGCCGGCTGATGCACCAGTCCTCGATGTTGCGCATCCACTCGAAGTAGGTCTTGCCCCAGTTCTCCGGGATGAACCGCGTGCGGCCGCTCTCCACGGCGGCGATCGCCGGCGCGGCGAGCGGCGCGATCTTCACGTACCACTGGTCGGTGAGATACGGCTCGAGCACCGCGCCGCTTCGATCGCCGCGCGGCACCATCATCCTGTGCGCCTCGGTGCGCTCGATCAGTCCGAGCGCCTGCAGCTCCTGCAGCACCCGCCGGCGCGCCTCGCCGCGCTCGAGGCCGCGCAGGCGCTCGGGCACGTTCTCGTTGAGCGCCGCGCGCGGCGTGAAGATGTTGATCTGCGGCAGGTTGTGGCGCTGGCCGATCTCGTAGTCGTTGAAATCGTGCGCCGGGGTGATCTTGACGCAGCCGGAGCCGAATGAGGCATCGACGTAGGCATCGGCGATGACCGGAATCAGCCGCTCGGTGAGCGGCAGTCGCGCCCGCTTGCCGATCAGATGCCGGTAGCGCTCGTCGCGCGGATTGACGGCCACGGCGGCATCGCCGAGCAGCGTCTCGGGACGGGTGGTGGCCACCACGACATAACCGCTGCCGTCCTCGAGCGGATAGCGCAGGTGCCACAGATGGCCATTCTCCTCCGTGCTCTGCACCTCCAGATCCGACAGCGCCGTCAGCAGCACCGGGTCCCAGTTGACCAGGCGCTTGCCGCGGTAGATGAGTCCCTCCTCGTGCAGCCGGACGAACACCTCGATGACCGCCCGCGAGAGCCCCTCGTCCAGGGTGAAGCGCTCGCGCGACCAGTCGACCGAATCGCCGAGGCGGCGCATCTGCGCGGCCATGGTGCCGCCGGAGCGGGCCCGCCACTGCCACACGCGCTCAATGAACGCCTCGCGCCCCAGATCGGCGCGGCGCACGCCCTCGGCCTCGAGCTGCCGCTCGACCACCATCTGCGTGGCGATGCCGGCGTGATCGGTGCCGGGCTGCCACAGCGCATCGTCGCCGCGCATGCGGTGATAGCGCGTCAGCGTGTCCATGAGGGTGTGGTTGAACGCGTGGCCCATGTGCAGCGTGCCGGTCACGTTCGGCGGCGGGATCATGATGCAAAACGGCGCGCCGCGGCCGCTCGGGGCGAACCACCCGCGGGATTCCCAGCGCTCGTAGATCTGCCGCTCGATCTCATGCGGCGCGTAGACTTTGTCCATGGTCCTCGGGGACTCGTTGCTCAGCGGTCGGGGGAATTATAGGGCGCCTACGGGGCGTGCAGCGTGTGCGTCGCCGGCTCGCAGCCGAGCTGCCGATAGGCCCGGAAGCGGGCGCGGGCGGCCTCGCGCTGCGCCGGCTCGGCAGCGATGATCTCGACGATGCGCTCGGCCGAGGAGGCGACCGGGGGCAGTTCGGGCGATGCGGCGAGGTTGATGAGCACCCCGACCCCGTCGGCGGGCGGCTCCCCGGCACTCAGCAGCACCGGCGCCTCGCTCCCGGCCCCGAGCCACTCGTGCGGCACGAAGCTCGCCTCGGCAAAGGTCCACAGCAGCTCATCGAAGCGCGCGAGCTCCTCGCGGTCGGTGTGCCACACGAGCACGCGCTGGCCGGCCCGATACGCCTTCATGGCGATGCGGCAGGCGACCTTCAGCCGCGCCGCCGGCGCCGCCTCCTCGAGAACGTAGAAATCCGCCTGCAATGCGCCCCTCTACACCTTGGCGCGCCGCAGCAGGAAGTCCGCGAGCAGCGGCGAGGGACGGCCGGTGCTGCCCTTGTGCGCGCCGCTCTGCCAGGCGGTGCCGGCGATGTCGAGGTGCGCCCAGCGCATGCCGCGGGTGAACTTGCCGAGGAACGCCGCCGCGGTGATGGCCCCGCCGTCGCGGCCGCCGATGTTGGCGAAGTCCGCAAAATTGCTCTTCAGCTGCTCGGCGTACTCCTCGGTGAGCGGCAGCGGCCAGGCGCGGTCATCGGCGCGCACCCCGGCCTCGATCAGCTCCTGCACCAGCGCCTCGTCGTTGCCGATGGCGGCCGAGTGATGGTGGCCGAGGGCGATGACGCAGGCGCCGGTGAGGGTCGCCATGTCGATGAGCGCGGCGGGCTTGAAGCGCCGCGCGTAGTGCAGGGCATCAGCGAGCACCAGCCGCCCCTCGGCGTCGGTGTTGAGAATCTCCACGGTCTGCCCCGAGGAGCTGGTGACGATATCGCCGGGCTTGACGGCCTTGCCGTCCGGCATGTTCTCCACCGCCCCGACGATGCCCACGACATGCAGCGGCAGTTTCACCTGCGCGGCGAAGGACAGGGCCGCGAGCACGGCGGCCGCGCCGCTCATGTCGTACTTCATCTCGTCCATCTCGGCGGCGGGCTTCAGCGAGATGCCGCCGCTGTCGAAGGTGACGCCCTTGCCCACGAGCACCACCGGTGCCTCACCGCCCTTGCCGCCCTTGTACTCGAGCACGATCAGCCGCGGCGGCTCGCTGCTGCCCTGCGCGACCGCGAGCAGGCAGCCCATCTTCTCGCGCCGCAGGGCCCGCTCATCGAGCACCCGTACCCGCAGCGAGCGGTGCTCGCGGGCAAGCCGGCGAGCCTGCTCGGCCAGGTAGCGAGGCGTGCAGATGTTGCCCGGCAGGTTGCCGAGGTCGCGCTGCAGCGCCGCGGCCTGCGCGAGCGCCTCGCCGTGCGCGAGACCCCGCGCCACCTCGCGTGCCGAGGCGCGCGAGGATGCTTCGGCGAGCACCCGCGCCAGGGCGGCGGGCTTGGGCTTCTTGCCGGTCTTGAGGTCATTGACGCGATACAATCCCGCGACGGTGAGCTCGGCCACGGCCCGGCCATAGTAGTAATCGTCGAGCGCCTCGTGATCCGGGCGCTCGAGCGCGAAGGCGGCGCTCTTGACGCCGGTTCGCGTGAGCGCCGCGACGGCGGCCGAGACGGCCTTGCGCCAGGACCTGCGCCCGAAGGCCGTGCGCGCACCCAGTCCGGTCAGCAGCACGCGCCGGGCGGCGAGCCCCGGCAGATCCGTCAGCAGCAGCGTTTCGCCGGCGCGGCCCGGGAAGTCCCCGCGCCCGAGCAGCGTCCCGAGGCGACCGCCGGCCGCCTGGTCGATGCGCCGCGCCGCGGCGGTGAGCTCGCTTTCCTCGAAAATCCCCACGATCAGGCAATCCACCCCGAGCGTGGTGATGCTCGTGCTCCAGGTCTCGAAACGCATTCCGCTTCTCCCGTATGCCGGCCACCGCCGGTGAACCCTGTTTTATGGGTGGCGTCCCATTGAGCTACGCCACCCGCTGCTTTATCTTCACTAGCGCTGCGCACCGCGCGGTGTTGAGTGCGCCGGACCCGTGCGTTGCAGGGACGGCCCTCGCGCGCGGTCGCGCACGGGCAGTGTAACTCAAGCCGGTGTTCCGGCGGGCAGGCTCCTCGGGTGGGAAAGACTATCGGACGCTACGTTTTGCGCGAGGTGCTGAGCGCCTGGCTGCTGATGATGGCGGTGCTGCTGATTATTCTCACCACCTACGAGGTGGCCGCCGTGCTCGAGCGGGCCGCAGCCGACCAGTTCCCCCAGGGGGTCATCCTGCGGCTGATCTACCTCGGTCTGCTGCAGTACGTGAGCCTGGTGGCGCCCATGGCGCTGCTGCTGGGGATCGTCTGGGCGTTCGGGCGGCTCTATCACGACAGCGAGATGGCCGCGGCGCTCGCCTGCGGCGTGCGCCCGGCGGTGCTGTACCGTCCGGTCATCGGCCTGGGCCTGCTCGTCGCCGCGGCCCTCGCGGCGGTCACCCTGGTGCTCGCGCCGGCGGCGACCTACCAAGCCCTCACGCTGCGCGATCAGGCGATCCGTGCCGGGCAGTTCGCGCCGCTTGCGCCCGGACAGTTCCGCGCCTTCGGCGGCGGCAGCGCCGTGGTCTATGCCCAGCGGGTGGAGCCTGACGGCACCCTCGCCAACGTGTTCATCGAACGGACTCGCGGGCCGGTGGTGGAGGTGGCCCTTGCCGACCGGGCGCGCCATACGGTCTCTCCGGACGGCAGCACGCAGACCATCGAGCTTTATCACGGCGAGCGCTTCGAGGGGGTGCCCGGCAGCGCCGAGTTTCGCATGATGCGCTTCGCCGAGCACACCGTGCCGATTCCGATGCCGCGCGCGAACACGGTTGTGACCGATCTCGATGCGGCGCCGACGGCTGCGCTTTACGCCGCCGCCGGCCCGCGCCATCAGGCGAAGCTGCAGTGGCGCATCGCGCTGCCGCTGATGTGCTTGGTGCTCGCCGTCATCGCGCTGCCGCTCGCGCGCCTGAGGCCGCGCCAGGGCCGCTATGCGCGCGTGTGGCTCGCACTGGTGGTGTACGTGGTGTATCTGAATCTGCTCACGGCCGGGGAGGCCTGGCTCGGCCGCGGCACCCTCCCGGTGGCGCTGGGACTGTGGTGGGTGCACGCGGTCGTGATCCTGCTCGCGATCGCGATCGTGCGCGGCCCGGCAGTGGCGCACGCGCTGCGCCACCGATTGGTGCGTGCATGAGCATTCTCGACCGCTACATCGTGCGCACCATTCTCGGATCGGTGCTGCTGGTGCTCGCCGTGTTCGTGGTGCTCGGCGGACTGTTCGCCTTCATCAGCCAGCAGGGCAACATCGGCGTCGGGAATTACACGCTGCTCGATGCTCTGTGGTTCACCCTGCTCAACGTGCCCGAGCAGGCCTACCAGCTGCTGCCGGTCACGACGGTGATTGGCTCGCTGATCGGGCTCGGCGCGCTGGCTCGCGGGAGCGAGATCACCGTGATCCGCGCCACCGGGATGTCGGTGCTGCGCCTGGCGGGGGCGGCGCTCATCGCCGCGCTGATCCTGATCGCCGCCGAGGCGGTGGTCGGGGAGTTCGTGGCGCCGCAGCTGCAGGAGGCGGCTAGCCAGCAGCGCGCCTTCAACCAGTACAACACCATCAGCTTCGGCGGGGGCACGGGCGCATGGGCGCGCGACGGCGATCTGATCCTGAACGTCTCGCGCCAGTCCGGCTCGCGGCGCTTCGGCGGCATGCAGGTGTTCGAGCTGTCCCCGACGCATCAGCTGCTTGCCATCGGGCACGCCACGCGCGCCACCGCCGCGGGCGGTGACCGCTGGCTGCTCGATGACTACGCGGCCTCGCACTTCTCGGGCGATCGCGTCACCGTGCGCCCGAGCGGCCCGAAGGTGCTGCATTCGAACATCTCGGCGAGTTTCCTCGGCTTCGCCGTGCAGGATCCGGCACAGATGACCCTGCGTTCGCTGTGGCAGCTGATCGGCTATTACCGGGCCAACTCCATCGACGCCAGCCAGTACGTGTTCGCCTTCTGGTCGCGCATCGCGCGCACCGTGGCCATCGTCTTCTCGGTGCTGCTCGCCGTGCCGCTGGTGCTCGGCTCGATGCGCTCGGCGGGCGCGGGAGCGCGGACCATGCTCGGGCTCGGCATCGGCATCGCCTTCTTCCTGCTGCAGCGGCTCATCGAGAGCGGCACCATCGTCTTTCACCTCAATCCGGTGATCCTGGCGTGGCTGCCGACGGTGCTGTTCGCCACCGTGACGATGCTGCTGTTCGCGAGTGCCCGCTGAGATCTGCTCAGGCGGCAGGTTTTATCGCCGCGCCGGCGGATGCGGCTTCGGCAGCGGCTTGAGCAGCCCCGAGAGCGGCTGGAAGATCTGCTTGAAGGTGTAGCTCGGGACGCGATATTGCCAGCCGTGCACGCGCGCGTTGATCCTCGCGGCCGCGGCGGCGGCCTTCGGTCCGGCAGCGTCTGCGATGAGCTCGATGTAGTACGGGCCCTTTTTCGCGGCATGATAGCCGCTCAGCGCGACGGTGAGGCCATCGAACCTCGTGAACTGCGCGCTCGAGAGACGCACGCCCTTCGGTGCCGGGGCCGCCTTGCGCACATCGCTCAGCGTGAGATTCGACAAGGCGCTCGCCACCGCGTTGCCGGCATCCGCGCTCGCCAGAGCGCGTCCGGGCGGAATGCCGATGACGTGGAAATTCACGTCGGTGGCCTTGGCCCGCTCGATGCGGTAGGGGCGCTCGCCGGCCGGATGCTCCTCGATGCTGCGCACCTGCTTGCGGCGCACGTCGACGATGATCGGCTCGAGCCACTCGGCGGGCTTGGCGTCGGCCATCACCAGCGGCCGAGCGAGCAGGGTCTGCTTGTGCCCCACACGGCGCACGTACGAGCCGATGCCCTCGTCGTTGTGACCGACGATGAGCGACCAGGTGCGCTTGGGGCTCACCACATCGATGCGCACGCCGCTCGCGTCGGCGGCGCTCACCGACTGCACGCCGAGCAGCGGATAGTTCTGCTTCACACGCGTCTTGCGCGCCATCGCCTTGAGGTTGCCGAGATCGATGAGCAGCTTGCGCAGCCTGCCCGAGTCGGCCGGGTAGCCGACACTTTTCACCATCCAGTGGGCCGCGCCCCTGGCGAGCGTGACCCGCTTGCCGCCGGGACCGGTGATGCGCACCGAGGTGACGTCGTTGAGGTGGTTCGCCAGCCCCGGCAGCACCGTCATGCCGGCGACCGAGGCGCTGCCGCGATGCTCATCGTGCGCCACCCACACCGCGAGGGCCAGCACGGCGATGCTCACGGCGAACAGTATACCGAGTCGACGTTGAGTCATGAGTGCTCCCGCTTCTGACCGCTGGGGCCGCGGCGGCGCCGGCGCAGCGCCGCGCCGGCGAGCGCCAACAGCGCGAACGCAGCCGGCATGATAATGATGTTCATGACCTTAAGCTCCGTGCCGAGCTCATCGATGCTGCGCACCAGGCCCGCCTGCACCGCGCGCAGGCGCTTCCTGATCGAGAGCCGCTCGGCCTCGAAGTGCTGCAGCTCGCGCTCCTGGGCCGGCGTCAGAATGAGTGTCGACTTGTTGTTGCGCTTGGTCTGCAGCAACGTCAGCTGCTGCTCGGTCTGCTGCAGCTCCTGCTGCAGCCGCTGCTGCTGCGCCCGGTAGCGCACCTCGGCGGCGTGGCGCAGCGCCTCGACGCGGGTGAACGGCCGGGTGAAGCCGGCCTTGCCGCGCACGCTGATCAGATCGTCGCTGCCGGCGAAGTTGTCGATCGCATTCATCACCAGATCGCCGTTGCTCGCCCATGCCTCGGCGATCGGCTGGCCGAACAGGTTCATGCTGTGCACCCACAGGAAGTTGGCGAGCATGTCCGAATCGGCGAACACCAGCAGGTGCAGCGGTTTGACTGCCGCTTTGAGCACCTTCGCGCCGCTCGGCAGCTTGACCCCCTTGGGCGGGCCGTCCGGGAAGGCGGTCTTGACCATGCCGGTGACGCGCGCGCCGAAGGTGTAACGCTTGCCGGTGGCCTTGAAGGCGTTGAGCAGGCTCGATGGGTCGGTCATGCCGGCGAGCAACTCGCCGGGCACCGGCCTGGCCTCGGTGCTGCTCCAGAGCAGCGGCTTGAACGTCGTCCCGGCGCCCTTGATGGGGCTCAGGTACCCGGCGGTGTCGAGGTTGACTCTCGAGAGTCCCGCCGTGACCACATCGTTCTGGGACATGTCGGCCTTGCCGAGGCCGACGATCACCGGGTCGAGGCTGGGGGCGCCGCTCGGGCCGGCGACGTTCAGCGCGAGCGCGCTGTCGGCGATGACCTCGTTGGGATTGAAGCGCACGCCCCAGGAGGCGAGCAGCCCCGCTAGATCCGGGCCGCCGGCGGCCGGCGGCGCGTCCGGCGCGGCGGCCGACTCGGCCAGCGGATCGACGAAGGCGATGATGTGGCCGCCGGCCAGCGCGTACTGATCGATGGCAAAGCGCGTCGCCGGCGGCAGGTTGCGCGGATTGGCGAGCACCAGCACGCGGGTGTCGGCGGGGATGCTCGTCGCGCCGGGCCGCAGGGCATGCACGTCATAGAGCTGCGTGGCTTGGCGATACACGAGCCAGGGTTGGCGCATCTGGCCGCTCTGCGGATTGAACCCGCCGGTCATCGGCAGGCCCGAATACCACTCCACGTCGGGCTTCTGCGGATGCGCCAGCCGATAGATCAACTTGGCGACATCGTATTCGAGGAAGCGCTGCTTGCTCGGGTCGAAGAACGGAATGCTGTCATGGCCATTGGTGGAGTTGGTGCCGGCGAGACCGAAATAAAACTTGCTGCCGGCGGAGTTCATCGGCGCGCCCGTCACGCCGAGCTCGGCGGCGCGGTCCTCCTCGACCGAAAAGGGGCGCGGATCGATGATGTGGAGGCGGATCTTGCCGTCGGCCTGGTCGGCCACCTCGCGCAGGAAATTCTCCACGTGATCGCCGTAGGCGCGCAGCTGCGGCACGTTCTCGGCCGCCTTGCTGGAGTAGAAGAAGTAGAGGTCGATCGGCTCGGGAATGCTTTTGAGGATGCGCCGGGTGCCGCTCGAGAGCGTGTACAGGTGGTTCGCGGTGAGGTCGACCTGCCAGCCCGAGAGCGCGTAGTTGAAGATGATGATCAGACCGACGAGCAGCACCGCCAGCGCGCCCACCGAGCTCCAGCCGAGAGTCGAGCGTTTCATCATGCTGCGCTCCTAATCCGCTTTGCGCAGGTCGATGGCGACCGTGGTGGTGAACAGGAAAAAGCCGATCAGCATCGCAAAATACAGGATGTCGCGCGCCTCGAGGACGCCGCGGGTGATCGACTGGAAGTGCGTCAGCAGCGACAGCGAGGCGACGGCCTCGATGAGCATCTGGGGCGCCCAGCCGCGGAATACATCGAGCACGAGCGGGTAGCCCGCGAGCAGCAGCACGAAGCAGGCGGCCACCCCGAGGATGAAGGCCACCACCTGGTTACGCGTCAGCGCCGACATGCACGAGCCGATGGCGAGAAAGCCGCCGGCGAGCAGCAGGCTGCCGAGGTACGAGGCGATGATCACCCCGTTGTCGGGGCTGCCGAGGTAGTTGACGGTGAGCCAGATCGGAAAGGTGAGCGCGAGGGCGATCCCGGTGAAGATCCACGCGGCCAGATATTTGCCGAGCACCGCCTCCCAGACCTTCACCGGCAGCGTCATCAGCAGCTCGATGCTGCCCGATTTGCGCTCCTCGGCCCACAGCTTCATGGTGAGCGCCGGGATCAGGAACAGGTACAGCCACGGATGGAACATGAAGAACGGCCTGAGGTCCGCCTGGCCGAGCTGGAAGAAGCCTCCCACGTAGAACGCGAAGGCGTTGGCCAGCACCAGGAAGATGAGTATGAATACGTAGGCGAGCGGCGTCGCGAAATAACTCGCGAGCTCGCGGCGCAGGATCAGTGCCACGTTGCGCATGAGTCCCCCCAGGTGTGCCGTCAGGCGGTAATGGTCCGGAATACGTCGTCGAGCCGCCCCGATTCCAGGCGCAGCTCCTTCAGCTGCAGCCCCTGGCTCGCCGCGAGCGCCGAGATGTCCTGCAGGATCATCGCGCCGGCGCGCGGCAGCGCCGTCAGGCGCGCCTCGCGCTCGCGCACCTCGACGTCGGCGACCGCCGGCAGCGCGGCGAGCGCCTCGCGAGCCGCTTCCAGTTGCTCGGCGCGCGAGAGCTGCAGCGATACGGCGTTGTGGTAGCGCGAGCGCGTGGTCAGCTGCAGCGGCGTATCGTCGGCGACGATGCGTCCGCGCGCGATGATGATGGCGCGAGTGCAGACCGCGTCGACCTCCTCGAGGATGTGCGTGGAGATCACGGTGATCTTCTCGTGCGCCATCTCCTCGATGAGCGTGCGGACTTCATGCTTCTGATTCGGATCGAGGCCGTCGGTGGGCTCATCGAGCACCAGCACCGGCGGGTCGTGCACGATGGCCTGCGCGAGGCCGACGCGCCGCTTGAAGCCCTTGGAAAGCGTCTCGATGGGCTGCTCCAGCACGCTCGCGAGCTGCAGGCGTTCGATCACGTAGTTGAGCCGCTCGCGCTTGCGCGGCCCCTCGAGGCGTCGCACATCGGCAATGAAGTCGAGGAACCCCTGCACGCGCATCTCGCCGTAGCTCGGGGCGCCCTCGGGCAGATACCCGAGGCACTGGCGCGCCGCGAGCGGATCGGTCTCGACGTCATGGCCGTAGATGCTCGCGCGCCCCGAGGTGGGCGTGACGAAGCCGGCCAGCATGCGCATGGTGGTGGTCTTGCCCGCGCCGTTGGGACCGAGAAATCCCAGCACTTCGCCGGGACTCACTTCGAAGGTGACATCCTCGACGGCCGTTACCGCCGGGTAGTGCTTGCACAGGTGCTCGGTCTTGATCATCGCGCCTCCTTCCCAGGGAGCCATAGAGTTGCCATCGGGGGAAAAAGTTCCGCTAGCGCGGCAGCCAGCCGCCGCGGTCGGCGCGCGAGCGCCAATACAGCATCATGATGGCCCCGCCCAGCATACCGCCGAGGTGCGCGAAATGCCCGATGCCGGGCTCGGTGCCGGTGATGCCGAAGAACAGCTCGAGCAGCCCGTACAGCGAGACGAACAGCCACGCGGGCAGCGGGATGGGCGGCAGCAGCAGCTGCAGCCGCGCGCGCGGGAAGAGCATGGCGAAGGCGAGCAGCACGCCGAACACGCCCCCGGAGGCGCCGATGGTCGGCTCGTGACTGCCGGTGGCGTGCAGCACGGCGATCTCGGTGAGCGCCGCAGCGATCACGCACACGAAATAATAAAGGAGAAAGCGCCGCGCGCCCCAGTACATCTCGAGGGCCGGGGCAAACACGAACAGGCCGAACATGTTGCCGAAGATGTGCCACCAGGTGGCATGCAGGAAGGCGTACGTGACCAGCTGCCAGAGGTGGAAATGCGTTCCGAGCGGATAGAGCGCGAAGCGCAGTATGAGCGCGGGCGGCGCGAACTGTTCGAACAGGAAGATCACCACGTTCGCGGCGATCAGGCCGAGCACGGCCGGTGTGAGCGAGCGGAACATCCGCGCAGTGTACGCGCCGCCGGTAAGCGTTGCCGGCGAAAACGCGCGCTCAAGGCGCGAGTTGGCCGCCGAGCCGTTCCGCCGCGGCGCGCAGCGGCGACAGCGCGGTGTCGATCAGCTCGCGGCGCGACAGGCGCGAGGCCTGCGCGCTGACATTCATGGCCGCGACCGTGACGCCGACCACGTTGCGCACCGGCACGGCGATCGAGCGCAGCCCGATCTCCAGTTCCTGATCGTTGAGTGCGAAGCCCTCGGCGCGCACCTCGGCGAGAATCTCAAGCAACGGCTCGAGGGAGGTGACCGTGAAGCGGGTGTGGGCGATGCGCGCCTCGCTCTCGAGCGAGTCTGCCGCCTGCGCCGGCGGCAGACTCGCCAGCAACACTCTTCCGAGCGCGGTGCAGTACGCCTGCAGGCGGCTGCCGACCCCGAGCGTGACTGACATAATGCGCTGGGTCGAGGCGCGCGCCACGTACACCACCACGCCCTCATCGAGTACCGCGACCGTGGTGGCCTCGCCGATGCGCTCACTCAGCTCCTTAAGAATCGGCTGTGCCGCGATGGCGAGCGGCGCGGTGGACAGGTAGGCGTAACCGAGGCTGAGCACACGCGGCTGCAGGTAAAAGGCGCGCCCGTCGCTGGCCGCGTAGCCTAACTCGCGCAGCGTATACAGGCAGCGGCGCACCACCGCGCGCGTCAGTCCCGTGGCGCGGCTGACATCGGCGATGGTCAGCCGCCGGTCGACGCCGGCGAAGGCGCGGATGACATGCAGGCCGCGCGCCAGCGAGGTCATGAAATCCGGATCGCCGGCACGAAACAGCGTGTCGCCGGCGTCGGCCGGCCGGCGCGCGGCGGTAGGACTGCGGGTTGAGGTCTTCGGAGGCAGCACGGCGAGTGGGCGGTCGCAAGTGCGGTAATCGTACTGCTCGGCGTGGCGCCGCGCGAGTGCCGGCGTGTGCGGTTACGGTGTCCCGAGGCTCGCCTCGATGCTGCGCCACAGCACGCTCTTCAGCGTGATCAGCCGCTCGCCGGCAAAGTCCGGCCAGCCCAGCGCCTTCAGCATCAGGGGGCGCGCGCGGCGCACCAGTGTCGCCTGGCCCATGATGGCGACGGCCCGGATCTGCGCTTGCGGGCCGGTGATCGGCTCCTCGAGGAGGCGGGCGATGATTTCGGTCATCAGTGCCACGAGACGCCCGCCGATGCGCTGGTAGATCGCCTCGAACGCCTCGTTGTGCTCGGTCTGCGCGCGCGCGAAGAACAGCGCCCAGCTCTCGGGCCGGTCGGTGGCCAGCGCCTCGAGCAGCGGGTCGAGCAGACTGCGCAGCAGGGCGAGCAGCTGGGCGCGGCTGAGCGGGCCTGCGTGCAGCGCCTCGCGCGCCCGCCCGGCGGCGGGCTCCAGGCGCACTCGCACGTCCTCGGTGATGTATTCGATGCAGGCCCGGTGCAGCCCCTGCTTGCCGCCGAAGTAGTACTGCAGGGCCGGCAGGCTGACCTGCGCGCGCTCGGCGATGGCGCGGGTCGAGGCGCCCTGGAAGCCGAGCTGCGCGAACAGCGCGATCGCCGTCTCGAGAATCCGGCGCCGGGTATCTTCGCCGCAGGCGTAGCCGCGGCGCGGTGCGCGCCGGAGGGGCGCGCGGCGCCGGCCACCCGGGGTTGGCGCGCGGGGCGCGCGCTTGCTGCTCATCGTGTCCACCGTATCAGTCCCGCTCACTCTGCCAGGGTCCGCCATTGCGGTGAATACGAAATACTATCAATTGACAGAAAAGTATCAAGCGACACAGAATCCGCGCGGCCACACACAGGAGTCCGGCAGTGAACGAGTCGTCCTCGGAACCGGCGCAAGCGGCGCCGGCGGCAGCGCTGCGCCGCGCTCGGCCCTGGCTGGCTCTCGCCGTGGGTGTTGTCGTTGCGGCGAGCCTCGGGGCGTGGTGGTACGCGGGCCGACATCACGGTCCTGCCGACATCGTGCTGTACGGCAACGTGGATCTGCGCGAGGTCGATCTGGCGTTCAATGACAGCGGCCGGATCGACACCGTCGCGGTGCAGGAGGGCGATCGGGTGCACCCGGGAGAGGCACTGGCGCGGCTCGACACCAGCCGCATGCGGCCGATGCTCGCGCAGGCCGCGGCACAGGCTGCAGCCGAGCGCGCCGTGCTGGCGCGGCTGCGCCACGGCAGCCGGCCGCAGGAGATCGCCCAGGCGCGCGCCAACGTGGCGCTGGCGCGCGCGCAGCAGCAACAGGCGCTCGTGCAGTACTCGCGTGTCGCGACCGTGTTTCGCCGTTCCAAGGGCCGCGCGGTGAGCCGGCAGGATGTCACGGATGCTCAGGCCGCAGCCGCGGTGGCCGTGGCACGCACGCGCGTCGCCCGTGAGGCGCTGCATCTTGCGGTGCTCGGGCCGCGCCGCGAGGACATCGAGCAGGCGTCTGCGCTGCTCGCGGCTGATGAGGCGCAGGTTGCGCTGCTGCGCCGGGAGCTCGCCGATGCCGTGCTGCGCGCGCCGCTCGCGGCGGTGGTGCGCACCCGGGTTGCCGAGCCCGGCGACATGGCCTCCCCGCAGCGGACCGTCTTTACCCTGGCGATCACCAACCCGAAGTGGGTGCGCGCCTACATCCCGGAGACGGATCTCGGCCGCGTCCATCCCGGCATGAAGGCGACTGTGGCGGTGGACGCCTTCCCGCGCCGGCGCTTCCCCGGCTGGGTGGGGTTCATCTCCTCCGAGGCGCAATTCACGCCAAGGGCGGTCGAGACGCCGCAGCTGCGCACCAGCCTCGTCTACGAGATCCGGGTGTTCGTGGACGATCCTCACGATGAGCTGCGCCTCGGCATGCCCGCGACGGTGTACCTGATGCCCGGCGGGAAGCGCTCGTGAACGGCGAGCCGGGCGCGGTGCTCGAATGCCGGGAGGTGCACAAGTCCTTCGGCCCCCGGGCCCCCGCGCTCGCGGGCGTCTCGCTCGCGGTGCCGGCCGGGCGCCTGAGCGCGCTCATCGGTCCCGACGGGGCCGGCAAGACCACCCTGATGCGCCTCGCCTGCGGGCTGCTCCGCGCCGAGCGCGGCACGCTGCGCGTGCTGGGATTCGACCCGGCCGTCGCCGCGCTGCGCATCCAGGAGCGAGTGAGCTACATGCCGCAGAAGTTCGGCCTGTACGAGGATCTGACGGTGCGCGAGAACCTGGATCTGTACGCCGATCTGCACGGGGTGAGCGCCGATGCGCGCGCGCAGCGCTATCCGCAACTGCTGCACATGACCGATCTGGCGCGCTTCGAGCGGCGGCTCGCCGGGCGGCTCTCCGGCGGCATGAAGCAGAAGCTCGGCTTGGCGTGCACCCTGGTGGGCTCCCCGCAGCTGCTGCTGCTCGATGAGCCGACCGTCGGGGTCGATCCGCTCTCGCGGCGCGAGCTGTGGCAGATCGTGAGCCATCTCGTGCGCGAGCAGGGGCTGACGGTGCTGCTGAGCACCGCCTATCTCGATGAGGCCGAGCGCGCCGACCGGGTGATCGTGCTGCAGGCCGGACGGGTGCTCGCCGAGGATGTGCCGCTGGGGATCATCCGCCTCGCCGCGGGCCGCACCTTCAAACTCACGCCGGCCGCCCCTGAGAACGCGCGCCGGCTCCAGGCGCGCCTGCTCGCCTCGAGCGCGGTGATCGATGCGGTGCCCGATGCGGGCGCGGTGCGCTGCGTCTGCGCGCAGGCCGACGGCCCGCCCGCTGCCGGTCTGACAGCGGTGGCGCCGCGCTTCGAGGACGGGTTCATGGTGTTGCTGCGGCGCTCGCACGCGCCCGAGGCGCTGACCGACATCGTCCTCTCGAACCCGCCGGCGCCCTCGAGCGGCGCGGTCATCGAGGTGCGCGACCTCGTGAAGCGCTTCGGCGCGTTCACCGCCGTCGACCGGGTGAGCTTCAGTGTGAGCCAGGGCGAGATCTTCGGACTGCTCGGGCCGAACGGCGCCGGCAAGACCACCACGTTCCGCATGCTCTGCGGGCTGCTCGCGCCGAGCGGCGGCGTACTGCGCGTCGGCGGGGTCGATGTGGCGCGCGCGGGCGATGCCGCGCGCGGACAGCTCGGCTACGTTGCGCAGAAATTCTCGCTGTATGGACCGCTCAACGTGCGCGAGAACCTGGAGTTCTTCGCCAGCGCCTACGGGCTGCGCGGCGCGCGGCGGCGCGAGCGGATCGACTGGGCGATGCGCCAGTTCGACCTCACGCGCACCGCCGGCGCGGCGGCCGACCTGCCCGGCGGCTTCAAGCAGCGCCTTGCGATGGCCGCGGCGCTGCTGCACGAGCCGCGCATCCTGTTTCTCGATGAGCCGACCAGCGGCGCCGATGCGCTGGCGCGGCGCGCCTTCTGGCGGCGCATCTCGGCGCTCGCCGATCAGGGCGTCACCGTGGTGGTCACGACGCACTTCATGCCGGAGGCCGAGTACTGCGATCACATCGTCATCATGGATTCGGGCAGAGTGTTGGCGCAGGGCACACCGGCGCAGGTTCGCTCGCTCGCGCCGCGCCAGGGCGAGCTCGAGCCGACCATGGAAGATGCGTTCATCGCCGTGGTCGAGCGTTCGCGCGCCGCCGAGGCGGCCGCCGCGGGGGCGGGCTGAGCCATGGCTGCCCGGGCAATGAGCGATGGGCGTGCGCGCCTCGCGCGGGTCCGCACACTGGTGCTGAAGGAATGGCGGCAGATGATCCGCGATCCGGCGAGCATCGCCATCGGTGTCGTGCTGCCGGTGATTCTCATCCTGCTGTTCGGCTACGGGCTGTCGCTCGATGTGAAGAACGTGCCGCTCGCCGTGCTCGACCAGGATGGCTCATCGCTCGCGAGCGGACTGATCGGGGATTTGCGGCTCTCGCCGTACTTCAAGCCCTACAGCGTCACCTCGCTGCACTCGGCCGAGCGGTTGCTCGCCGCTGCAAGGGTCGAGGGCATCCTTACCGTGCCGCCCAACTTTGCGCGCGAGGCGCGCACGGGCACCGCCGCCGTGCAGCTGATCGTGTCCGGCGCCGACGCCAACACGGCGCGCATCATGGAGGCTTACGTGAGCGGCGCGGTGGCGGGTTGGGCGGCCCGGGAGGCCCCCGCGCTCGCGGGCCCGGTGGGCGTGCAGAGCCGCCTGTGGTTCAACGCTGCCAACGACAGCCGCTACTTCCTCGTGCCTGGACTGATCGTGCTGGTCATGACGCTGATCGGCGCCTTTCTCACCGCCATGGTGGTGGCGCGCGAGTGGGAGCGCGGTACGTTCGAGGCGCTGTTCGTCACGCCGGTACGCGCCGAGGAGATTCTGCTCGGCAAGACCATCCCGTACTTCGCTCTGGGGATGGTCGGGCTCGCATTGTGCGTGCTCTCGGGACGCTTCCTGTTTCACGTGCCGCTGCGCGGCTCGCTGCTCGTGCTGCTCGCCGTCTCGATGCTCTACGTGCTCGTGGCGCTCGCCATCGGCTTGCTCATCTCCTCGGCGGTGAAGAACCAGCTGGTGGCGAGCCAGCTGACGCTGATCGTCACCTTCATGCCGGCAACCATGCTCTCGGGGCTGCTGTTCGATCTGCGCAGCATGCCGGCAGCGATCCGCGCGATCACCTATGTGCTGCCGGCCCGCTACTACGTGACGCTGCTGCAGACGATCTTTCTCGCCGGGGACATCTGGACGGTCATCGTGCCGAACGCGCTCGCGCTGCTCGCCATGCTGGCGCTGTTCGCGCTCGCGCTGCGCGCGGTGACCCGCAAGAGGCTCGCCTGAATCATGCTCAACTCGCTCTTGCGCATCGTGGCACTCGCCCGCAAGGAGCTCCTCGCGGTGCTCAAGGACCGGCGCGCCCTGTTGAGCTTGCTGGTGCCGGTGCTGGTGCAGACCATGGTGTTCGGTTACGCGGCGAGCTACGACCTCAATCGGGTACCGTACGTTCTCTGGTCGCGCGATCAGGGCGAGGCGGCTACGGCGCTCATCGCTCGCTTCGACGGCACGGGGATTTTCCAGCGCGTGGCCACGGTCGAGCGCGAGCGCGAGCTGCGCGCGGCGATCGACGATCGGCGCGCGCTGCTCGCGATCGGCATTCCGGCGGATTTCACGCGGCGGCTGGCCGCGGGGAGCTCCGTCGACGTGCAGCTGATCGCCGATGGCCGCAATTCCAACACCGCGAGCACCGCGCTCGGTTACGCCCAGACGGTGGTCGGCGCCTTCAATGCGCAATGGCGTGCCGCGCATGGGGAGTCGGGTCCGCCGGCGCGGCTCACGGCGCGGGCCTGGTACAACCCCAACCTGATCAGCCGCTGGGACATGGTGCCGGGGCTGATCGGCACGCTGACGCTGCTGCAGACGATGCTGCTCGCGGCGATGTCGGTGGCGCGCGAGCGCGAGCAGGGCACCTTCGATCAGCTGCTGGTGACGCCGATCCGGCCGGGGGAGATCATGGCCGGCAAGGCGCTGCCGGCGATGCTGATCGGCATCGCGCAGGCGACCGGGGTGCTGCTGGTGGCGCAGTTGTGGTTTCGTATCCCGTTCGAGGGATCCTTCGCTGTCCTCTACGGTGGACTGGTGGTCTTCGTGCTCGCCGCCGTGGGCATTGGACTGGTACTCTCAGCGTTGTCCTATACGATGCAGCAGGCGATGCTGTACTCATTCCTGCTGCTGATGCCGTTCACGCTGCTGTCGGGCCTCACCACGCCCATCGCGAACATGCCGCGCGTGCTGCAAGACTTCACTCTCATCGACCCGCTGCGCTACGCTATCAACATCGCCCAGCGGGTCTATCTCGAGGGCGCGGGCGTGAAGCTGTTGCTGCCCGAACTGTGGCCGCTGGCGCTGATCGCGACGGTCACGCTGAGCGCCGCGTCCTGGATGTTTCGTCACCGCCTGCAATGACCGTCGTGATGCTGAATAGGGAATTGCGTATGCCCCGCCTGATGTCCAACCGCTCGGCTCGCTGGCTCGCCGCCGGCGCCGTGCTTGTGCTCGGCGGCTGCGCCGTCGGCCCGAACTTCGTCAAGCCGAAGGCGCAGGTTCCGGCGCAGTGGTCCGCGACCGCGCGGCGCAACGGCTCGGAGGGCGCCTCGCACGTGAGCACGGGCGAGGCCCCGAGCGTCGCATGGTGGTCGGATTTCCACGATCCGCTGCTCACCTCTCTGGTGCGCCAGTCGGCGCGACAGAACCTCGATGTGCGCGAGGCTGCGCTGCGCATCCGCGAGGCCGAGACGCAGGCCCAGGCGCTCTCCGGAGCGCTCTGGCCCAGTGTCTCGGCCAACGCCGCATGGAGCCGCCAGCGCATCAGCACGAACACACCGAACGGCTTTCTCTTCAGCGGCAAGTTTCCCGGACTGCCGCCGAGCATCACCAACCCCTACAACCAGTACCAGCTCGGTCTCGGCGTGTCCTGGGGGCTCGACCTGTTCGGCGGCACCCGGCGGGCGATCGAGGCGGCCAACGCCACGACCCGCGCAGCGGTGTTCGACGCCCGCGGCGTCGTGCTCAGCATGGTGAGCGACGTGGCGCAGACCTACATCGAGCTGCGCGGCGCGCAGCTGCGCCAGGCCATTCTCAAGCGCACGCTGCGCACCCAGCACGATCTGCTGCAGCTGACGCAGGACCGTTACGATGCGGGACTGACTTCGGATCTGGACGTGCAGAATGCGGCCACCGAACTCAATACGACGCGCGCGCAGCTGCCGCTCGCCGATGAGCAGGTCACGCTCGACATCAATCAGCTGAGCAAGCTCATGGCGCGTCAGCCCGAGGCGCTGCGCGCCGAGCTGGTGCGCGCCCGGCCGGTGCCGCCGGTGCCGCCGGTGGTGCCGATCGGCCTGCCCTCGGATCTGCTGCGCCGCCGGCCGGACATCCGCGCCGCGGAAGCCAACCTGCACGCGGCCACGGCCGAGATCGGCGTGGCGGTCTCGGAGTACTTTCCGCGCATCACGCTCACGGCCGGGGGCGGCTACCAGTCCGAGGGGCTGAGTCAGCTGCTTCAGACGGCGAGCCACTTCGCCTCGTTCGGCCCCGCGATCGAGTTGCCGATCTTCGAGGGCGGGCGGATCCGCGCGACGGTGCGGCTGCGGCGCCTGCAGGCCAAGCAGGCCGCGGTCGAGTACGCGCGCACGGTGCTGAACGCCCTGAACCAGGTGGAGGATACGCTGGCGGCCTACGGGGCCGATCAGCGCCAGCGCGTCTCGCTCGAGGCGGCGGTCAAGACCAGCCGCAACGCGCTCGCGCTGGCGCGCCAGCGCTACGAGAGCGGCGTTGCCAACTTCATCGTGGTGCTCGACGCCGAGCGCACCGAGCAGCAGACCGAGCTCGCCCTGGCGAGCGCCACCACCGCGGTCTCGCTTGATCTGGTGCGCCTGTACAAGGCGCTCGGCGGGGGTTGGCAGCGCCAGGGCCTCGCGAGCGCCGCGACCGGCGGGCCGGGCGCGCACGGCGCAATGCATGATTGAGCGGCCCGCCCCGGGGGCGGTCTGACATGACTCGGGGGGACCAGACGATGAGCCAGCCATTCGAGACGATCAGCCAGCATCGCTGCTTCGGCGGCACCGTGGGCTTCTACCGTCACCAGGCGGCCAGCACCGCCTGCGCGATGCGCTTTGCGGTGTTCACGCCGCCGCAGGCGCGCGCCGGGCGGGTGCCGGTGCTGTACTACCTGGCGGGACTGACGTGTACCGAAGAGACCTTCATGATCAAGGCCGGCGCGCAGCGCGTGGCGGCCGAGCTCGGCATGATGCTGGTCGCGCCCGATACCAGCCCGCGCGGCCTGAATCTGCCCGGTGAGAGCGAATCGTGGGACTTCGGCGTGGGTGCGGGCTTCTACGTCGATGCGACCGAGTCGCCCTGGTCGAAGCACTTCCGCATGTACCGCTACGTGACGCAGGAGCTGCGCGAGCTGATCGCGGCGCACTTCCCGGCCGATGCGGCCCGCAGCGGCATTTTCGGCCACTCCATGGGCGGGCACGGCGCGCTGGTGCTCGGGCTGCGCAACCCCGATATCTATCGTTCGATCTCGGCATTCGCGCCGGTTGCCGCGCCCTCCCAGTGCCCCTGGGGCAAGAAGGCCTTCGGCGGTTACCTCGGCGCAGATCACGGCCAGTGGGCGCAGTACGATGCCACCCAACTCGCCACCGCCATCAAGGATGCGGGCCGCCGCCCGCCGCTGCTCGTCGATCAGGGCCTTGCCGACCAGTTCCTGGCCGAGCAGCTGCACCCGCACCTGCTCGAGCAGGCCTGCCAGCGCAGCGGCCTTAAGCTCACGCTGCGCCGGCACGAAGGCTACGATCACGGCTATTACTTCATCTCCACCGTCATGGAGGATCACCTGCGCCATCATGCGCAGATCCTGAACCGCTGAGCGGACGCGCCGCGCACGGGCCTTGGGCAGGCAAGCCGGCGACTGCGGCCGGGCGTGCGCCGCCGCGTCGCTGAGCCGTGCCGGAATTTGAACAGCCGCCGGCCCGCACGCCCGCGGCCGCGCCGGAGCCGCCGGCGCGTGCCCGCGGCCGTATACTGATCGACCATGCACACATCAGCGGTCGATCGGAACCATGACATTCGCCGGATCCTTGCGCAGTTCAAGGACCGTCCGGGGCCGTTGCTCGAGGTCTTGCACACCGTCCAGGCGGCGTTCGGGTTCATTCCGCCGCAATCCATCAGCCTCATCGCCGAGCACCTGAACCTCTCGCGGGCCGAGGTGCACGGTGTCGTCACGTTTTATCACCACTTCCGCTGCGCGCCGCCGGGGCAGCACGTGCTGCAGCTGTGCCGGGCAGAGTCGTGCCAGGCCGTCGGCGCCGAGGCGCTCGCGGCGCACGCGCGCGCGCGCCTCGGGGTGGATTTTCACGAGAGCACGCCCGATGGGCGCTTCTCGCTCGAGCCGGTCTACTGCCTGGGCAATTGCGCCTGCTCGCCGGCGGTGATGCTCGACGGGCGGCCCTACGGCCGCGTCACGCCCGAGCGCCTCGATGCGCTGCTGCGCGAGGCGGACCGGGCGGCAGGCGGGAACGGATGACCACGATTTACGTTCCAGGGGATTCCGGCGCGCTGTCACTCGGTGCCGATGCGGTCTGCCGCGCCCTCTCGCGCGAAGCGGCCGAACGGCGGCTCGAGGTGAAAGTGGTGCGCAACGGCTCGCGGGGCGCCTACTGGCTCGAGCCGATGCTGGAGGTGTCGAGCGAGCGGGGCCGGCTGGCCTACGGGCCGGTCAGTGTTGCGGACGTGCCGGGACTGTTCGATGCCCGCTGGCTCGAGGGGGGCGCGCACCGGCTCTTGCTCGGCCCGACCGACGAGCTCCCCTGGTTCGCCAACCAGCAGCGCCTGACGTTCGAGCGGGTCGGGGTGATCGACCCGCGCAGTGTTGCGGACTACGTGGCGCACGGCGGCTACCAGGGCCTGCGCCGCGCGCTGTCGATGGACCCGGCCGCGGTGGTCGACCGAATCGTCCGCTCGGGACTGCGCGGCCGCGGCGGGGCTGCCTTTCCGACCGGGATCAAGTGGAAGACCGTCCTCGAGCAGCCGCCGGGCCAGAAATACGTGACCTGCAACGCCGATGAGGGCGATTCCGGCACGTTCTCCGACCGCATGCTCATCGAGGGCGATCCGCTCAGCCTCATCGAGGGCATGACCATCGCCGCAATCGCGGTCGGCGCGACGCATGGCTACATCTACCTGCGCGCCGAGTATCCGCACGCGTGGCGGACGTTGACTCAGGCAATCGCTGCGGCGTATACGGCCGATTATCTCGGCGGCGACGTCATGGGCAGCGGGCGGCGCTTCGAGCTCGAGATCCGTGTCGGCGCCGGCGCCTACATCTGCGGCGAAGAGACCTCCATGCTCGAGAGCCTGGAGGGGCGGCGGGGAGAAGTGCGCGTGCGGCCGCCGCTGCCGGCCGTGAAGGGTCTGTTCGGCCGCCCGACGATCGTCAACAATGTGATCACGCTTGCCACCGTGCCGCTCATTGTGCGCGAAGGCGCCGAGTTCTACGCCGGGTTCGGCATGGGCCGCTCGCGCGGCACGCTGCCGCTGCAGCTCGCCGGCAACATCAAGCGCGGCGGCCTCATCGAGCGCGCCTTCGGCCTGAGCCTGCGCGAGATCCTCTATGACTATGGCGGCGGCTCGGGGAGCGGCCGCCCGATTCGCGCCGTGCAGATTGGCGGGCCGCTCGGCGCGTACGTGCCGGCGGCGCAATTCGACACGCCGGTCGACTACGAAGCGCTCGCCGCCATCGGCGCGATGCTCGGCCATGGCGGCATCGTCGCGTTCGACGATACCGTCGATATGGCCCGGATGGCCCGCTACGCGATGGAATTCTGCGCGATCGAGTCGTGCGGCAAATGCACCCCGTGCCGGATCGGCTCGACCCGCGGCGTCGAGATCATCGATCACATCATTGCGGGGCACGATCCGCAGGGTAATCTTGAGCGGCTCGAGGCGTTGTGCGAGCTGATGGTGCAGGGGTCGCTGTGCGGCCTCGGCGGCATGGCGCCGTTCCCGGTGCAAAGCGCCATGAAGCACTTCCGGGAAGACTTCAGCGCACGCGCTCAGCATTGATGGACGTGCGGCCGCGGGCGGCGCCTGGCGCCGCCGCCGCCGGCGTCGGAGGCAGTGACGATGTTTGCAATTGACTATCATGATCAGGGCACGCCGGCGCCGGCTGCGGGCGCTGCGCTCACCTTGGAGATCGACGGACGCGAGGTCACCGTTGCGGCGGGCACCTCGCTCATGCGCGCCGCGGCGCTCGCGGGGATCGACGTCCCGAAGCTCTGCGCCACCGATACGCTGAAGGCATTCGGATCGTGCCGCCTGTGCCTGGTGCAGATCGAGGGCCGCAAGGGCTATCCGGCCTCGTGCACGACCCTCGCCGAGGCCGGGATGAAGGTTCGCACCCAGTCCCCCGAGCTGCATAAGCTGCGCCGCGGCGTCATCGATCTGTATGTCTCGGATCATCCGCTCGAGTGCGAGGCGTGCCCGGCCAACGGGCACTGTGAGCTGCAGTCCATGGCCGCCACGGTTGGCCTGACGCACACCTCCTACGACCGCGGCGCGATGCACCGGCCGCTCGCGGTGGACCGCAGCAATCCGTACTTCGAGTTCGATCCGCAGCTGTGCATCGTGTGCTCGCGCTGCGTGCGGGCCTGCAACGACGTCCAGGGGACCTTCGCCCTGACCGTGCAGAGCCGCGGCTTCGACTCCAAGATCGCCGCCAGCGAGGACGAGCCGTTTCTCGATTCTGAATGCGTCTCCTGCGGCGCCTGTGTCGAGGCCTGCCCGACGGGCGCCCTCAGCGAGAAGTCCCTGGCGCGCGGCCTGCCGCGAGTGCGCGCGGTCACGACCACCTGCGCCTACTGCGGCGTCGGGTGCAGCTTCACCGCGGAGCTCAGCGGCAGCGCCG
Organism: Pseudomonadota bacterium; assembly: GCA_021787615.1. Lineage (GTDB taxonomy): Bacteria > Pseudomonadota > Gammaproteobacteria > Steroidobacterales > Steroidobacteraceae > 13-2-20CM-66-19. The sequence continues at coordinate 66,465 of JAJYLP010000006.1, forward strand.
AGCAGCCCGAGCTGGTGCGCATGGTGCCGAACCGCAACGGTGACGCCAACCACGGGCACGCCTGCGTGAAGGGCCGCTTCGCCTACGGCTACGCCATGCACCCGGACCGGCAGTTGAAGCCCATGATCCGTAAGAGTATCCGCGATGCGTGGCGGGAGGTTTCCTGGGAGGAGGCCATCGCCTACGCGGCGAGCGAGATCCGCCGCATCCAGGCGCGCTACGGGCGCGATTCGGTCGGTGGCATCACCTCCTCGCGCTGCACCAACGAGGAGACCTTCCTCGTGCAGAAGCTGGTGCGGGCCGCCTTCGGCACCAACAATGTCGACACCTGCGCGCGCGTGTGCCACTCGCCGACCGGCTATGGCCTGAAGAGCACCCTCGGAGAGTCGGCCGGCACGCAGGCATTCAGCTCGGTGGGCGAGGCCGATGTGATTCTGGTGATCGGCGCCAACCCGACCGACGGCCACCCGGTGTTTGCCTCGCAGATCAAGCGACGGCTGCGCGAGGGTGCCAAACTCATCGTCATCGATCCGCGCGCCATCGGCCTGGTGCGCAGCCCGCACATCGCGGCGGATTACCATCTGCAGTTGCGGCCCGGCACCAACGTCGCGATGCTGAATGCGCTCGCGCACGTGGTGGTGACCGAGGGCCTCACGCGCGAGCAGTACGTCGCCGAGCGCTGCGAGGCCCCCTCCTACCAGCGCTGGAAGGCGTTCGTGTCCGAGCCGCGCAACTCGCCCGAGGCGCTCGCCGAGGTTACCGGCGTGCCGGCCGATCTGGTGCGCCGCGCGGCGCGCCTGTACGCCACGGGCGGCAACGGCGCAATCTACTACGGGCTCGGCGTCACCGAGCACAGCCAGGGTTCCACGACCGTGATGGGGCTCGCCAATCTCGCCATGGCCACCGGGAACCTCGGGCGCGAGGGCGTCGGCGTCAACCCGCTGCGCGGCCAGAACAACGTGCAGGGCTCGTGCGACATGGGCTCCTTCCCGCATGAGTTCAGCGGCTACCGCCACGTCTCCGATGCGGCGGTGCGCGCTCAGTTCGAGCGGGCCTGGGGCGTGAAGCTCGACCCCGAGCCGGGCCTGCGCATCCCGAACATGTTCGAGGCGGCGCTCGACGGCACATTCCGCGCGATGTACGTGCAGGGGGAGGACTTCGTGCAGTCCGACCCCGACACGCACCACGTCACGCACGCCATGGCGGCCATGGAGTGTGTGATCGTGCAGGACTTGTTCCTCAACGAGACGGCCCAGTTCGCGCATGTTTTCCTGCCGGGCTCGTCGTTCCTCGAGAAGGACGGCACCTTCACCAACGCCGAGCGGCGCATCTCGCGCGTGCGCCAGGTCATGCCGCCGCGCGCCGGCTACGCCGACTGGCAGATCACCATGCTGCTGTCGAACGCGCTCGGCTACCCGATGAATTACCGCCATCCCTCCGAGATCATGGAGGAGGTTGCGCGCCTGACCCCGACATTCGCGGGCGTCTCCTATGCCAAGATCGACCGCCTGGGGAGCATCCAGTGGCCCTGCAACGAGGCGGCTCCCGAGGGGACTCCCACCATGCACGTCGGGCAGTTCGTGCGCGGCAAGGGGCGCTTCTTCACCACCGAGTACGTGCCGACCAGCGAGCGGGTCAACAGCCGCTTCCCGCTGATCCTCACCACCGGGCGGATCCTCTCGCAGTACAACGTCGGGGCGCAGACGCGGCGCACCGACAACGTGGTGTGGCACGCCGAGGATGTGCTCGAGATCCATCCGCACGATGCGGAGACGCGCGGGATCGCCGACGGCGACTGGGTGGGCCTCGCGAGCCGCACGGGTGAGACCGTGCTGCGCGCCCGGGTGAGCGAGCAGATCGCCCCGGGGGTCGTCTACACCACGTTCCATTTCCCGCAGACGCAGGCGAACGTCGTGACGACGGAAAATTCGGACTGGGCCACCAATTGCCCGGAATACAAGGTCACGGCCGTGCAGGTCGTGCGCGTCACCCAGGCCGAGGCCTGGCGCACGCGCGCCGCGCAGGAGCGCTCCGCCGGCCGGGCGCGCGATCCGGCGCATGCCTGAGATCCCCGCAGGCCCCGCACCGATCGTCGCGGAGTTCGAGGTCGAGCGCTGGCGGCCCGGGGCGGCCGGCCCGGCGTTCGAGCGGGTGGCCGAGGAGGTGCCGGTCGCGCTCATTTATGAGGATGTGCCGCACGGGGTGATGCTGGCGACGCCGGCCGATCTGGAGGACTTTGCCGTGGGCTTCACCTTGAGCGAGGGACTGGTCGAGCGGCCCGAGGAGATCCGCGGTGTCGAGGTGCGTTACGGGCTGGAATCGGCCGAGGCGCGGGTGAGCATCGCCTGGGAGCGGTTCACGGCGCTGCTTGAGCGCCGCCGCCACCTCACTGGGCGTACCGGCTGCGGACTGTGCGGCGTGGAGAGCGCCGAGCAGGCCGTGCGCGCGGTCAGGCCGGTGGGCGAGGGCCCTGCCGTGAGCGTGGCCGAGCTGCATGCGGCCATCTTGGCGCTCGGCGAGCGCCAGCCGCTCAATGCGCTCACGGGCAGCGTGCACGCGGCCGGCTGGGTGGCCCCGGGACGCGGCATCGAGACGGTGCGCGAGGACGTGGGGCGGCACAACGCGCTCGACAAGCTGATCGGTGCGCGCGTGCGCTCTGGAGCGGACCTCGCCGGCGGCTTCGTGCTGCTCACCAGCCGGGCGAGTTTCGAGATGGTGCAAAAGAGCGCTGCGGTCGGCATTGCCTTCATCGCCGCGCTGTCGGCACCGACGGCTCTTGCGGTCCGCCTCGCGCGACAGGCGGGCGTGACGCTCGTGGCTTTCGCGCGCGAGCGACAACATGTCGTGTATGCGCACCCCCGTCGTCTGGTGGGTGCCAGCGGAGATAACCGACGGTCATGAACATAGATCTGCTGGTGAAGATGGCCAACGAGATCAGCGCGTTCTTCGCAGCCGAGTCGGCTCCCGGCGAGGCGGCGCAGGCTGTTGCCCAGCACCTGCGGCGCTACTGGGAGCCGCGCATGCGCCGTCAGATCATCGCTCACGTGCGGGACAACGGCGGGGCGGGGCTGACGGATCTGGCACGGCGCGGCGTGGAGACACTGGCCGCCGCCGAGGCGCCGAGCGCGTGAGCCGGCGCGGCCCGCCCTGGCATCTTGAGGGCATTTCGGTTAGAATTTTTAATTGACCTCAACGAAATGACACGGCATGACACAGAATTTCCCGGCGGGCGGGGTGTCACGCAAGGGTGAGAGCACCCGCAACGCGTTGATTTGCGGCTCGGTGGCGTTTGACTCCATCATGCGTTTCGAGGGCCGCTTTCGCGACCACATTCTGCCCGAACAGATTCACATCCTGAACGTTTCCTTCCTGGTGCCGCAGCTGCGCCGGGAGTTCGGCGGCTGCGCCGGCAATATCGCCTACAACATGCGCCTGCTCGGGGACCGCGGCGCGCCCATGGCGACCGTCGGGCGCGATTTCGGCCCGTATCGGCGGTGGCTCGAGGATGCCGGCGTCCCGCTCGAGTACGTGCGTGTCGTCGAGGACGAGTTGACCGCGCAGGCGTTCATCACCACGGATCTCGACGACAACCAGATCACGGCGTTTCACCCCGGCGCGATGCAACGTGCGCAGCTCAACGAGGTGAGCGCCGCGCGCGGGATGAGCCTCGGCGTGGTGGCCCCCGACGGGCGCACCGGCATGATCGAGCACGCGGCGCAGTTCGCAGCCGCGGGCATACCGTTCCTCTTCGATCCCGGCCAGGCCCTGCCGCTGTTCAGCGGCGCTGAACTCAAGGACTTCATCGAGCAGGCCACCTGGATCGCGGTGAACGACTACGAGTGGCAGCTGGTACAGCAGAAGACCGGCTGGAGCGGCCAGCAGGTGATCGATCGCGTCGAGGCGCTGATCGTGACGCGCGGCGCCCAGGGCTCGAGCATCTTCACCCGCGAGGGGCGCATCGACATTCCGAGCGCCAAGGCGCGCGGGGTGATCGACCCGACCGGCTGCGGGGATGCCTACCGGGCCGGGCTCATGCACGGCCTGCTGCACGATCTTGACTGGGAGACCACCGGACGGGTCGCCTCGGTCATGGGCGCGATCAAGATCGAATCGCGCGGCACGCAGAACCATGGTCTCTCGCGCGCGGCGATCGCCGCGCGCATGAGCGAGAGTTTTGGCGCGGCGGCGGCCGAGGCCGCCTTCGGCGCCCGCACCGCATCCCACACTCAACTGCCCACGGGAACCAACTGATGACCAACCGCTATCTCTTTACCTCCGAGTCCGTATCCGAAGGCCATCCTGACAAGGTATCCGATCAGATCTCGGACGCCGTGCTGGATGCGATCCTTGCGGAGGACCCTCGGGGCCGTGTGGCGTGCGAGACGCTGGTCAAGACGGGCGTGGTGATCGTGGCCGGCGAGGTGACCACCACCGCCTGGGTGGATGTCGAGGCGCTGGTGCGCAAGACCGTCCTCGACATCGGCTACAACACATCCGACATGGGATTCGACGGCGCGAGCTGCGGGGTGCTGAACATCATTGGCAAGCAGTCGCCCGACATCGCTCAGGGCGTCGACCGCAGCGACGAGCGCGCCCAAGGCGCCGGCGATCAGGGCCTGATGTTCGGCTACGCCACCAACGAGACCGACGTGCTCATGCCGGCGCCGATCACGCTCGCGCACCGTCTGGTGAAGCGCCAGGCCGAGGTACGCAAGTCGGGCGCGCTCGCCTGGCTGCGACCGGACGCCAAGAGCCAGGTCACCCTGCGTTACGAGGATGACAAGCCGGTCGGACTCGAGGCGGTGGTGCTGTCCACCCAGCACAGCCCCGAGGTGTCCACCGAGACGCTGCGCGAGGCGGTGATGGAGGAGATCCTGAAGCCGGTGCTGCCGGCCGAGTGGGTCGACAAGAACACCCAGTTCCACATCAATCCGACCGGCCGGTTCGTCATCGGCGGACCGGTGGGCGATTGCGGGCTCACCGGCCGCAAGATCATCGTCGACACCTACGGCGGCTTCGCCCGTCATGGCGGCGGCGCATTCTCCGGCAAGGACCCCTCCAAGGTCGACCGCTCGGCCGCGTATGCGGCGCGCTATGTCGCCAAGAACATCGTCGCGGCCGGACTCGCCGCCCGCTGCGAAGTGCAGGTGTCCTACGCCATCGGGGTTGCCGAGCCGACCTCGATCATGATCGAGACCTTCGGCACGAGCCGCCTCTCGCGCGAGCAACTGACCCGCCTGGTGCGCAAGCACTTCGACCTCACGCCGTACGGATTGCGGCAGATGCTCGATCTGGCGCGCCCGATCTACCAGAAGACCGCCGCCTACGGGCACTTCGGCCGGACCGAGCCGGAGTTCAGCTGGGAGCGGACCGACCGCGCCGAGGTCCTGGCCGAGGACGCCAAGGCGACCAAGGCGGCCTGATCTGCGCCCCGGCGGGCGCCCCCTGGGGGCGGGGCGGCCCGCCGGGAATCGACTTCGCCGCCGCGCGGTGCGGCGGCGCGGCGCCTTTCGAGGAGCGTTGCGACGGGCCGGCGGCTCACCCTGCTGCCGCCTGCCAGGCTCGAAGGGCGCGGCTATTCGCTATACGGCGCTCAATGAACCCATTGGAGCATTCAGCCATGAACGCCACACTCAAACCGCCCAAAGAGCCCACCGACTGCAAAGTCGCCGACCTGTCGCTGGCCGAGTGGGGTCGCAAGGAGATCCTGATCGCCGAGACCGAAATGCCGGGCCTGATGGCGATACGCGAGGAGTACGCCGCGGCGCAGCCGCTCGCCGGCGCGCGCATCAGCGGCTCGCTGCACATGACCATTCAGACTGCGGTGCTGATCGAGACCCTGCAGGCGCTTGGGGCGCAGGTCCGCTGGGCCTCGTGCAACATCTTCTCTACGCAGGACCATGCGGCGGCGGCGATCGCCGCTCGCGGTACGCCCGTGTTCGCCTGGAAGGGCGAGTCGCTGGCCGACTACTGGGAATACACCCACCGCATATTCGAGTGGCCCGATGGCCACTACACCAACATGATCCTCGATGACGGCGGCGATGCGACGCTGCTGATGCACCTGGGGGTGCGCGCCGAAGCCGATCCGTCCGTCATCGCCAAGCCCGCGAGCGAGGAGGAAGAGGCGCTGTTTGCGGCCATCCGCGCCAAGCTTGCCCAGCACCCGCAGTGGTATTCGACGCGCATCGGGCACATCCGCGGCGTGACGGAGGAGACCACGACCGGCGTGCACCGTCTGTACCAGATGGCCAAGGAAGGGCGCCTTGCGTTCCCGGCGATCAACGTCAACGACTCGGTCACGAAGAGCAAATTCGACAACCTGTACGGCTGCCGCGAGTCGCTGGTCGACGGCATCAAGCGCGCGACCGACGTGATGGTGGCCGGCAAGATCGCCGTGGTGTGCGGTTACGGCGATGTCGGCAAGGGCTGTGCGCAGGCGCTGCGCGCGCTCGCTGCCCAGGTCTGGGTGACGGAAATCGACCCGATCTGCGCTCTGCAGGCGGCCATGGAGGGTTACCGTGTGGTGACCATGGACTACGCGGCCGCCAAGGCTGATATTTTTGTCACCGCGACCGGCAACCTGCATGTCATCGGTCACGATCACATGGCGCGCATGAAGCACAACGCCATCGTGTGCAATATCGGACACTTCGACAACGAGATCGACGTGGCGAGCCTGAAGCGCTACCGCTGGGAGAACATCAAGCCCCAGGTCGATCACGTCATCTTTCCGGACGGCCGGCGGCTGATCCTGCTCGCCGAGGGACGGCTGGTGAATCTCGGCTGCGCCACCGGACATCCGAGCTACGTGATGAGCTCGAGCTTCGCCAACCAGACGCTGGCCCAGATCGAGCTGCACTGCAATCCGGACAAGTACCCGCTGGGCGTGTACGTGCTGCCGAAGCGGCTCGACGAGAAGGTCGCGCGGCTGCAGCTGACCCGGTTCAACGCCGAGTTGACGATACTCAACGAAGAGCAGGCGCGCTACATCGGTGTCGATCGCGCCGGTCCCTACAAGTCGGACCATTACCGCTACTGACCACGGCGGCGGCCGTCCTCGAGAGCGCGAGGACGGCCGCCAACGCCAGTCGATCCTGACCGACAACATCCGCCGCGCGCCCCAGCCGACTTCCTACAACACATCAGATGAAAGAAGTTGGACGGGAGATAAAATCCGTGTATGATCCGCACCGAAACCCTGTAGTTGGGTGTTTTTTTGGAGTCTATGATGGCGAAACGTCCCCCGAACGATGGCGCATCCTGGAGCGCCAGTGAGCTGAAGACCTTGAAGGCGCTCGCCAAGGCGGGCACCCCGACCACCGAGGTCGCGAAGAAGCTCGGGCGTACCCCGGCGGCGGTGCAGCAGAAAGCGATGCGCGCCGGAATTTCCTTCCGGGCCGCGAAGCGGGCCGGGGCGCGCAAGAAGAAGTAAGCGCCAGGTACCGTACCGAGGCCGGGCGTCCCGCGTGCTGCGGGTGCCCGGCCTTTTATTTTGGTTCTTCTCCCGTTTCCGGGGTGACTGGACGCGGGGGGTGAGGCGAACGGCCGCCACTGCTAACTTGGTGTTACCAGGCATCAAGAAGGCAGGAGGGCGACCGTGGCCCCAGAAGAGTGTATTTGC
>JAJYLP010000007.1 GCA_021787615.1 Pseudomonadota bacterium
CCACAGCCGCTGGAAAGCGGCGCTATCGGCCGCCGCCCACCAGACCGTCGCCGCACGCTGGCGCAGCACCGTGCATGCCCTGAGGCTCGCAGAGCTGGATTACCGCGCGCTGTATTCGGCCGACGAGCTCGACATTCAGGCGCTACGCAGAGCGGCGCAGCGCATTGATGACCTCAAGCAGCTGCGTGCGGCGCTCGCCGGAGAGCTCGACGGCCAGCCGGCCTGACCGGCCGGCTGGCCGGCTGGCCGTCGAACTCAGTAGCCTGCGGCGAGACCTGCGGGCAGGCGCCGGTCATTGGCGCCCTCGAGCATGTGGGTGCGCGGATTGACCACGATGGCTTCATCGGCGCCCCAGGACTTGATTATCTTGAAGCGGTAGCCCATCGCGCGCAGCCGCCGCTCGACGCTCGGGCTCATCAGGCCGGGCTCGGCGAACACCACATCCGGATACCACTGCTGGTGCACCCGCGGCGCATTCACCGCCTGCTGCACGTTCATGCCGAAGTCCGCGACGTTGAGAAAGCTCTCCAGCGTCGTCGAGATGATCGTCGAGCCGCCGGGGCTGCCGGTCACCATGAACAGCCGCTTGCCGCGCAGCACAATGGTCGGAGCCATCGAGCTCAACGGCCGCTTGCCAGGCTCGACCTGGTTGGCCTTGCCCTGCACCAGGCCGAAGGAGTTCGGCACGCCGGGCTTGGAGGTGAAGTCATCCATCTCGTTGTTGAGGAAGAAACCGGTGTCGCCGGCGATCTGCCCGAGCCCGAACAGGTAGTTGATCGTGTAGGTCACTCCCACCGCGTTGCCATGCCTGTCGACGATGGAGTAGTCCGTGGTGTCGGTGCCCTCATAAGGGCCGAGGCTGCCCTTCACGTCGACGGAAGGCGTGGCGGCATCTGGGCGGATGGTGGCGCGCAGCTTTGCCGCATGCTGCGCCGAGAGCAGCCGGTCGATCGGGTTGTGCACGAAGGCCGGATCGCCGAGATACGTGTTGCGATCCGCAAAAGCGCGCCGCTCGGCTTCAACCAGGTAGTGCAGGCTGTCGACCGAGCCGTAGCCCCACTTGGAGAACGGATACGGCTTGATAATCTGCAGGATCTCGCAGATGGTCACCCCGCCGGAGCTCGGCGGCGGATCGGAGACAAGGGTGTAGCCGTGATAGCCGCACTCGACCGGTTTCGCCCACTGCACCGTGTAATCGGCCAGGTCTTTCATCGACAGAATGCCGCCGTGCGTGCGGCTCGCCGCCACGATCGCGCGGGCAATCGGCCCGTGATAGAACCCGCGGCTGCCCTCACGGGAGATCATCTCCAGTGTGCGTGCGAGCTGCGGCTGGCGCAGCCGCTCGCCGGCGACGTACGGCTTGCCGTGGTTGAGGAAGATCGCTGCGACGTTCTTGTGCCTGGCGAAGTCCTTCACGCGGGCATTGAGGATTCTGACGTCACCCTGCTCGAGCACGTATCCCTCGCGTGCGAGGCGGATGGCCGGGGCCATGACCTTCTCGCGACTCATGGTGCCGTACTCGCGCAGCGCCGTGTCGAGCCCCAGCACCGTGCCTGGCACGCCGACCGAGAGGTACGTCTTGGTGCTGCGCCCCGGCACGACTTGCCCCTTGGCATTCTGATACATCGTCGGGGTGGCTTTCAGCGGCGCCTTTTCCCGGAAATCAAGAAAGAGATTCCGGCCGCTCGCCAGGTGGACCACCATGAAGCCGCCGCCGCCGATATTCCCGCAGCACGGATGCACCACTGCGAGGGCATAGCCCACTGCCACCGCCGCGTCGATCGCGTTGCCGCCCTCTTTGAGGATTTTCACCCCGACCTCGGTCGCGAGGTGCTGCGAGCTCACCACCATGGCGTGCCGCGCGAGTACCGGATGATCGTGCGCCAGCGCCGCCACGGTGGTCGGCGGCGCGCTTGAATCAAGCGCTTCCGGGGAAATCGCGTTCCTCGAGCCGGCGCCCGCGGCGGCCTGAGCTGCCGGCAGCGCCGCGAGAGCGGCCGCCGCCATCCACACCAGATGAGCCTTGCGCATGTGCATCACGTTCATCCTATTGCATCGTTCACGAATGAGTCAGTCTTGCAGATCACGGCCATCAGTTCCAGCGGTATGCCACCGTCCCGTAGTAGTACGCGCCACTGAAGCCGAATGGCGAGGAGAACGGATAGGCGAAAATGCCCGTGAAGTTATTGAGATTGTTATTGCGCTGCGGGTAGGTATTGCCGACGTTATTGCTCCCCACCGTCAGCATCCAGCCCGACCGATGATAGGACAGGCTGGCATCGAGGATGAGGCGCGCGCCGAAGGTCTGGTCGTACTTCGGGCCGTTGTTGCTGATGCTGCTCCACTGCCCGTAGCGGGTGAGCTGGCTGTGCGCGACCCAGTGGCCGACGTTCCAATCCGCCAGGATATACGCCTTGGTCAGCGGCGCAGCCGAGGTGAGGAAGCCCGCCTCCTGTCGATTGACGATGGGCAGCACCAGTCCTTGCAGAGCGTCCTGCGGCGGGTTGGGCGCAATGCCGGTGATCTCGGTCTTGTTGTAGTTCACTCCGGCGCTCAAGGCCAGCTGCGACGCGGCGAGCGGCACCGTGTAGTGCGCCACGAAATCCCCGCCGCGCGTGCGCGTATCCACTCCGTTGTAGAAGAAGGCGCCGCCATCGACGAACGGGATGCCCACAGACGTGAGGTAATTCTGCACCGCCGCGCCGGTGAGATCGCCGCTGAGGACGATGCGGTGCGCAATCGAGATCTGGTAGGCATCGAGCGTCATGTACAGTCCGTCATGCGGCGTGATCACGAGGCCCACCGAGAAGCTGTGCGATTTCTCGGCCCTCAGGGGCTGCGCGCCGAGCGCCTTAGCGGCCGGATTGGTCACGGGGAACTGACGGATGTTGTACGGGACGTTGTTGATGAAAAGGGTCGAGGTGTTCGAGTAGTACTCCTGCTGCAGCGTCGGGGCGAGGAAGCCAGACGCCGCGGTTCCGCGCACGGCAACCACTTTATTGAACGCGTAGCGCCCCGACAGATCGTAGGTGGTGGCACCGCCGAAATCGCTGTACTGCGACCGGCGCACCGCGAATTCCGTCGAGAGAGCCTTGGTCCAGTTGCTCTCGAGATCGAGGTAGACCGCGCGGCTGTTGCGCGAATGCGAGCCGGCATCGAGCGGCGTGTAGCCGGGGAAAACCTGGGCTCCCGCGCCGGCATAGGATTGCGGCTCGCCCTGGTAGACGGTGAACTTGTCGCTTTCGTAGTCCACGCCCCAGGCGACCAGCAGGCCGTTCTGCACCCAGCTCGGGTTGAAGACCCGCTTGAAGTCGGCGTTCGCCACGCTCTGGCGGATCTTGTTCATGCCGATGTAAAAGTTGGTCGGCGAGGCGCTGCCGAGCGAGAAATTGAAGGTATCCGCGGTGTTGAGCTTCCAGGAGTTCCCGCCGGTATCGGCGCTGATGTCGTAATGCCAGCCGAACACCGTGCCGCGCACGCCGAGCACCTCCTGGTCGTCGAACAGGCTGCTCGCTTCAATCGGCAGGAAGCCGTGCGGATAGACCGCAACCGCGGCAGGCTGGGAGCTCTTGTACTGCGACAGCGCTCGGTAGAAGCCGCCCGCCCACACGTTGCTGTGGTTCACGATGGTGAAGCCGTACAGATGCGCTTCGGGACTGAAGTCATACTGCATGTTGATCGCGGCCTGCAGGGTGTGCTCGTCCGGCAGTCCGTAGTGGACCGTGGTGTGGCCGTAGAGCGGATCGCCAGGGAAGCGAAAATCCGGATTGGCGCGATTGGTCGACCCCTGGCGGGTGCCGTTCAGGCTCACGCGCACCCAGCCCTTGCTGCCGAGCGCCACACCGTCATCAACCCCGCCCGTCACGGTTCGGCCGTCGCCTTTGATGTATTGCCCCGCCGACAGGAATGACGAGCCGCCCCGGGGGCCTTTCTTGAGGATGATATTGATGACGCCCGCGATGGCGCCCGAGCCGTACTGCGCCGCCGCGCCATCGCGCAGCACTTCGATGTGGTCGATGGCGTTGATGGGAATGGCGCCGAGATCGACCGGTGAGGAGCCGCGGCCGAATTCGCCGTCGACGTTGGTGATCGCGGTATCATGGACCCGCTTGCCGTTGATGAGCACCAGGGTCTCGTTCGGCGACAGGCCGCGCAGCTGCGCCGGCTCAGAGGCGTCCGTCGCATCGGTGATCGTCGACTGCGGGAAATTGAACGACGGCAGCAGCACGCTGAGGGCGGAATTCAGATTCGTTGCGCCGGTCGCGGCCAGCTCAGTCGGGGTCACCACGTCGATGGGCGAAAGCGAGGTCGCCTCCGTCACACCGACCTCTCGCGTGCCGGTGACGATCACGGTGTGCAATGCGGAGCGGGCCCGGGGAATGCTGAGTGCGGCCTGGCTCGGCGGCGGCGGGTCGGCGGCCGGATCGGCCGCAGCGCTGGCCGGGGAGTCCGCGGCAGGATCGGCGGCGGGGTCGGGGTGAGCGAAGCTCGCCGCGATCAGCCGCGGCGGATCGGCTCTCGAGGCGAGCGTGCCGACCGGCGGCGCGCCGGGCTGGCGGATCTCGATGACCTGCGCGTTCAGCCGGCGGTAGGTCAGGTGCGTGCCGCCGAGCATGTGCTGCAGCGCATAATCGATGGTGACGTCGCCCCGCACGGCGGGCGCCTTGTGGCCGTCGGTGAGCCTGGAGAAGAAGATGATCTGGATGCCGCTCTGGCGCGCCAGCTCCTGCAGCGCCGCGGAGAGCGGCTGGCTGCTGATCGCGAGATTGAAGGTTCTCGTCGTGCCCGCCGCCGCCCACGGGGCGCTCGAGAGCAGGCAGATCAGCGCGGCAAGCACGGAAATCACGGACCATCGGCGATGCATGGCAAACTCCCCCGTTGACGAACTGGCGGCGATAATCGTTGTCTTAAGGTAGAGTGCCTCTGGCCGCGATTGACCCCCCGCGGCGGGAAAAAATAATCGGTCTGGCCGTGCTCAACGATGAGATGGGTTCACGCGTGCCTGAGCGCCGCTCATCCCTGGTGGTCGAGCCGGCTGCAGCGTCACGATGCTCGTCCCGTCGCTCCCGCGGCGGATCACCACGCCGGGCACGTCGGAGAGAAACTCGAGCAGCGAGCGCGAATCGTCCAGCTGAATGACACCGGTGACCTGCCGCTCGCGCAGCGCGAGGCTGTCGATCACAATGTGCTGATTGCCGTCCCGGTCGAGCTCATCGACCACCTCCCCGAGGGGCCGATGCTCGAACACCAGCTGCCCGCGCGTCCAGGCGGTGGTCGCGGTGAGGTCACGGACCGGCCGGGGCGCACTCACCCCGTGCGGGGTGATGAACACCCGCTGCGCAACCCCGAGAATCAGCGCACCCGCAGGCGCCGGGAATCGCTCGAGCCGGGGCGCGACACCCGGCGCGCGACCGGCGCCCGGCGCGAACAGTGCCGCCCGCACCGGTGCTCTGGCCTGCGCGGCGCTCATGACCGCCACGCGACCCTGAAGCACGGTCACCGCGGCGTCCTGGGCAAGCAGATCGATGTTGAATTCCGTGCCGATGGCACGGACCACTTCGCCGTCGGCGTGCACGTCGAACGGCCGGGCCGGATCGTGGCTGACCTGGAAGAGAGCCTCGCCGCGCAGCAGATGGATGACCCGGCGGTGCCTGCGCAGTTCGACTTCGACGGCAGAGGCGGAATTCAGGGTCACCCGGGAACCATCCGCGAGCAGAATCGAGCGCTGCTCACCGGGGTGTGTCCGGTAGATCTGCGCCCCGCGCGGCAGCCACAGCCACCCCGCAAGCGCCGCGGCGAGCAGCGCCGCGGCGGCAGCGATGCCCGCGCGAAGACGCGCGCGCGGCTGTCCGGACTGACGCACCTCAGGGTGCCGGGGATCCGGTGCCGGGCACGCCCTTGCATCCGTCGGACTGAGCGCGACGGGTTCCAGCGAGACCCGGGCGGTGCGGATCAGGGCCTCGGCGGGGGTGTCCGGCCAGCGCACCGTGTCGGCGCGCAGCACCCTCATCAGCCGCTCGATCCGCAGGTAGGCCTCAATCCGCTCCGGCGAGCGCGCCACCCATGTGAGGAATTCGCGCCGATCGGCCGGCGTTGCGCCCTCGCCGTGCAGCAGCACCCACCACTGGGTCGCCTCCTCGCCCCACAGCTGGCTGCGGTCCGTTGAACGCATCAGGTCATTCATCGAGCACGCCACGCAATTGTTCGTAACCGCGCGCCAGATAACGCCGCACCTGGCGCAGGGTCAACTCCAGCTCCTGCGCGATCTGCTTGTAGGAATGCTCGTCGCGCAGCCGCAGCAGCACCACCGCGCGCATCATGGGGGACATCTGCTCGAGCTGCTGGTTCAGCCGTTGCTCGGACAGCGTGGCGTCGACGGCGAGCTCCGGCAAGCACTCATCGACCGGCGTATCGCTCTCATCCGGGCAGAAGCTCTCCATCGGCGGGTATTCGCGCCGCCACTCGGCTACGACGTGTCCGGCCACGCGCAGCAGGTACGCCTGGGGGTTGCGCACCTGCAGCAGGTCCGGAGCGCGCAGCAGCCGCAGATAGATCTCCTGCGCCAGGTCCTCGACCTCGACCGTCGAGCGCACGCGCCGGCCGAGAAACTGCATCAGGCTGCGGTTCCAACGCTGGCGCCACCCGACCAGCACGGTCGCGTTCGTCATGCTCGCCAAAGTCCTCCGCGATATCGCGGGTCTCCAGGAGTAATAGAGCAGCGCCGCAGCAGTATGGCCCCCTCGCGCGCTCAGGATCGGCGCGCAGTCGCGGCCAAGCTAGCGGAAACCGAAGAAGCTGGCAATCGCCCCCCCCTGAGCCATCAATTCCGGGAGGATGATTGTCCGCGCGCCGCCAGCCCGCCGGATCGCCCGACCCCCGCAGCAGGCAGTGCGGTCGCGCCTCACGTGCAGGCTGCGCCGGCGTGTCACGCGTTGATCGAGCCGGTACACTGCGGAAAAACCACGCGTACCAGGGGGGAATCATGCTTCGCGCGCTCAACCTGATCGCATTCTGCGCCGTGCTCGTGATCGGCGCGCCGCCACCGGCTGCGACCGCTGCAGCGTCCGCGAACGTGGCGAGCGTCGCCCTGCATCGGCTATTCCGCGCCGAATGGCAGCGGGAAATGCGTGAGCATCCGCTCGAAGCCTCCGCCGACGGCTTTCATCAGTACGACGGGTCATGGGCGAATGAGAGCCTGACGAATCTCGCCCGCGAGCACCAGGAGGACCTCGAGGCGCTCAAGCGCCTCGCGGTCGTCGATCGCAGCCAGCTCGACCGGCAGGACCGCATCAGCTACGACCTGTTCAGGTACCGCTACGAGATCCGGGTCCAGGGGTACGACCTGAAGACCTATCTGATGCCGATGAACGAGCTGTGGGGGATTCAGACGCTGCGGACCCTCACCCACACCCTGCGCTTGCGGACCCTCGCCGACTACCGTCACTACATCGAGCGCCTGCGCACGATCATGCCCTACATGGACCAGACCATCGCGCTGCTGCGGCAGGGCGTCAAGGACGGCATGACCGAACCACGGGTCGTGATGCAGGGCGTGCCGGCCCAGATCGCCGCCAACATCGTATCCCGCCCGGCGGCGAGCCCCTTCTACGCGCCGTTCAGAAACATGCCCTCGCTCATCCCAGCCGCCGAGCAGGCGCGGCTGCGCGCCGAGGCCAAAGCCGCGATCGCCCAGGTGGTCACGCCGGCCTATCGCAAGTTGCAGCAGTACTTCGACCACGACTATCTGCCGCACTGCCGCGCGAGCATCGCCGCCGAAGCGCTGCCGGATGGCAAGGCCTACTACGCCTACATGGTACGCAAGTACACCACCACGGACCTGACGCCGCACGAGATCCATCAGATCGGCCTGAAGCGCGTCGCCGAGATCCACGCGCAGATGCAGCGCGTGTTCGACCAGATCGGCTTCAAGGGCACGTACAAGGAGTTCGTGCACTATCTGCGCACCAACCCGCGCTTCTATTACAAGCGCCCCGCGCACCTGCTCGAGGCCTACCGTGCCGCCGCCATGCGCGTCAACCCGCTGCTGGTGAGGTACTTTCCCATCTGGATCCTGCCGCGCGTGCCCTATGGCGTGCGGGCAATCCCCGCCTCGCTCGCGCCGGACACCTATCCGGCCTACTCGGTGCCGCCGGCCGGCGACGGCAGCGTCGCGGGCTACATCGCGGTCAACCTCTACAAGCCGCAGAGCCGGCCGAAATACGACATCCAGGTGCTGGTCTGCCACGAGGGCCGCCCGGGCCATCAGCTGCAGATTCCGATCGCCATGGCGCTGAAGGGCCTGCCGCAATTCCGCCGCTTCGACTATTACAGCTCCTACGGGGAGGGCTGGGCGCTCTACACCGAGTCGCTGTGCGGGCAGATGGGCCTCTACAACAATCCCTACTCCAAGTTTGGTTACCTCGACTGGCAGATGTGGCGGGCGGTACGCCTAGTGGTAGACACCGGCATCCACTCCGAGGGCTGGACCCGTGCGCAGGCGGTGCGCTATTTCGAGAACAACACCGCGCTCAGCACTCAGAACATCAACACCGAGGTCGACCGCTACATCGCCTGGCCCGGTCAGGCGCTGTCCTACATGATCGGTCAGATGGACATCTTCCATCTGCGCCAGAAGGCCGAGCGGGTCCTTGGCCCGAAGTTCAACATCAAGGACTTCCACGCCGCGATCCTCGAGCACGGCGCCCTGCCGCTCACCATCCTCAATCACGTGATCGACCGCTGGATCCGCAACCGGCAGGTGGGTAAGCCCATGCGCCACTCGCTGGACATGTAGCCGTTCGCGCCCTGGGGGCGCCCGGCCGGGCGCCCCGGGCAGCGCCGGCATGAGGTGAATCGGCGGCTCACCGCCGCCGCGGACCTGTCGCCGGCCCTGCTCGTGGAATCCCCGTATGGCCGTTGTGGCTCTCGCCCGGATACCGTGTGCCGGGTCGGATCGCGCGCGGACGCCGTGCACCGCCGTCGGCAGACAGGACACCGAAGGAGGTCTATGCCACTTCAGCGGAACTCAACAGGAAATCGATGCGCCCACACGCCGGGCGACCCGGCCGCGGTGATGGAGTCCGATATGTACTCGACTCTGGTTCTGCCACGTCTCAATCACTGGTACGTCCGGTGGGACTGCGGTGAACTGTTCGAGGTGACCGCCGTCAATGATGCGCTGCGCACGGTGCAGATCGAGAGCTTCGACGGCCATACCGAGGTACTCGATGCGAGCGAGTGGGCCGCACTGTCGGTTAGTCCGACGGAGCCGCCCGGCAATTGCCTGCATCATCCATCGGGCGAGAGGGCCAGGCGCCCGGTGATCTGGATCGAGCCGACGCTGGGATGAGCGCGGCAGCGACCGAAGCGGTTGCCGGGCGCGCATTCAAGGCCGCAGCGTGGCAGCGGCGTATCGGAGTCGTCACGTGGTCCAGTCAGTCGGTGAACGCGCACACGCGTACAGCGGATGTCAAGGCGCCTCATCCACGCGCCTTGCACCCATTCAATTCACGCGCAGCGACCTGAGCAAGGCCGCGCTGCGCCGGTCGCCTCTGTATTCCGAGGAGCTCGGCATCAGCCTCGCCGCGGGGACCGACGCCGAGCAGTTCAAGCGGTTCCTCGCGAGCGTACTGCTCGGCGCACGGATCAGTGAAGCCATCGCCCGGCACACTTTCCTCAGCTTCGCGCGCCATCGCCTGCTGAGCCCGGCGCGGATCCTCGCCGCCGGCTGGGAAACTCTCGTCAAGCCGGTCCTCAGCGAGGGCGGTCATGTGCGCTACGACCACAAGACCGCGACCAAGATCCTGCGCGATTGTATGATGCTGCAGGGGCAGTACCACGGCAGCCTGCGCCAGTTGCATGCCTCGGCGCGCGACTGTCGAGACCTCCAGACGCGCCGCGAGCGCTTCTATGGCCTCGGCCCGCTCACCGTCAATATCTTCCTGCGCGAGCGGCGGCCGTGGTGGGCCAAATCTGATCCCGAACCGCTGCCGTGCGTCAAGGCGGCCGCGCGCCTGCTCGCCATACCGCTCGAGCGCTACCGCCGCAAGAGCCTGGCGTTCGTGCGTCTCGAGGCCGGCCTGATACGCCACCGCCGAGAACTGACGCCGACGCGACCCTGAGCTTGGTGCCTCGGACCGGCGCCGAAGGTTCCAACACCGATCTCTCTCCAGAGCCGCGCCGGCGGCGCGACGCGCCACGGCGCGCGGCGCGTGCCTCTTGCCACCCAACGGCCGCGCGCGCAGAATCCCCGGCACTAAACCAATTCGAACCAACGGGACCCAGTGAACGGGCCCTTGTGCCGTCTCTTGGGGTCGCAAACGAGGATTGCTCAATGACGTTCAAGACACTGGCCGGCGCGCTCGGCGCCGCGCTCTGCCTTTTTCTGCTCCCTCACGATGCGCAGGCCCAGGCCGCGCCCGGTCCGGTGCAGGCATTGATCCGCTACCCCAGCATCCACGGCGACACCGTGGTATTCGAGGCTGGCGGTTCCGTCTGGAAAGTCCCGGCGCAGGGCGGCGAGGCCGTGCGGCTCACCGCGGATTCCGGCCACGACTCCCACCCCCTGGTGTCGCCCGACGGAAAATGGGTGGCGTTTACGGGCTGGTATCGCGGCAATACCGACGTCTACGTCGTCTCGATTGACGGCGGCCCGGTCAGGCAGCTGACCTGGCGCTCGGTCAATGCGCCCGTGAACGGCAAGATCGCGACGATGCCGGACAACATCGTCGTCGGATGGACG
The DNA here is from genome assembly GCA_021787615.1 of Pseudomonadota bacterium. GTDB lineage: Bacteria > Pseudomonadota > Gammaproteobacteria > Steroidobacterales > Steroidobacteraceae > 13-2-20CM-66-19. Next base: position 10,742 of record JAJYLP010000007.1, read on the forward strand.
CCCGACAGCCGCGATGTCGTGTTCCTGTCACGCCGCGAGAGCTTCAACCCGCAGATCGAGCGCGCGTTCGAAGTACCGGTCAGCGGTGGTCTGCCAACCGTCCTGCCGATGCCTTGGACCGGCGCGCTCTCCTTCAACGGCGGCGGCACCGCGGTCGCGTATAACAAGCTCTCGCGCATCCTGCGCCCGTTTCACCGCAAGCATTATTTCGGCGGGCAGGCCGATAATATCTTCACGTACAACCTCAATAGCGGCCAGAGCAGGCAGCTGACCCATTGGAAGGGCGAGGATACCTTCCCGATGTGGGTGGGCGAGACGCTCTACTTCGCCTCCGACCGCGGAGCGGCAGGCGTGCTCAATCTCTGGGCGAAGAACCTCAAGACCGGCTCAACTCGCCAGGTAACGCATTTCCCGATCTACGACATCGACTGGCCGAGCGCGGGCAATTCCGGCATCGCCCTGTCCGACGGCGGGCACCTTTACGTGTACTCGTTCGCGACCGGCAAGCTGAGCCAGGTGCCGGTCACGGTACCGCTGAGTGGAACGCACACCTTGCCCTACGAGTACTCCGCCGCAAAGATGATCCGCGCGGCAGATGTCGCTCCGGACGGCAAGCTCGCCGTGTTCAGCGCGCGGGGCGCGCTGTTCACGGTGCCTGCCGAGTATGGACACACCACGGACCTCAGCACACGCGTTGCAAGCAACGACAAGGATCCGGCCTGGTCGCCGAACGGCAAGTGGATCGCCTACATCCGCGCCGACGGCCTCGACAGCCAGGTGATGGTGCGCTCCGCGGACGGCCACGGCACACCGCGCGCGTTGACGCGCAACGGTGACGTGACCTATTCTGGCCCGCTGCAATGGAGTCCGAACAGCCGCTGGCTGACCTACACCAATTCGCGCCAGCAGCTGTGGCTGGTCAACGCCAAGACTGCCAAGCGCAAGGAAGTCACCACGGATCGGCAAATGATCGTGGGCGCATTCCAGGACGTGGCGTTCTCGCCCGACAGCCGCTGGCTGGCGTTTTCCAAGCACCTGCCCAACCATCTGCGCGCGCTGTTCATCGTCAACGTCGACACCGGCGCGTTGCATCAGGCCAGCCGCGGGAACTTCAGCGACAGCCACCCGGCCTTCTCGCACAACGGCAAGTACCTGTTCTTCGTGTCCGCGCGTCTCGTCAACCCCGTCCTGTCCAGCTACAACTTCGGTGCCTCGGGCGCGGTGCCGGACGGGTTGTACGTGACCACGCTGCAGGCGGCTACCCCCTCGCCCTTCGCGCCCCGCACGCAGCAGCCCACCGCCGGATCACACAAGGCGAAATCTCATAAGATCAAGAGCAAGCACAAGGCCAAGCACAAGGGCAAGCCCAAGCCGAAGAAGCTTCACGTCAAGATCGACTTCGCCGGGCTCATCGAGCGCGCGGTTCAGGTGCCCGTACCGGCCGCCAACATCATGCAGATCGATGAGTCCAAAGGTGTCGTCTACTACGCGACCATGCCGGTGCCGGTGCTCGGGGGCGCCATCCCCGGGGAGGTGCCGCAACTTCGCGCCTACAACCTCGCGAAGCGCAAGGGATTGATGCTGGCATCGGGCATCGGCAGCGGCTTCGCGCTGTCGGCCGACGGCTCGACGTTGCTCTATCAGCTGCAAGGCAAATGGGTGCTGCGCCCGGCGGCCTTCAGCAAGCAGGCCAAGGTCAAGACGCTCGACACCGCGCACATGCAGATGCAGGTCGATCCGCGCGCAGAGTGGACCGAGATCTTCAATGAAGCCTGGCGCAACGTGCGCGATTACTTCGTGAACCCCGAGCTGATCAAGCGTAAATGGGCAACGATCGGCAAGCACTACCGGGCGCTGCTGCCCCTGGTGCAGGACCGGGAGGATCTCAATTACGTCATGGCGAACATGATCGGCTCCCTCGGTGAGAGCCACATGTATATCTTCGGCGGCGACACGGGCTGGAAGTCCCCGCCGCAGCCGACGGCCGGTCTTGGCGTGGAATTCGCGCTCAATGCCTCCGCGGGGCGCTACTATCTCAAGCGCATCTTCCGCGGCGACAATACCATCCCGGGTTACTACGCGCCGCTCGCGCAACCGGGGCTCAAGGTCAAGGCGGGCGATTACGTGCTGGCCATCAACGGGGCGCCGCTCAGCGCTCCGACCAACCCGTACTCCCTGCTGCAGGGCACTCTGGGGCAGACCGTGAGCCTGGCCATCGCGGCCACGCCAACCGGAAAGCCCTGGACCATCCTGGTCAAACCGATCGTCAACAGCGACAAGCTGCATCTGCTGCACTGGATCAACAACAATCGCCGCAAGGTGAACCGACTCTCCGGCGGCAAGGTCGGCTACATCTACCTCAACGACATGGAGGCGACCGGCCTGCACGAGTTCGTGCGCCAGTTCTACAGCCAGATCGACAAGCCCGGGCTGATCATCGATGATCGCTGGAACCTCGGCGGCTTCATCGACACCATCCTGTTCAACCAACTCACGCAGAAAATGGTGGCGGCCTGGGTCAATCGGCACGGCGCGCACTACCAGAGCCCCGAGAATGCCTACATCGGGCACATGGCCGCGCTGATCAATCACGGTTCGGCCTCGGACGGGGACATCTTCGCGTACCGCTTCCAGCAGTACCATCTGGGCCCGACCATCGGTTCGCGCACCTGGGCCGGTGTGCGCGGTTATGACAACCAGTTCACGCTCCTTGACGGCGGCCAGCAGGTCGTCTCAGAGATCGCCATGTACGGCACGGATTCGAAGTGGGTCGTGGAGAACATCGGGGTGGTGCCGTCCATCCCGGTGCACGTCAACCCCGGTCTGCTGGCCCGTCACGACGAGGATACGCAGATCGAGACTGCGGTCAGCGTGCTGCTGAAGCAGATCAAGCAAGAGCCCGTGATCGTGCCGCCGCGGCCGTCGTGGACCCCGGCGTTCCCGCAGCAGCCGTCATATCCGCCCTGTCCGGTGACGAGCGGCACCTGCCAGTAGGCCAACGCCCTGCCGTGCGGCGTGACGCTGCCCGGCAGGGCTGTCAGGTCCGCTCGACGCGACTGCGGCGCAGAGGATGCGCGCGGGAGGAGCTGCGCGCCTCAGATGTCCCGCAGGGCCGCCGCAATCGGCATGCGCGCGGCCCGCACGGCCGGATACAGTCCGCCGGCCATCCCCATGGCGATCGACCACAGCACCGCCTTCAGCATGGTCGAGCCGCTGACCAGAAAGTGAAAGAAGACCTGCGGCGTCGTGGTCGTCACCGCGGTCTGCGCTCCGATCCCGAGCGTGCTCGCCGCATAGCCGTTCAAGCTCACGTAAACAACCGCCGCGCCCAGGATTCCACCCAGCGATCCCAATAGCGATCCTTCGAGGAGCGTCGCGGTAAATACGATGCCGTGCGGATAGCCCAGCGCCCGCAGCGTTGCGACCTCGAAGCGGCGCGCCTCCACCATCACGAGCAGCGTACTCATGGCGCCGAACACCGCCGCGGCGGCCATCATCGTGGTGAAAAAGCCGCCGACCCGGGTGATCAGCTTGCTCATGCCGGATGCCTGGTGCGCGAAATACGCGCTCTCGCGCATCACGTGCAGGGCGTTCTGCGGGTTTTGATTGAGCACGCGCGTGAAGGGGTCAAACGCGCCGCGCGAGGTCAGCCCGACATACAGTGAGGAATACGTGCGCGGGCGGCGCTCGGCCCCCTGCAGCGACCCCAAGCTGGTCCAGGCTTCCGAGGAGAAGAACTGGGGGCCGGCGGAGAACACTCCGACCACGGTCCACATCGTCCCTGCGGCCATCACCCGATCACCGATGGCGAGGCCGCGGAAGCTTCCCTCTGCGGCCTCACCCACCACGATCTCATTCAGGCCGGGACGGAACCACCGGCCTTTCACCAGATGCAATTCTCTGTCGATCGTGAACATCGTCGGCGAGACGCCGCGCAAAACGATCCGAGCCGAGAGGCTGCGTCTGCGGTAATGCACCGGCATGCTGCCGAGTAGGTCTTCCGCGATCAGCGGCACACCGCCGGTCCGCGCCACGCCCGGCGCCTCAGTCGCCTCCGCGACGGCTCCCGCAGGCACACTGCTGCTCCATTCGCTGTTGCTGCCCCGGCTCAATACGAGCGCGGTGGTATTTTGCGCCGCGGCATCGAAGATGTGGCGATAGCCACCCGCCATCGCCAGCACCGCCGCGAGAATGCCGGCCACGGTCGCGAAGCCCAGCACGGTGACCAGGGTGTCGACGGGGCGCGAGGGCCATTCGCGGACCGCGGCGAGCGTCAGTCGCAATACGGCCCGAATGGTGTTCATGAACCGCATGCTCACCCCTTGCGCAGGACCTGCCCGCAGTTCAGGCGCACGACCCGCAGCGCGGGCAGCAGCGAGGAGAGGGCGACGAGCCCGATTGCAATGAGCGCGCTCGCGGCCACCGCGGCAGGGGTCAGCATGATGCCCGGCAGGTGCAGCTTCTCGCCGGCGATGGCATGCACGACGAGCCACGCGCAGAGCATACCCGCGGCGGCGGCGGGAACGATCGCCAGGAACGCCTCGAGAAACACCAGCCACACGAGCCGTGACGGCACGAACCCGACGGCTTTCAGCAGCGCGAACTCCCCGAGCCGCTCCGATACCGAATGAATCACCGTGTTGAAGCAGATGAGGAACAGGCCGAACAGGCTCGCGACGATGACCACGGAGGTGATCGCATTGACGTCGGCCAGTCGCTCGACGATTCCCTGCAGCAGCGACTTGAAGGTCTGCGTGCGCAGCGGCGTCGCGCTGTTGGCGAATCTGCGCTCAATGGCGCCGGCCAGCGCGTCCGCCTGGCGCGCATGGCGCGCCTGAACGAAAAATGCGTCGACGGTATTCTTGTGCGTCCAGCGGCGGTAATAGCTGAGATGAAGATTGACGTCGCTCGCGAAGTTCACGCCGTTGCGCTTGGCGATCACCCCGTCGACGTGAAACGTCAGATCGCGCTGCGGCGCTGCCGGCATGGGCTGCAGCACCAGGTCCTGTCCGGTCCGCCAGCCGTTCTGGTGAGCGCTCGCGGCGCTCACCAGCGCGCCGGTCCGGTCAGCGAGCCACGCGCGCGCCTCTGCGCCCGGGAGCGCTCCGGAGCGCACCAGGCCGGAGATGGCAAGGAAGGCCTTTGCGGACAGACCCTCCACCCCCACCGGTCGGGCATTGGCGCCGTAGCGCATGGACGTACCGCCGATCGCGACCGCGGCGCGCACCTGCGGGAATGATCGCACGGTCGGCAACAGCCCGATCGGCAGCTGGGTCGTTCCGCCCCTCGGTTCAATCAGCAGGAGGTTCGCCCCCACCTGCACGGGTCCGACCGCGAAGCCGTGGCGAATCGCGAGGAAGAAGCCGAGGAGCATGAACGCGACCAGCGTGGACAGTCCTACGAGCAGGGTTCGCAACCAACGCCGGCGCAGTGTCCCGAAGACGACTCTGTTCATTGTGGATTTGTTCGTCCGTCATTGGCATGCGAACCGGCCGTGGCGCACGCCGATCCGCCGGCCACGAGGCTCGAGCCAAGTCCCGGAGCAGAGCCAACAATGACCGAAAAGTGCCGCACAGTCTACAGGCCCGATGTCACAGGCGAATGAGCCCGCCAGGCATTCTCTTCGGCGCCGATCCCGATTGCTCCATGGTGCCGCGGACAGACGGGCTCATCGGATTGTATTTCCATGCGCGGTGCGGCATCGGAGCGTTGAGCAGATCCCAAGGGCGCGGGCATCTGCCGCATCTTTCGCTGGATTCATTGCGCCGTCAAGGGGAGATCTCCTCGATCCTGTTGTTGTAGCTGTCTCCGACGTACAGATTGCTGGCAGCGTCCACGGCGATGCCGAAAGGATGACTGAACGCGTATATCGTGCCCGTGCCGCCGCTCGGAAGGGTGAGACCGGCCACCGTGGTGACGACCGCCGCGGGCGTGATCTCGCGGATTGCGTCATTGCCGCTGTCGGCGACGAACACATTACCTGCCGCATCCACCGTTACACCGGCGGGGCCGAGGAACAATGCGCTGGTGCCGGTCCCGTCCTGATAGCCGCCCGTGCCGGGCGAGCTGCCTCCACAGGCTCCGCCCCCGCCCGCCCAGGTCGTGACCGTATCCGCGGTCCCGACCGAGGTGATCTTGCGGATTGCGTTGTTGTTGCGATCCGCGACGTACAGGTTCCCCGACGAATCGAACGCAAGCGAGGTCGGCCCATCGAACGATGCAGCCGCTCCATTGCCGTCAGTACAGCCAATCACACTTGCCGAGCCGGCAATGACCGACAGCGTGCCCCCCGGCCCGATCTCGTCGATCTCGTTGTCGCCGGTATCGGCCACGAATACGTTCCCGGAGGAATCAACCGCCACGCCCTGCGGGCTGCGCAGGCCGGACGCCAGCGTCTGCATCGTTCCCGCCGTGGTGATCTCGCGGACCTCGTTGTCACCCGTGTCGGCCACATACACGTTTCCGAACGAGTCAACCGCCACACCGGCCGGCCGATTGAATGTCGCCGAGATCCCAAGCGGGGTCACGCTCCCCGAGGGTGTGATCTCGAGGATCTCGTTGCCGCCGGTGTCGGCAACGTAAATGTCACCCTTGGAATCCACCGCCACGCCCGTCGGATCGCTGAGCGCAAAGTTGCCCGCATTCACAGGCTGTACCGTCGCGTTGGCCGCCACGCATGTAAGGTTCTCGCCGGTGAGATCGGCATTGATCACGCCCGAGTAATCCGAGCTGCTCGGCGCGCAGGTCTGCCAGTCGGGCTGCGTCAGGATCGACAGCGCCACGTTCGTGCCCGGTGGCACCTCGGTATAGGTGTAGGTCGTCGCGCCCGCTGCGACCGAGAGGCTCTGACCCGCGGAGTAAAACTGCACATGCAGCCCCGATGCGGTGAGCCCGGCGATGCTCCCCGTGATGGTGTAGGCGGTGGCGAGCGCTGAGCATGATACGCTGACGTTCGTCACATTGCCCAAGATCGTTCCCGTGCTCGATGCGACCGTGCAGGTCTCGCCGCTCGGCGGCATCTCTTCCGTGACCGTGTAGGCGGCTCCGGATCGCAACACGGTGGGAAAGGTAAACGTGCTCGCACCGGACGCAATCGACAGATCGTTCGCACCGTTCAATTGCAGGACGAGCCCGGAGGCCGTGAGGCCGCTGACGGTGCCCCCTACCGCGTAGGATGCCCCCGCCGCGCATGTGACGCTGACCGTCGTGACATTGCCCGTGACCGTCCCGGTGCCCGAGGCCACCGTGCAGGTCTCTCCTGACGGCTGCGTCGCTACGGTCACATCGTAGGTCGAGCCCGCCGTGAGCGCCTGGGCGAATGTGAAGGTTATCGCGCCGGAGGGCACCATGAGGCTGTCAGCGCCGTTGTCGGTGAGAACCAGTCCCGAGGAAGCCAGTCCGCTGATCGAGCCGCCGATGGTATGGGTTGCGGAGAACCCGCCGCTCACGCCGCCGCCACAGCCGGATAGGCAGATGGCGGCCAGCACGAGACATCCGACGCTTGCGGCGCGGTGGCGGACTCGGATGGGACGCTTCACTGGCGACGCTCCTTCAGCCGATGAGATTTTCCCGCGAACGCATGTGGTTCGACCGGGGACTGCACCATTGCGAAGCTCGAGATCCGGATCGATCCCGCCGGGATGCATCAAACGGCCGAGGCGACTGCTCAAGGTTGCTTCCGGATCCCGTGTGAAATCCCGGTGCCCTCACATGTGCGCGGCGTTCCCAGCATTGCAACGACACCCTAACGCATGAAGGCCGTATATTCAACCGCACTGCCCTGCTCGAAACCGGTCGACGCACAGAGCCTGCAGGCAGCCCCGCTGCGGCGCCGGCGATCAGGGACCACCACCAGCCACGATTGACCATAGTCTCGCGTCTCGCGCGACTGACACCACAACGGCAGGCCAGAGGCATCACCTCGCGGGCTCCCGATGCTCGCGTGATTAGGCCTTTACCACCGACAATTGTTCCGGTGACGCGGCGTGCCGAGAAATCGCCACACCATTAGCCACAGTGTTCTGTCCGACAGCCCGTCAGTATTGGTCCGGGGAGAGAAGCTCGAACTCCCGACTCTCTGTTGGCACAGGGCATTGGGCATGCCGACGTACGCACGACCTGCTTTGACAGGTGCGATCCACCGTACGTTTAGACGCAGCCCTCATGGAACGTGCCTAGCAGGAAGCGGCGCACCGCGGCATCACGCTTACCGCCGTCATCGAGCAGGGGTTTCTCGTTGCGCTGCGCCGCCCCCTGAAACACCCGCACCGCGAGTCCGTACCGCTCCCCGAATGCCACGCCGGCGGGGGCGTCTTGGCGGGCGTGGATCTGAACGACCGCGCGCGTCGGCGCCGGGGTTCCTCGAGCACCACATCAATCCGAATCGCAAGCACGCAAGGCACCCCGAGCGTCGCCCCAGCACGACATTCCTGAAAGAGCGGATGCAATACCGGGATGAAGGCCGGCGGCCGTGCAACACGAAGTCGTTCAGGCGGCCAGAAGCTCTCTGAGCAATGCCAGCAGTTCCTCGGCTTTGACAGGTTTGCTTGTGACTCGCAGGTGTGGATCGCGCGGCAGCTCCTTGATCGCCGAAGATGTATCTGCAGTGATGAGCACGGCCTTCAAAGAAGCACCCAATCTCTCGCGCAGCGCCGCTACGACCTGCGTACCCTTCTCGCCCTCGCCAAGATGATAGTCCGTTACCAAAAGATCCACGCCGACCCCTTGCCGCGCATCCTGTAGCGCCTCCTCGAGCGAGGAAACCGCGCTTACGCGGTAGCCCTCCACGTTCAATAACATACGTGTCGCCTGTCGCACGGCCGCATCGTCCTCCACCAGGAGGACGCGCGGCCGATCAATTCGCGGCCCGGGCGCAGCGGCGCGCTGCGCATCGATGCATAGCGAGGCGGCCTGTGGGACGCCCGATGGCAGCTCGAGACAGAACGCCGATCCTTTGCCGACCTCTGAGCGCACGTTGAGCCTGAGATCGAGCAGCTTGACGAGGCGCTGCACGATGCTTAGCCCCAGGCCAAACCCGTCGCGGGCGGTGTTAGTCTCGACGCCCACCTGATAGAACTCGTCAAATATGTACCTGAGCTGATCTGCCGGTATCCCCACCCCCGTATCGAGCACTTCGATGCGAACCAGCGCCTGCTCGCGCAGACAGCGCAATCGCACACAACCCTGCCGTGTGTACTTTATGGCATTCGCAACGAGATTTCTCAAAATCTGTCCCACCAGCGATGGGTCGCTGTGAACGCAGTCCACGCATTCCTCGGCCTGCAGAGCGAGGCCCTTGCTTTGCGCGAGACTTGCGAACTCGCGATGCAACTCATTAAACACTGCGGCCACGGCAAAGTCGGCCTGCTCCGGCTTGATTACTCCGGACTCAAGCTTGCTGATGTCGAGCAGCGCATTCAAGAGTCGCGACATCGTTCCGATCGCTTGCTCCTGCTGGTTGAGCGCATCGGTGGCGTCCGGCCCGGCCAATGTCCGGCGAAGAATGCCATTGAGAAGGGCGAGAGTCTGTACGGGCTGGCGCAAGTCGTGGCTGGCGGTGGCCAGAAACCGGCTCTTGCCCAAATTCGCACGATCGGCATCTTCTCGCGCCGCCACGATCGCGATTTCCATCCGCTGCCGCTCGGTCACGTCGCGGATGACCGCGACGTGACTGCCGTCAGCGTCGCCAATGGGACTCACGCTCATCTCCACTGGAAACTCCGTCCTATCCTCGCGCCGGCCAATCAGATTCACTTCCGCACCGATCAACCACACACCAAGCTCGCCCGGGCGCTCCTCTGTGTGTGCGATGTGCCCGCCCGGACAGCACTGCAGAACAAGCTGCCCCATGCTCTTGCCAATGACCCTCTCGGGCGAATACCCGAACAGAGCGATGACCTGTCTGTTCGCGAACCGGATTACCCCGAATTCATCGACGAGCATCATCGCATCTGGTGCGGCATCGAGTGCGCGGTGAGCGAGTTCGGCTGTCGAGTTTGTCATTGTCGTTGTCGTTTAACGATTCGGCTTGCCGCTTTGCCGACCCCTGCGAATTCAGCACGAATATCCTAGTGAAGCAGACCTTCGGTGCAGCAGTCTGTACGGGAGCGTACACAAGCGACGCCTACGCAACGCGTGGACACAGACGGCACACGCCGAGTGCTGCGAAGCTTCAACGGCATCACGACTGGAGCCGGGCGCCGCCTGCGTCGCCGTCGGCCTGGAACGAGATACTTGCCGTCCCATCGCTTCCGCCGTAACAAGCGCGCATACTTAGCTGATATTGAACGAGGAAAACAGAATATGAAGAAATACGCTGCCGGCGTTTGGATTGATCATCGCAAAGCGCTGATGGTTTTTGTCACCCCCGCCGGCGAAAGCTCGACACACATTCTCTCGAAGGTAGAAAGCCAGCTGCGTCGCTCAGGGGATTCGCCGATGAAGGGGCGCTACGCTGCAGATCAGGTGCCAGCGGACGATAGTCGACAGAAGGCGCTCACAGGAGAGCTCAACATCTACTACGATGCAGTTGTCGCGGCGCTTCGTAATGCCGGATCGTTCGTGATTTTGGGTCCGGGCGAGGCCAAGGGCGAACTGAAGAAACGACTCGTGAAGAGCAAACTCGGGGGACGAATATGCGCCGTCGAGACCGCGGACAAGATGTCCGATCGACAGATTGCCGCGAAGGTTCGTGAATATTTCCGCCAGCCCCCGCGGCCGCGCAAAGCCAAGCGACAGGCTGGTCGCCGCCATCCCAGTAAAGACACCTGATGTGCCGAGGTTGGAGCGCTGAGCAACAGGTTGAGCAGCAATAGGCACGTCGGTTCATGAGGAGTGCGACAGTCGGCATTGAATCGCCGCAGAACGTTTTCCAGGTGCATGGAGCATGCCGAGTGGGGCACGGTCGCCCTCAGGAGACTCTGGTGCGGGTTCGGATGCTTGAGTTCCGCATGATCCTGAGTGCATATCGCCCGAGAACTGAGCGGATCGGGCGAGCGCGATGGACCTCAGTCGTGCTTGACGATCTTGACGCTGCTGCACACTTGATTACGCGGGCGCTGGAGCGGCGCAATCGCCTGGTCTGCCGCCGGCCGGTTTGGGGCGGCTCCGCTCAGCGTACGACGGCATTCTTGTTCGTATCGACAAGGGTACGAGGCCGCACGCGTCTCGCAAAATGTCGTGGCGGCATTCGGCCGGCACCCGAAGCTGGAACAGCGAGGTGCCGACCAGACCGTCATTGCCACTATGACCCGCCCTTCAGCGCGTGACGGAATTGCCGCAGGAGGTCGACACCGACCACGGGCACAATCGCGCCGAGTGATGCGAGCGAGGCGCTTACGGTGAAATCTTGCTGCGCAGATCCCCTCATGGATCGGACGACGAGCCATTCACTGACCAGTGCACCGGTGGTGCCGATGACAATATTCCGTGTGAGGGAGAAACGCCCATCGGAGCGGCAAGTCGTCCGGCTGAGCTTCCACCCGATGTATCCACCCAATATGGCGAACAATAGGAGGTTCATGGTCGAGTTCCTCGGCAGTGCGCCAGTGCAGTGCGCCGCTCCGACCGCGGGGCGCGTTGGCTCAAGATGCACCATACTGTTGCTGCTTTCAGTGCTCTGGCGTACACAGGCCACCGTGGCCCTTCGAAGGGGACTCCGGGCATCGCACGCGGTGCAGGCCGCGCGTTCAGGCATGGGCGCAGAGTACTGCGCCCCCGGAGACGCCCGCTCACCCGGCATCCCGCTGTCCATCGATCGCGGCAGGAGGTTAGTATCCCGGGTATTCCGGCGGGATCAGGTTGGACCCAGCGAGCGCCGGCAGGCCGCCCGGCAGTCGATTCGCGGGGCGCATGGTCAATTCGGCCGCAACGGAGGATTAGGGTTATGGCAGAGCAATCGTCGGATGCATTCATCTTTTTCGGCGCGACCGGAGACCTGGCCTTCAAGCAGATATTCCCTGCGCTGCGGGGCTTGATTCGCGACGAGAAATTCGACGTTCCGATCATCGGCGTGGCGAAGGCTGGCTGGCAACTCGAGCAATTCAGGGCACGCGCCAGGGACAGCCTCGATCACCACGGTGGGGTGGATCCGGATACACTGCGCAAACTGCTGGACCTGCTGCGCTATGTGGACGGGGATTATGCGGATCCAGCGACTTTTTCGCGCCTGCGCCAAGAGCTGGGCGCGGCGCAGCGGCCGTTGCACTACCTCGCCATTCCGCCCACCCTGTTTGCGACGGTGGTCGAAGGGCTGGCCGCGAGCGGCTGCGCCGCCAACGGACGAGTGGTGGTCGAAAAACCTTTCGGCCATGACTTCGCCTCGGCCGTCGAACTGAACGGAATCCTGCATCGGTGCTTTCCGGAGGAGGCCATCTTTCGCATCGATCATTACCTCGGCAAGGAACCGGTGCAGAACATTCTGTACACCCGCTTCAGCAATCCCATGTTCGAGCCGATTTGGAATCGCACCTACGTACGCAGCATCCAGATCACCATGGCCGAACGCATCGGAGTGCAGGACCGCGGCCAGTTCTATGACGCCACCGGCGCGGTGCGCGACGTGGTTCAAAACCACCTGCTGCAGGTTCTCGCGATCCTCACCATGGATCCGCCGACGGGCGAGCAATCCGAGGCGGTGCGAGATGAGAAGGTCCGGTTGCTGAAGGCGGTTCGTCCCATTGCGATCGGGGACACCGTGCGCGGTCAGTATACCGGCTATCGCTCGGTGCCCGGCGTGCGCCCCGACTCGTCAACCGAGACCTTCGTCGCTATCCGGCTCTATATCGACACCTGGCGGTGGGCCGATGTGCCGATCTACCTCCGAGCCGGCAAGAAGATGCCGGTCACCGCCACCGAGGTGTGGGTCGAGTTCGGCAGGCCACCGCGCGAGACTTTCGCAGAACGCGTGAGTCCGGTTTCCAGCCACATGCGCATGCGCATCAGTCCCGACATCGACATCGGCCTCGGCTTGCGCGTGAAGCAACCGGGCGAGCGCATGGTGGGAAAGGACGTTGAGCTGATTCTTACGCGCAGCGGCGCGGCCAATCTGCCGCCCTATCAACGTTTGCTGGGCGATGCGCTGCGCGGCATCGGCCAACTCTTTGCACGCGAGGACTTCGTGGAGGCGCAGTGGCGCGTGGTCGAGCCGATCCTCGGCGACGTGGCGCCACTGTATTCATACGAGGCGGACACGTGGGGGCCGCAGGAGGCCGCTCGCCTCATGGGTCCGGAGGGCGACTGGCTGAATCCGGCACCGCCAGCTCTAGCGCAGGCTCAGGATACTGCAAACGTCCGGTAGGCCCGCCTGGGGCGGGCGTGGGCGCGCGGATTTCGATTGTGCCCGCGGCTCGCTAGCCGCGCAGCCCGTCAGTCCCGCTGCTGCCGACGCCGGTTCGGAAGACGTAGTCCCAGAACGGGCTCGTCACCCCGTAATATCCCGGCCGCTGGGCCAGTTCGATGAGCCGCGCGTGATGCAGTCCATGCCAGTGCTTGCGCCGCCCCAGCCAGCCGCCTGCGGCGCCCCAGTGGTGCACCGCGTGGTGCGTAACCGAGTAGGCAAAATCGCCGACCACCACTCCGAACGTGAGCGCGCAAGCGGGCCACGGACCCAGGATGAGCCACGCGGGCAGATAGCTCAACGCGGCGATCGAAACGACACTGGCGAATGTCGGCGCGTAGATCCTCGCCGTTGGCCGTCGGTGATGCTGCGCGTGCCACGTGCTGAACGGCTTCACGCCGTGCAGAACGAACCGATGCACCCCATATTCCATGAAGGTCCAGCTGGCAAGGCCGAGTGTGGCCCACGCGACATTCTCGATCAAGCGTGCGCGCGGGCTCAAGAGCAACAGAAGCGCCCCGAGACCTATGGATGCACCACCGAGGACTGCGAAGTCCGCTCGATAAGCGGCCTTACTGTGCTCCAACGTGAACAATAGCGTACAACTCCTCGATCGGACCGTGTGAGCATCCCAGCGTCCGCTGGTCGCATTCTTGCTCACTACTATAGCCGCCCGATCGTCCGCACTCTGTGCGCCTGCGCACCGACATCGCCGGGATGCACAGGCAGGCTGTGACTCCACTCGACAGATGCGTGCCGCTTCGTGACCCTCACCCGGCTCGCCTCACAGCCGGAGTTCCTCATGCCATCGGTGTCGTGGATCGTCCTGGGGTCCATTGCCGGCGTCGTCGCCGGCCGAATCGTCAACTCGACCGCAGATGGCATCATGATCGACATTCGTTTGGGATCGTCGGCGCGATCACTGACGGGTGGTTAATCCGCTTGTTCGGGATGACACAAGTGACCCGACTCAATTTGCATGGCGCGGGAGGCGCGGACCTCGTGGCTGTGGTGCTCCTCATCGCCTACCGCACGACGTTTCACCTCCTTCGCCACGGATCCACGTGATTCACCGGAGGAATCTGATCGCATGGACGCTGCCGGCTGCGTTTGTCTCTTGGGCGCCTGGTTCGCGCCTGTGATGATATCCGCCAACACCGACGCCCCGGTCCCATATCCGGACATCGAGTCGCAGACTGCGCGCGAGCGAGAGCACCTCGACGTGTGGGAAATCTGAGGGCGGCGCATCGGTTCCCGTTTCGTCAACCAGGAGACCCTCATGGCGGTCGAACAGGCCCACATTCACATCATACCCAAGCCCTGGGGCCGCACCGACCTGAGGCCGTGGAACGCCTATCACGACCCACTGGCGGCGATCGGAGAAGTCTGGTTCGAGCGCGCCGATCCCTCGGCACCCGTGCCGACCCTGCTGCTGAAGCTGATTTTCACCGACGAGTCGCTCTCGATTCAGGTGCATCCGGATGAGGCGCTCGCGCGCTCAATCGGTCTGGTGCACGGCAAGTGCGAAGCGTGGTACGTCCTATCCGCCACGGCGGATGCACGCATTGCCGTGGGATTGAAGCAACAGCTGAATCCGGCTCAGTTGCGAGCGTGCATCCGCGACGGCACGATCGCCGAACAAGTTCGATGGCGCGCGGTCCGAGCGGGCGACTCCACTTTCGTGCCCCCGGGCACGATACACACCATCGGGGCGGGGCTGGTCATTGCCGAGATCCAGCAGAGAACTGACGCGACGTTCCGGCTCTTCGACTACGGCAGGCCGCGGGAGACTCACATCGATATGGCCGTGGCGGCTGCATGCGCCCGTCAGTCCGAGCAGCACACCTCCCCGCGCAAACTGACCGCGGCAAGAACATTGCTCGCTGCCAGCCCGCATTTCGTGCTCGAGCGCATGACGCTCGCGCCCGGGGTGGTGCGGGAACTGGACGCCGCAGCGGAAACCTGGCTGTTCATTCTCGCCGGCGCGGGCCAGGTGGATTCGTTCGAGGTCGAAGCGGGCAATGCCGTCTTTCTCGACAGCGAGCCCGCCCGCATCGAAGTTGGAGCGAATCGCCTTCAGTGCCTTGTTGCATATGCTCGCTCCGTTCCGGCGCCGTATCTGCTCCGGCGCATGAACGGCATGCGTGTGCCTGATCCTGCCCGCGGTGCGTCGCGAACGTCTTTGCGAATAGAGGCGGCACCAGTCAGCCGAGCCGTTCCTGCCGAGGGGGCACCGTGAGCTCCCCCGGGCGATTCGCGTTGGTTGGTAATTCGCTCCCGCGACGCTGTGGCATCGCCACCTTCACCACCGACTTGCAGCAGTCCATCGAGAAGTTGCCGCCGCACGAGCGATGCGGAATCGTGGCCATGACCGACGACGGGCGCTCCTACGACTACCCGCCCGCTGTGTGCCTTCAGATCAATGATCGACGGTTCGAGGACTACACGGATGCAGCCGATATCCTAAACCGCGCGCGGTGCAAAATCGTGTCGCTGCAGCATGAATTCGGCATCTTCGGTGGCGAGGCGGGCAGCCACATCACAGCGCTGACCGCGCGGCTGACCATGCCGCTCATCACCACATTCCATACCGTGCTCGAGCGGCCGACGCCGGCGCAGCGGCGCGTCCTCGGCGAGATTGTCGAGGCTTCCGCGCGAGTCATCGTCATGGCCGAGAAGGGCCGGGAATTGCTGCGTTCCGTATACGAAGTCGCGGCCGGGAAGATCGTGGTCATTCCGCACGGAACTCCAGACGGCGCGTTCGTCGAGCCCGATGAGGCGAAGTGCGCGCTCGGCTTCGCGGGCCGTCCCGTCATTCTGACTTTCGGCCTGCTCTCGCCCAGCAAGGGTGTCGAAGTGATGATCGACGCGATGCCCGAAGTCTTGAAGAGCTGCGCTGCGGCGGTATACGTCGTGCTCGGCGCGACGCATCCGAATCTGCTCCGTGATCAAGGCGAGGCCTATCGGAACAACCTCGTGGCGCGGGTGCGCGAGCTTGGCATCGA
The DNA here is from genome assembly GCA_021787615.1 of Pseudomonadota bacterium. Lineage (GTDB taxonomy): Bacteria > Pseudomonadota > Gammaproteobacteria > Steroidobacterales > Steroidobacteraceae > 13-2-20CM-66-19. The sequence goes on from JAJYLP010000007.1 coordinate 27,083, forward strand.
GAACCATGTCGTGTTTCTCGATCGATTCGTCGATCAGGCGACGCTGCTGAAATTCATCTCAATGTGCGATGTCTACGCCACTCCGTATCTCAACGAAGCGCAGCTGACATCGGGAACCCTGGCCTACAGCTTCGGGCTGGGAAAGGCGGTCGTCTCGACGCCCTACTGGCACGCGCGCGAGCTGTTGAGAGACGGGCGCGGCGTGCTGGTTCCCTTTGGTGATGTCGCGGCGCTCGGCAGCGAGACTGCGGCATTGCTGAGCGACGGGCCCAGGCGACTCGCAATGCGCCAGCGCGCCTACGCGGAAGGCAGGTCGACAATATGGCCGAGAATCGCCGAGCGCTACTGCGCACTGTTCGAGAGTACCGGCGGCAGCGCTCGGTGGCGCCACACTGCGCGCAAGACCCAGGAGCCCCGCGCAGATCGTCGCGTCTCTCAGGGTGTCCGGGCGGCGCCGATCGGACATTTGCTATCCCTGTGTGATGATACTGGCCTGCTTCAGCATGCGGTGCATTCCGTTGCGGATCGCTCGCATGGCTATTGCACGGACGACAATGCGCGCGCCCTGCTGCTCGCCTGCGCCGTCGAGCGGGCCGGGGAGTCGCCTCTGCCGGAGACCTTGACGAACCGGTTCGCCGCATTCGTGCAGCATGCCTGGAATCCCGCCACCAAGCGCTTTCGCAATTTCATGGGCTTCGATCGGCGCTGGCACGGCGAGCCGGGGTCCGAGGACAGTCACGGGCGTGCGCTGTGGGCCCTCGGCGAGTGTGCCCGCGCCGGTCGCGGGGAGCCGCGCCGGCGCTGGGCTGCGGCCCTGTTCGCCGAGGCGCTGCCCATCGTGGAGAACTTTCTCTCGCCGCGCGCCTGGAGTTTCGCGCTGCTCGGCCTGGATGGCTACTGCGCCGCAGTCGCACAGCACGCTGATTCCTGGGGCATGCGAGAGCTACTCGCTGACCGATTGCTGGGCCTCATGGAGGCGGTCGAGAGCGCCGATTGGCAGTGGTTCGAGGAAGGGCTCGCTTATGACAACGCGCGCCTGCCGCAGGCCCTGATCGTGACGGGCTACGCGATCGGGACGCCGCGTCACCTGCGCGCCGGCCTGCGTTCACTGCGCTGGCTCATGAGCCTGCAGACGACAGCGGCGGGCTGCTTCAGGCCCGTCGGCTCGATGAGCTTCGGCGCCAAGCGAGCGGTCCCGCTCGCCTACGACCAGCAGCCCTTGGAAGCCGCGGCCTCGATCTCCGCGTGCTTCGCTGCGTGGCGTGCCGACGGTGATGATGCCTGGCTGGCGCACGCAGAGCGGGCCCTCGCATGGTTCTTCGGCGACAACGATCTGTCTTTGCCGCTGATCGACCTGGACACCGGCAGCTGCCGCGACGGCCTGCATCCGGATCGCCCCAACGAGAACCGGGGGGCCGAATCCGTCGTCTCGTATCTTCTCAGTCTCGCCGATATGCGCCAGCTCGACCGCTTGAGCACCGCCCGTCCGATCCAACCGCCGCAGCTCACTGCCGACGCCGATGGCTTCGCGTGACCGCCGAGCGATACGGAGATACCTTGTCATCGCCCACGCTAGTGAACCGTCAGGCACTGCACCTGAGTCCCGACCCGACCCGAGTGGTCATGCGTCACTTCAAGCCGAGCACCGAGCCTCGCAACCTCACCCCGACGGATACGAAGCGGGTGACGCACATTGTCGATCGCGTCCTCGCTCTCGATCCCGACACCGCTTTGCGGCAGCTCACGGACGTGTTGGAGAACTTCGAGGGCCGCCACCGGCGGCTGCTCGCGACTTTCGAGACGCGTGCCGACGCCATGGAAGTCGTTCACTCCGTGCACAGTCCCCTCACGCAGGTGCAACGCCAACTCGTGGGCGCCTACTTCCTGCACGAGTACTCCTTCGAAGCGGCGGCGCTGTTCAATCCGAGCATCGTCGCGCACCCGGACCAGTCCGGCGTGGCGAGCGGTGCGCGCCGCTTCATACTCAGCCTGCGGGCTGTGGGGGAAGGTCATGTGTCCTCACTCACATTCCGGTCGGGAATGCTCGCGGCCGATGGCACCGTCACCGTAGACCCCACCGCGCGGCTGGCTTCGATTCCCCATCTGCAGCGGGTAGTCCCCGGCATGCGCAGCGACTGTATCGAAGTGGTATTCCAGCCCGACGGCGACATCAGCGAGCGCGTCATCTTCCCGGTGACCGCGGCTCAGTCGAACGGCATCGAGGATGCCCGGTTCGTCGAGTTCGACGACGGCAGCCGCAAGACTTTCTACGCAACCTACACTGCCTACAACGGCAGGTCGATCCGCTCGGAGCTGCTCGAGACCACCGATTTCGAGCACTTCAGCATGACGGCCCTGACGGGTGCGGCTGCGCGCAACAAGGGCATGGCCCTCTTCCCGAAAAAGATCAACGGCCACTACGCCATGATCGGGCGGCAGGACAACGAGAACCTCTACCTCATCTACTCGGATGACTTGTACTCCTGGGAGGAGGGTGTCGCGCTGCTCGCGCCTCGATTCGCCTGGGAATTCGTCCAGATCGGCAATTGCGGATCGCCGATCGAGCTCGAAGAGGGCTGGCTGCTGCTCACTCACGGTGTCGGACCGATGAGACGATATTCCATCGGAGCGGCGCTGCTCGACAAAGAGGACCCGGCGAAGGTGCTCGCCCGCTTGCCCGAGCCGCTGCTGCGACCCGAGCGATCGGCCCGCGAGGGCTACGTCCCGAACGTCGTGTATACTTGCGGCGCCATGCGGCAGGGAGACCGCATCATCCTGCCCTACGCGGTCTGCGACACATTCTCGAATTTCGCGACGATCGAGATCGCCAGTCTGATACGTGCGATGGTGCCCTGAGCAGACCTGTTTGCCCGATACCTGTCGGCCTCGTGCAGTCTGGCCGTACCGATCACGAGGCGCACCGCGCGCCAGGGATCCACGCCCCGCGGGCCTGCGCGTGGGGCCCAGGGCCGGCAGCAGGCGATCGATCTTGCTCTTGACCACCGCGAGACACTTGCAGCACAGCTGTTCCAGCCGCGGCCGGTTCAGCACCGTGATGCGGCCGCGGGTATAATGGATGACGCCGATTTTCTGCAGCTTGCCGGCGCCTTCGGTGACGCCCTCGCGGCGAACACCCAGCATGTTCGCGATGAGCTCCTGGGTCATGGCCAACTGATTGCTGGGCTGCCGGTCGAGAGACAACAGCAGCCAACGACACAGCGGCTGCTCGACGGAGTGGTGCCGGTTGCAGACTGCAGTCTGAGCCATCTGCATCAGCAGCGCTTGCGTGTAGCGCTGCAGCAGCTGCTGCAGCTCGCCGTCGCGGTGGAATTCATCCTTGACCTTCTGCCCGATCAACCGGTACGCGTACCCAGCGCTCTGCACGATGGCCCCGGCTCAGAGTGGCCTCACCGCCCATGAACAGCGCCACCCCGATCAAGCCCTCGTTGCCCACCACCAAGATCTCCGCCGAGGCACCGTCCTCTCCGACCGGCTGACCGGCCCGGCGGAGATACTCATCGAGAACGACCGCATTAGCGAGATCGCGCCCGCTGTGCACCGGCCATCCGGTGCACAGCTCATCGATCTGCTGGATCGGACTGTGAGCCCGGCTTCATCGAGACTCATGTTCACCTGACGATGGATGCCGGCAATCTGCCCATGCAGACGCTCGCATCATCCGCGGCCAAGGCGCTCAAGGGATTGAGCACTGCCCGCGAATACATGCGCTACGGCTTCACCACCTTGCGGGATCTTGGCAGTGCCGATCCCGTTTTCCCGACCGTGGATCTGCGCAACGCGCTTGCCGCCGGCATCGTCGGAGGTCCGCGGCTCATCGTCGCCGCGCACATCATCAGCGCGTCAGGCGATCACGGCGGCCTGCGCGGATTCTACGGCTCGCGCTGGGCACTGCCGGTCTCCACAATCGCGGGCGATCCGGGCAGCATCAAAGCACTGGTGCGCCGTGAGCACACTTTCGGCAGCGACTGGATCAAGACCACGAATACCGGAGGTTACTTCAGCCTCGGCGACGATCCGGCACGGCTCACCTGGTTCGATGAAGAAATGGATGTTCTGGTCGCTACGGCGCGGCAACTGGGAATGTCGGTGGCGGTGCGCACCGGCGCCGCCGCAGGCGGCCGGCAGGCGATCCGTGCCGGCGCCAGAAGTCTCGAGCGCGCGCATCTAATCGATGCCGAGGCGATTGCAATGGCCGAGAAGGTCGGCACCTGGGTCGTGCCCACGATGCAAATGGCCCAGGAAGATCTGCACTCACTGCACGCCCACATGCTGGCCTGCCAAGCGGCATGGAAACTCAGCCGGGACAACGGACAGATCGTCGAATCCCAGCGCCTGATTGCGAAGAGCGAAGTGAAGATGCCTACGGCACCGACTGCGGCATGTTTCCCTTCAGCCACGGCGTCGTGGAATTTCAGGCCATGGTGGCGGCAGGCATCCGGCCGGTACGCTCACTCAAGGCCGCAACCAGCGTCGCAGCCGACCTGCTCGGGCGTGGCGATATTGGCGCACTCACCGTTGGGAAGTTCGCCGACATTGTCGCCATGCCCGGGGACCCGATAGCCGACATCAGTGTCACGGCGAAAGTGGACTTCGTCATGAAGGGCGGCGTCGTGTATTGCGGGCGGGCTCCTATGAGCTGAATCCAGGGAAGGGAGAATTACGCACCGGCAGTCCGCCAATGGCAAGGCGATCACACGCGAGAGCTTGCCAAGCCCGCGACCCTTTGGAAGTACACCGGTGAAAGTACGTCGCGGATCGTAAACGCGCCAGATGCATAAATTCAGACCTGCGGACATAGCCCGTTCCTGCGGCTGAGATCCGGGGCTTTTTGTCGCCGGGGGTGCGAACCAATACCTGTCCGGTTTTTTGGCACGGCAGAGGGCAAGTAGCGGATCTATCGAGCTTTTTTGCCATGAGGGTGCGCACCCATACCTGTCCGGTTTCCGCTGGCGGGCATGAACAGCCAGCGCGCCCTGGGGCTACCGGCACTAGCCCCGTCGGACACCGTGGTCATCAATGCGCGGTGCACGGTGCGCACGGAGGGGGATCAACGAGTAGTCGTGGTCGCAGGGCTTCCCGTGTACCACTATTGCGCCGTCGATGTAGTGGCCGAGGCGTATGCGATGGTGATGTTGGTTGACAGTGGGTTTGCGCAACAGAACGAGGTGGCTCGTGCCTTCGACCGGGCCGAGCGCACGGTGCGCCGGCACCAGGAGCGATACGCCGAGGCTGGGATGGTGGGGCTGGGACGCTCGCAGGGATGGCGGCACGGGCGGCGTCGGATTTCCGGTAAGCGGTTGCGTCTGATCGAGCGACTCAAGAGACAGGGTCTGAGCAACCGAGCGGTGACGCAGCGGCTCGGCGTGAGCGAGAAGGCGATCCGCAAGCTGGTAGGGCCCTCGCGGGGCGAGGGGCTAGAGCAACTGCCTCTGGTCAGGAGGGCGGGTCTTGTAGTGAGCAAGTTGCCGGCGGCACCGGCGCGGACCGCGTTGAGTGTCGCGCCGGTGGGAGGCGCTGCCGAGCCTGAGCGGATACGGCCGGCGCAGAACTTATCGCACAACTCCACTACGGTCGAAGGCCACGATGAGGACCCTGAACCGGTACCGATGAGTCTCGATCGGGATGCGAGCGATCGAAGCGGCGATCGGCAAATGGCCTACCTCGGCTTGCTCGCGGATGCGATACCGATGTTGCGCGACGGAGAGCGTGTTGCCGGCGCCGGGGCGCTGCTGGCCGTACCGTTCTTGGTGCAGAGCGGATTGCTGCGCATTGCGCACAAGCTCTATGGCGGGATCGGACCGGCCTTCTACGGATTGCGCACGACGCTGGTGACTTTGTTCTTGATGGCGCTGCTGCGCATCCAGCGACCCCAGCCGCTCAAGGAGCGCGACCCGGCGGCTCTTGGCAGGCTCCTCGGGCTCGATCGCGCACCGGAAGTCAAGACTCTGCGGCGGGCGCTCAGTCGTCTCGCCGCCCACCACTGCGCCAGACCGCTGGGCGCTGAGCTGGCCCGTGTACGCGTGGCGCAGCGCGGGGAGCTGATGGGGTTCTTGTACATCGACGGGCATGTTCGGGCCTATCACGGGAAACACACGATTTCCCAGACTTTCGTGGCCCGACGCCACTTGGCCATGCCGGCCACCACCGACTACTGATCGTTGCCGCCCCTTTCCTCTGGCGGTGCCGCAATTGAGGCTCCATAGCGCCGTTGCCACATCTCGCTCATCGAACCGGACGGGCACGGTGCGTGCATCCGGCTCTCGGACAAGACATCACGCCTTCGCCCACGGAAGGTTGCAGGTCGCCGCCGACAGCCGGACCAAGCCGAGCTTCTCAAACAGAAGTTCGTCCGGGACGGCCTAGAGTCCACTTCAAGGTCTATCGCCGGCAAATTACGCTTGGCCTCGAAAGCGACCCGCGCGAGGGGCTCACGGCGCGCGCGCTCCTCCAAGGGCTCATCGTCGACGGGCACATCGTGGTGAGTCCAGGCGAGGATTGGAGTTTGTGGGCCAGTCATTCGCTGGCTCCGGCTGTCCTGCTGAAGGGTGCAGAAACAGGGTATCGGGGTGAGAGGATTTGAACCTCCGGCATCTGCGTCCCAAACGCAGCGCTCTACCAGGCTGAGCTACACCCCGAGCGAAGAACCGCTGGTAGGAAAAAAACGAGAGACCGCCTCCGCTCCCTGGCTCCTCAACCGAGGCTACCAGCTATGCCAAGATCTGAACAGAGCCGGCCAGTGCCCATCACGAATTCCCGACCCCCTGCTGCGCCCAAAGACATTTGACATACCGACATACGCATGACATGCTCTGACATATGAGAACCACCATACGCTTGGATGAAGCGCTCATGGCGCGTGCCCGCCAGGAAGCGGCGCGCCGCGGCATCACGCTCACCTCGCTCATCGAGCAAGGGCTTCAGCTTGCGCTGCGCCGTCCCCTGAAGCGTCCGAAGCACACTGCCGTATTGCTCCCGGAATGCCACGCCGGGGGCGGTGTCCTGCCAGGTGTGGATTTGAATGACAGCGCGGGCCTTCTTGAGCGGATGGATGGTCGCGGTTGATTCTGTGCGACGTCAACGTCCTCATCTACGCCTTTCGCTCAGATGCCGAAGATCATCCGCGATACAAGGCGTGGCTGGAATCGGTGATCAACGGGCCTGCGGCCTATGGCGTCGCCCCTCAGGTGCTCGCCAGCGTAGTCCGCATCTGTACCCATCGGCGGATCTTTTCGCGTCCAAGTTCCTTGAACGACGCATTCGATTTTTGTCGCGTCGTCTTCGGACAACCCAACGCCACGGTAATTGTGCCCGGTGAGCGCCACTGGTCCATATTCGAGTCCCTGTGCCAGGATTCCCAGTCCACGGGCAACATTGCGCAAGACGCCTGGTTTGCGGCCCTGGCCATCGAGTCCGGTTGCGAATGGATCACTACGGATCGTGACTACGCGAGATTCAAGGGACTAACTTGGCGACCCGCGTTCTGATTCAGCACTGTCAATCGCGCAGAGGATCGGCCGCGGCCCAACGCATCATCGCAAGACCACTGATTACCAGTGTTCCACTCATCAGTGTATTGTTGCCTTGGGAGCCGGCACACGAGTCAGTCCCGTCCGAAGCCTACTACCGGGGCGCCACAGCATCACGCGTTACCCATCGACGGCAGACCAGCTGGCCGCAAAGGCAATTAGCGGCCAGTGCAGTCGTCTAAGTAGCGAACTCGCACCTCCAATAGCGGACGTCCGACACCGGTCTTGGTGGAGGAGTTGCCTTATCCGCGTCGCTGTTCACCCAACTGCCTGACTCACGAATGCATCAGCTTTTTTATCGTAGCACTCACCGAGCGCGTTCATTGTCGCATGTTCGACGGCAACAGGGTTGGCCGAGTGCAGCTTCTTGCACCCTGTGTGCGAAACGGCAGCAGACAACGCAGGTTGCGGATGCGTTGGTTAGTGATCCATGCCTCGACCGTCCTGCCTGGCAGCGCGGGCCTGCGCAATGCGGCGAAATGCAGCCACGCCTCACGGTAGAAAAGCCACAGGTGCTGGTCCGCGCGGATCCCCTGCCGGCTGATCGTTCCCCCTGCAACAGGAATCCCAGGGGGAGGAAATCTCACAGGCGGTCGCTGCCGAAGAGAGGACTCTGCGAGTACGCGATGGAGGATCGCCTCAAGCCGAGCGCCAGCCTGACGGGTCGCATTGTGGGGCTCCGTCGGCAATTTCTCAGCTTCAAGGATTCGCAGATCTCGCAAGAACATGTCCCAGCTGTGTTCAATATCTTCGATCCAGAAGGCACCGCGCGCGGTGCCGCTGAGATCCACTTCGTTTCTCGCATGTGCGTTAAAATAATTGGCCGCGGCTCGCTGCAGCGTGGAGAAGGCTGCTCGTTGGGTTGGCGTGTAACTGGACGTAACGTGTGCGAACGCCTTGTCGCGCTGTGCATCGCGATAGGTGGCCGCAATTCCCGTGCAAATTCCGTCCATGTACCCACTGGTGATGTCATCGCAGAATCCGAAGCGCGGCCGCGTGTGTCCTGTCATTGCGGCCAGATCCTTCAAATGGCCAATTCGGCCATTGATCTCTGCCGGGGCGCCGCCGGCTTCGCAGGCAAACTTCGTCGCGAGCGGCAGGTTGCGCTTCACGCCCAGGCCGTTGGCGTAAATCATCGACAGTATTGCGGAGCCGGCGACAGGGAAGCGATTGCCCGCTGCACGCTCAAGGTAGGCGCACTTGCGAGCGCGCACGTAGTTCGGTTTCCCGGTAAACCCGTAGTACAGCGCTTCTGAATTGCACGACATAAGTCGAGCGGCGTGCGCGATGCTCGGCAAGTCGGCCCGTGGGATCGGAAGGGCCGCGCTGCGCAAGCACGTCTGCTGCACCCGTTTGCTGGCGTGGGTGAAATTCCAGTCCGTTTTGGGGTTGTACCTGGGGAGCCAGGCTCTTGCGGCTCGCGCCACGAACCAGGCGGGAGATCCCTTCTGCGGAACGCCGGGGGTCGCGGCGCATGGCAACGTGCCTGCGAGTGAGAGAATTAACGTAAATGCCAGGCGAATCTGAGTGGTTATCGTCATGATTCTCTTGTCAGATCCAAATCTTCTTGATTCGATCTATCGTTGCTCGCCGATCGTACCTGAGGAGTGCCAATACGATGGCGACATGACTTCGAAGTTTGGCGTCTTCCCCGACGGCGGATCCCACATAATAGCACTAGACGGCGCAATTTCTGTGGGGTGCTTCACTGAGTTGCACAAGCTCATACGGCATCCTCAGCGCTGCGATCTTGTTGCGTGCATTGCCGGCACTCGCGGATATCACGAAGCACGCGATCGAGACCAGAATTCAGGGTGCAGGCAATGCGCCAACCCCAGGACGGCGTCCCTGAAGCGGACGTAGGAATGTCCGCTGCAGCTTTCCTACGCTGATGCCGACGCGCGCCCCGAACGTCTCAAAAAAGGTCGGAAGCTGCCCTCCGCAGTGATTGGCCGAATCCGGCGATCGCTCTCGATGGGAGCAAAATTCAAGCGGACCGCCGATCAGCTTCTGTCTCTTCCCACCCCCGGCACCCGGGCCGCTCAGACAGCCTTATAGGGCTTCCTCTGAAGCCGTACAAAACCCTGTACAAAACATCCCATAAGACCACTCGTAAGTATTGGTCGGGGCAGGGAGATTCGAACTCCCGACCCTCTGCTCCCAAAGCAGATGCGCTACCAGACTGCGCCATGCCCCGATCGGTGCCGCTGCGGCCGGAATACCCAGCCGGCACCGCATGATATGCGAGAATGCGCGCTTTCCGGAAGAGTTCAGGCTCAGACGCACGATGACGGCACAGGTGATTGACGGACGCAAGCTCGCCGGCGAGGTCAAAGCGCAGGTGCGGGCATCCATCGAGGCTGCGGTGGCCCGCGGCCGTCGGCGCCCGGCGCTCGCCGTGGTGAAAGTCGGCGACAATCCGGCATCGGATGTGTATGTGCGCAACAAGCGCAAATCCTGCGAGGAAGTCGGGATCCGCTCCGTCGCGCACGACCTGCCCCGCTCGACCTCGGAAATCGAGCTCCTCTCCCTCATCGACAGCCTCAACCGCGATCCGGCCATCGACGGCATCCTGGTCCAGCTGCCTCTGCCGGACCAGATTCAGTCCACGGCCGTCATCGAGCGCATCGACCCGACCAAGGACGTCGACGGCTTCCACCCCTATAACGTCGGCCGACTGGCGCAGCGCATCCCGCTCATCCGACCGTGCACCCCTTACGGGATCATCAAGCTGCTCGAGCACATCGGTGCGCCCATGAAGGGCCAGCACGCGGTCATCGTCGGCGCCTCCAATATCGTCGGGCGGCCCATGGCGCTCGAGCTGCTGCTGATGGGGGCCACCACCACCGTGTGCCATCGATTCACCGCCGATCTCGCCGCGCATGTCGGCCAAGCCGATATCCTCGTCGTGGCGGTGGGCAAACCGGGGCTCGTGCCCGGCGAGTGGGTCAAGCCGGGCTCGGTGGTCATCGACGTCGGAATGAACCGCCTGGAGAGCGGCCACCTGACGGGCGACGTGCACTTCGAGTCCGCCTGCGTGCGCGCCGGCTGGATCACTCCGGTGCCCGGCGGCGTCGGCCCGATGACGGTGGCCATGCTGATGCACAACACCTTCGAGGCTTTCCACCGCCGCACGGAAGCCCCGCGCTGAGGCGGTCCGGCAGTGCACCGCCGCCGGCGGCGGCAAGCGCTTGGCATATGAACCAAGCGCCGCACAACAGCAGACATTGCTACAACTCTCGCCGCGCTGAGCTCGCTACAGTACGGCTCGAACGCGCCACGGCCGGAGCCAGCGCGCGCACGGTCTACCGCCATAGTGAGGTTGCCAGCGTGATCAGTTCGATTGCCGGGAACGGCAGTTATTAATCCACCGCCTGCAGCGGCGCCTCTGCCGCGCCAAGCGCGGCGCAAAGTACGCAGCAGTCGTTTCCGGGTCTCGGCACGAGCGCTGTCGGTCAGACCCGAACCGGTGGCGCCAATGACTTGATGCCGGTGCCCCCCAGAGCACGGGCAGCTCGCTCATCACCGCGCTGCGCAGTCAGCTGGCGAGCCCGTCTGCGGCGGCGAGCCCCCCCAGCGCAGCGGCGGCCCATCACGCGCGTCACGGACATCACGGCGGTCACGGCGGCGCCGGACTCGCGCTCTTGATGCAGCAACTCTCGAATGACCCGACCTGCTCGTTGGCCACGGGAACCACGCTAAACGCGACGGCGTCGCGGCGAGTGGCGCAAAAGCCGGGCCACCGACTAGGCGCGCCGCCAGTCGGTCACTTCGCCAGGCTTGTCCTCGAGCACCACGCCGGCGGCGGCCAGCTCGTCGCGGATGCGATCGGATTCGGCCCAGTTCTTCGCCTTGCGTGCCGCAGTCCGGGCTGCAATCCGCTGCTCGATTTCCACGTCACTGAGCGCGGCGGGCGAGCGCACAGCGTCCGCCGTGGTACTGCCCGGCTTGCCGAGCCGCAGCCAATGCTCCGCCGGAGCCCCAAGCAGGCCCAGCACGCCACCCAGCTCGCGCAGCCGCGCGCCAAGCGCCGCGGCCCGCGCGAGTTCGCCGGCATCGCGGGCAGCGTTGATCTCGCGGGCCAGCGTCTGCAGGACGGCCAGCGCTTCCGGCGTGTTGAAGTCATCGTCCATCGCCGCCTGGAACCGCCCCGCATGCGCCGAATCAGCCGGCGCTGACTCCGGCAGCGCGCGCAGTGCCAAGTACAGCCGCTGCAGTGCCGCGTCCGCCTGCTCGAGCTGCTCGAGCGAGTAGTTGATCGGGCCGCGGTAGTGACTCGAGAGCACGAAGTAGCGCAGCACCTCGGGATGCCGCAGCGTCGGCAGCACCCCCCGCACGGTGAAGAAATTGCCCAACGATTTCGACATCTTCGTGTTGTCGACATTGACGAATCCGTTATGCATCCAGATCTCAGCGAAGCGCTCGCCCGTAGCCGCGCAGGACTGCGCGATCTCGTTCTCGTGATGCGGGAACTTCAGATCCATGCCGCCGCCGTGGATGTCGAAATGCGCGCCCAGCAGCTCCACCGACATCGCCGAGCACTCGATGTGCCAGCCCGGCCGGCCGCGCCCCCATGGGGAGTCCCAGGCCGGCTCGTGCGGCTTGGCGTGCTTCCACAGCACAAAATCGAGCGGGTCGCGCTTGGCCTCGTCCACCTGCACACGCGCCCCGGCGCGCAGATCCGCCAAACGCTTGCCGGAGAGCCGGCCATACGCGGGGAAGTTCGCCACCGCGTACATCACATCACCGTTCGCCGCGACGTAGGCGTAGCCGCGCTCGATCAGCTTCTGCACCATGGCAATGATGGCCGGCACGTGCTGCGTGGCGCGCGGCTCGAAGTCCGGCCGCACGATGCCAAGGGCGGCGCAGTCCTCATGCATGGCGGCGATGAAGCGCCCGGTCAGCGCCTCGATCGGCTCGCCGTTCTCCGCGGCCCGCTTGATGATCTTGTCGTCGATGTCGGTGATGTTACGCACGTAGGTGAGCCGGTAGCCGCTGTGGCGCACATAGCGCGCAACCACATCGAACACGATCATCATGCGCGCATGGCCGATGTGCAGATAGTCGTACACCGTCATGCCGCAGACGTACATGCGGACCTCGCCCGGCACGATGGGCGTGAGCGTCTGCTTCTCTCCGGTGAGGGAGTTGTGGATTCGAATCATGGCTGTCAGTTCAATGGCATGTTCCGCGCCGGCACCGGCTCTCACGCGAAGCGGGCCAGGCGCCGCTCGGCCTCTCCGGACGGCATCGCCGCAAGGAGCGGCGCGAGCTCAGGACCGTGGCCGAGACCGGTCAGGGCGAAGCGCAGCGGCCGGTACAACTGCGCGCCCTTGCGGCCACTCGCGGCACGCGCGGCCCCCGCGATCGCCGCCAGATCATTGCCGCTCATCGCCGCGGCGCGCGCCGCCGCCGCGAAGAACGCGCTCCCGGCCTCGCGCACGAACGTCTCGCCCTCTGCATCGAGCAGCGGCGCGGCGCCGAAGACGATGTCGGCCCACGGCTGCGCGTCCTCCGGCAGCACAACATTCGGCAACACCGCGGCGCTGAACGCCTCGGCTGCCGCCGCACTGATGCCCGGCGGCACGCGGGAACCGAGCCATGCGCGCGCCTGCGCGCCCGAGAGCCGGTGGGTGGCCGTCTTCTGCCAGACCCGCAGCTGCTGCTCATCGAAGTGCGCCGGCGCGCGGCCGAGGTGGTGCGTGTCGAAGGCGCGCGCGAGGCCCTCGAGTTCGAGCAGATCGTGCTCGGGGCTCGAGTGCCCGAGCCGGAAGAGGTAATTCACCAGCGCCTCGGGACGATAGCCGCGCTCGCGGAATTCGCGCACGCTCGCCGCGCCGTGGCGCTTCGAGAGCGGCGCGCCGTCGGGCCCCAGGATGAGCGAGATGTGCCCATAGCGTGGCGCCGGCAGGCCGAGCGCTTCGAGGATCAGCAGCTGGCGCGGCGTGTTGGCCAGATGATCCTCGCCGCGTAACACCTGTGTCACGCCCATGCTGGCATCATCCACGGCATTGGAAAAGAAGAACGCCGCCGAGCCGTCGGCGCGCCGGATGACGAAATCGCCGATATCGTCCGAGAGGAAGCTCTGCGGCCCATGCACCAGATCGGTGAACTGGATACGCCGCCCCCCCGGCACGCGAAAGCGCAGGGTGGCCGGCAATCCCGCAGCACGCTTGTGCTCCCGCTCGCTCTCGGTGAGCTCCCGGCAGGTGCCCGGGTAGCGCGGCGCACGCCCCGAGGCCCGCTGCGTGCGGCGCGCAACCTCCAGCTCGAGCGCCGTGCAATAGCACGGATAGACTGCGCCCCCGCGCTCGAGCTGTGCGAACTCCCGCGCGTACAGGGCAGCGCGCTGCGACTGGAAATACGGGCCGAGAGCATCCTCGCGGCCGGGACCGGCGTCCCACTCCAGTCCGAGCCAAGCCAGGTCGGCGAGCACGCCGTCGATGTGCTCGGGGCGGCTGCGCGCAGCGTCGGTATCCTCGATACGCAGCACGAAACGCTCCTCCCCGTGGCGGGCCAGCAGAAAATTAAAGAGCGCGGTGCGCGCGTTGCCGAGGTGCAGCTCGCCGGTCGGGCTGGGGGCGAAGCGGGTCGCGCCGCGCGCGAACGTCCGGCCGTTTGTGCGGTCCATCTCTGCCATGGCCGGCAATAGTACGGGGTTTGGCCGGGCGCTGCTAAGATGGCGCGTCTGTGCGAGTCGCTGGGAGATCAAATGCTCGATCGGAACTGCACATGGCCGCGGCGCCGCGCGTTCATCACCGCGGCAACGCTGCTCGCGGCCGTCGCTCTGGGCCTGCTGCGCGCCGCGCCGGCCGCTGCACAGACCACTTCGCCCGCGCAATCCGCGCAGCCCAACCCCGATGTGCGCGTCACCACGAACATGGGGTCGTTCGTCATCGAGCTGCGGCCGAACCGCGCGCCGCTCACGGTGGCGAACTTCCTGCGCTACGTACAGACCGGCTTCTACACCGACACGCTCATCCATCGCGTGGTTGCCAACTTCGTCATCCAGGGCGGCGGGCACGAGTCCACGGCCCCTTACGCGCTCAAGCCCACCGGTCCGCCCGTCGTCAACGAGTCCGGTAACGGGCTGGAGAACAAGCGCGGCACGGTCGGGCTCGCCCGGGGCATCGATCCGGATTCCGGGACCTCGCAGTTCTATATCAATCTCGTCGACAATCCGGAACTCGACCCGCTGCCGACCCGCTGGGGCTACACGGTCTTCGGCAAGGTGATCCAGGGCATGAGCGTGGTCCAGCGCATCGGCCTGGTGCCGACGGGCGCATTTGGACCCTTCAAGTCCGAAGCGCCGCTGAAGCCGGTGGTGATCGAGAGCGTCACGCTCGTCACGCCCTTGCAGCCCGGTACCACGCCGGGCAGCAGCGCCGCACCCGCCACCCCCTCCGCCACCGCGGCGCCCTCGGGGCAACCCGCCGCGCCTGCGGCAGCGCCGGCGAGCGCGGCCGGCTCGAGCACCGAGAGCGCAACGACCAGCGGGACGGGTGCCACCAGCGGGACCGGATCAGCGGGCGGCACGACGGGTTCGAACGGCTCGAAGACCAAGACGCCGCCTACCCCGGCAAGCCCTCCCGGCACGCCGCCGCCGAAGCCGTGACGGACGAGCAGGCCGCACCGGGTCTCGATGCGCCGCAGCGCTGCCTGTTCGTCTCGGACGTGCACCTGGATGACGCCGCGGGCGCAGCCGAGCAGCAATTCGTGCAGTTCCTGGCCGGAGAGGCCACGGGCGCCGATGCGCTCTACATCCTGGGTGATCTGTTCGAATCGTGGATCGGCGATGACGCGCTGGAGCACGGCAGGGTGCTCGATGCCCTGGCGGCGCTCACCGCCGGCGGCGTTGCCTGCTTCGCGCTGCACGGCAATCGGGATTTCCTGCTGGGCGAGGCGTTCGCCCGGCACACCGGCTGCCGGCTGCTGCCGGACCCGGTGGTGGTGCGCCTCGGGGGCGAGCGGGTGCTGCTGACCCACGGCGATGCGCTGTGCACGGACGATCACGCCTACCAGGAATTGCGCGCGATTGTCCGGGGCGGGAACTGGCAGCGCAGATTCCTGTCGCTGCCGCTCACCACGCGGCGGCTGCTCGCCAATGAGGCGCGGGCCGGCAGCCGCGCGCATACGGCGCGCACGCAGCCCCGCATCATGGACGTCAACCCCGCAGCTGTGGAGGCTGCCTTTCGGGCAGCCCGCGTGCGGCGCATCATCCACGGCCATACGCACCGGCCGGGGGTGCACGATGCGCGTATCGGCGGCCAGCCGGTGCAGCGAATCGTTCTCGGCGCGTGGTACGAGCAGGGCAGCTGCCTCTCGTACCGGGATGGCCGCTACGAACTGCGCGCCCTGCCCCGATGAGCCGCACGGGCGCTCACCGGGGCAGGACGCGGCACGCTCAGTGGCTCGTCGGACCCGGAGGCGGCGGGCTGGCGGGCGACCCCATGCCCCGCCGCGGGCTCATGCCCATCCCCGGCCCCATGCCCATCCCGGGCCGCCCCATGCGGCGCATCCAGAACTTTGGATGCGGCGGCACGAGCACCTTGAATTTCTCCATCTGAGCGGCGCTCAGCACCCGCGCCATCTTGGCCATCATTTCCCGTCGCGCCGCCAGGCGCGCCCGCCGCGCTTCGCGCATGGCGCGCATGACCTGCTCCATGCTCGCGCGCATCGCGGCGTGCTGCTGCTCAATGATCGCCTTGACCTGTTGCTGTTGGGCGGCGCTCAGCTCAAGCAACACCGTGAGCTGATGCAACCGCCACTGCTGCATGCGCTGCATGCGCATGACCATCGCCCTGCCGCCCCAGGCCTGTGCCGGGCGCGGCGCCGGAGTCTGCGCCAGCGCGGCGCCTGCCGCGCCCGCCAGCGCCAGGAAAACAAGAACTCGCCTCATGGACTGTCCTCCGTCAATGAATGACCCTGAGCCCAGTGTAGGCACGCCGGCGCGAAGCGCCGTAAGCAAATGTAGCAATTGAGATCAGCGTCGGGGCATGCGTAACTCGGCTTCGAGTCCGCCCTGCGGCCGGTTGCGCAGGCGCAGCGTGCCGCCGTGCGCCTGAGCGACATCGCGCGCAATGCTCAGGCCCAAGCCCGTCCCGCCCGTGTCGCGATTGCGGGAGGACTCGAGGCGGAAGAACGGCTCGAAGACCCGCTCCAGGGACTCCTGCGGGATACCCGGCCCGGCATCGCTCACCACGATGCGCAGCGCCGCGCCGTCGTGCACTTCGATGTGCGCTCGCTCGCCGAACTTCACGGCGTTCGAGACCAGATTGGTCAGGCAACGCTTGAGCGCCTGCGGCCGCCCCGGAAACGGCCCGCCCGAATGTCCGGTGACGCTCACCTCGTGTCCCATCTCGGCAAAACCGTGCCGCACCGATTCAATCAGGGCGTCGACATCGAGCGGCTCGATGGCCTCCTGCTCATCGAGACCCCGGAACAGCGCGAGCGCGCCGCGCACAAGACTCTCCATCTCATCGAGCTCACGCCCCAGGCGATCGCGCAGCGCCGCATCGTCGATCAGTGTCTCCACCTGCAGGCGCAGCCGCGTCAGCGGCGTCTTCAGATCATGCGACATCGCCGCCAGCACCCCCGTGCGGCTGTCGAGATAGCGATGCAATCGTTCCTGCATGGTGTTGAACGCTCGCGCGGCATCACGCAACTCGCGAGCCCCCTGTACCGGCAGCGGCGGCGCGCGCTCGCCGCGGCCGATCGTCTCTGCGGCGCGCGCCAGGCGCGACAGCGGCCGCGTGATGCCGCGTGTCGCGACATACAGCGCCGCGATCAGCACCAGCACGAGCAGCGTGAGGTTGAGCAGCAGACGCGGCGGCAACGGCACCGACGGTGAGAGCCGTGCCACACGGAACACCAGTGCCGGGGAGCCCGGCCCGCTCACCTGCACGTCGAAAAACCCGGCCGTCTGACCGAGCGGACCGGACAACGGCGGCGACACCCGGATGGCAGTGCCTGTCGCAGAGAGCGTCGGCAGGAGACCGACCCGGTATGCGCCGCCGAGCTCGCTGCGCAGCCGCTGCATGAGCAAGGCCCGTGAGTCGGACGGGAACGGCAGGCGAATATGCAGTCCCGTGAGGCGGCCGCGCATGGCCCAATGCACGAACAGCCAGCGTGACCGTCGCGGCGGACGCGCTCCGGGCGGCAGCGGCGCGCGCAGCGGCATGCCGCCCGCGCGCCAGCGCATCGGACCGATGGGACCGAAGCCGCCGTTCGCCCGCAGCCGCCGCACAACGAGCGCGCGCTGCCGCGCCGGCAGCTGCGTGAGCATGAACGTGATCTCGCTGATCCGCCGCGCCCACAGGCGCGTGGTGACCTGGGTCACGATGCGCTGCTCATTGCGCGCAACGAGGTAAAGACTTGCCGTCTGGGCGAGCAGCACCCCGATGACCGTGGCGGCGATGAGCCGCCCAAACAGCGATTGCGGCCAGAAGCGAAGGCGCATGCGCGGACCCTGCGTTTCAGTCACTCGGTCGTGACCGGCACGCCGATCACATAGCCCTGGCCGTAGACCGTCTTGATGATGCGCGGCGAGCGCGCGTCATCCCCGAGAATCTGCCGCAGCCGGCTGACGCGCACATCGATGCTGCGATCGAACGGGTCGACCTCCCGCCCGCGCAGCAGCTCGGCGAGCTGCGTGCGAGTGACGACCCGGTTGCCGGCCGACAGCAGGACTGCGAGCAGGCGATACTCCGCACCACTCAGCGGCACCTCGCCCGCGCCGCCGGTGAGCGTGCGGCTCGTGGTGTCGAGGCGCCAGCCGTCAAACGCGAATGCCTTAACGCACTGCGGATCCGGATCGGGTGAGGCGTGAGCGCTGCGGCGCAGTACCGCGCGGATCCTGCCCAGCAGCTCGCGAGGATTGAACGGCTTGGCCACGTAGTCGTCCGCACCGAGCTCGAGCCCGACAATTCGATCGACATCCTCCCCGCGCGCCGTCAACATGATCACCGGCAGCTGCGAGCGGGTACGCAGCTCGCGGCAGATCGACAGGCCGTCCTCGCCGGGCAGCATCAGATCGAGCACCAGCAGATCGAAGTGTGCGCGCTCCATCGCGCGGCGCATCTCGAGCGCATCGCGTACCGCGGTCACGCGCAGGCCTTCTTTCTCCAGATACTGACTCAACAACGAGCGGATCTCGCTGTCATCATCGACGATCAACAGGTGAGGATGCTCGGCCATGGCGTACTCCGGTGCGTGCAACGATACCGGAGCGCCGCGCGGGAGCGCCAGAGCCGCACCGGCTCGGGTGGACTCCAGCGTTACAATTGCTCACAAACCCGGGCGCTCGAGCGCGCGTTTCACACCGATTACGAGGTCCGCGACGTTGGTGCCGGTCGGTCCGGTGCGCAGCAGCGCGCCGGCGGCCGCGAGCGCCGTGCCCGAATCGGCGTGCCGCAGGCTGTCGTCCGGATCCAGGCCGAGCACGGCGATGCGCCCGCAGGTTTCCCCGTCGACCACCGCGCCGGCATCCTCCGTCGGCCCGTCGATTCCGTCGGTGCCGGCCGCGAGCAGAGCCAGTTCAGGATAGCCGGCGATCAGCCGCGCCGCGGCGAGCGCCAGGTGTTGATTGCGGCCGCCGCGTCCGGGCGCCGCCGGCAGCTGCACGGTCGACTCCCCGCCCCAGACGCGCACCTGCGCCTCACCGAGCGCCAGCTCGTGCGTGAATTGCGTCGCGAGCCGGGCGGCGTCCCCGGAGAATCTGCCCGTGGCGCGCCGCACCGTCAGGCCGCGTGCGCGCGCGGCTTCGGCGGCGGCGCCCATCGCCATGTCGACCGAGGCGATCACCTCGCGCCGGATGGCGTCCCCCTCTGGCGCCGGGGCCAGAATTCCTGAGCCGATGACGGCCGGATCGTCGCCCGGCACGTCGGAGATCAGCAGCGCCCGCCCGCCGCGGCCGCCGAGCCGCGCGGCCAGACGCCCGCCTTTGATCTGCGAGCAGCGCGCCCGCTCGGCATTCAGCGTGACGATGTCGCGGCCCGCGGCAAGCCCCAGCTGCGAGAGGCGCGCGAGCTGCTCGAGCGTGACGCCGGGCATGGGGACCTCGGCCAGTGAGGAGGCGCCGCCTGAGATCAGAAACAGCGGCTGGACGGAAGCCGGCAGCGCATCGAGCCAGTCGAGCAGCCGCGCTCCGGCGCGCAGCGAGCGCTCATCGGGCACGGGGTGAGCGCTCTCGAGCACTTCGGCGCCGGGCGTCGCGGCAAGCGCCTCGGCGCCGTGACCTCGCGGGCTCACCACCAGCAGCCGCTCGAGAGAGGCGCCGAGCGCATCGCGGGCGCCGAGCGCCATGGCGGCGGCCGCCTTGCCGATCGCCACCGCCCAGACCGGTCCCGCCTCGGCGCCGCGCAACGCCTCACGCGTGCAGCGGCGCCCATCCACACGGGCGAGCCCCGCCCGAAACAGCGCGATCAGCAGCTCGCGACGCGCATCGCCGGCTGTCGCCCGCTCAGCCACCGTGGACGATCTTCAGCGCACCTCGGCCGCGCTGCTTGGCCTCATCCGAGCGCTCGCGCTGCAGACGCTCCAGGTACTGCGGCGTGACATCGCCCGTGACGTAGTGGCCGGAGAAGCACGAGGTGTCGAACTCCTCGATCTGCGAGTCCTCGTGCCTGCAGGCGGCGATCAGATCATCGAGATCCTGATAGACGAGCCAGTCGGCACCGATCAGCCGCATCACTTCCTCGACGCTGCGCCCGCTTGCCACCAGCTCGTGGGCCGCGGGCATGTCAATGCCGTATACGTTCGGATAGCGCACCGGCGGGGCCGCCGAGGCGAAATACACCTTGTGCGCGCCGGCTTCCCGCGCCAGCTCGATGATCTGGGCCGAGGTGGTGCCGCGCACGATGGAATCATCGACCAGCAGCACATTCTTGCCGCGGAACTCCAGGTCGATGGCATTGAGCTTGCTGCGCACCGACTTCTGCCGTTGCTGCTGGCCCGGCATGATGAAAGTGCGGCCGATGTAGCGGTTCTTGGTGAACCCCTCGCGATACTTCAGGCCGAGCCGCTGGGCCAGCTGCAGCGCGCTGGTGCGGCTGGTGTCGGGAATGGGGATCACCACGTCGATGCCGTGATTCGGGCGCTCGCGCAGGATCTTCTCGGCCAGCCGATCGCCCATGCGCATGCGCGCGCGATACACCGAAATATTGTCGATCTTGGAGTCCGGGCGCGCGAAATAGACGTACTCGAAGATGCATGGTGCGTGGCGCGAGCTCGCGACACATTGATGCGAATGCAGCCGGCCGCACTCGTCGATGAGCACCGCCTCGCCCGGAGCGACGTCGCGCACCAGACGAAACGCCAGAATGTCGAGCGCCACGCTCTCGGAGGCGAGCATCCACTCCTTGCCGTGCGGCGTGTCACGCTCACCGAGCACGAGGGGACGGATGCCGTTGGGATCGCGGAATCCGACGATGCCGTGGCCGATGATCATGGCGACCACGGCGAAGCCCCCGCGGCAGCGCCGGTACACCGCCTCGAGCGCCGCGAACACATCCCCCGGCGCCACACGCGGCGTACCGATGCGCTGCAGCTCGGAGGCGAATACGTTCAGCAGCA
The DNA here is from genome assembly GCA_021787615.1 of Pseudomonadota bacterium. Lineage (GTDB taxonomy): Bacteria > Pseudomonadota > Gammaproteobacteria > Steroidobacterales > Steroidobacteraceae > 13-2-20CM-66-19. The sequence goes on from JAJYLP010000007.1 coordinate 48,202, forward strand.
CCTCCGAGTCCGAGCCCGTGTTGAGGTGGCGACGGTCCTCGAGGGTGAGGACCTCCGCGAGCTCGGCGGCGTTGGTCAGATTGCCATTGTGCGCCAGGCAGATCCCGTAGGGAGAGTTGACGTAGAACGGCTGGGCCTCCGAGGCGCCGTCACAGCCGGCGGTCGGGTAGCGCACATGGCCGATGCCGACGTTGCCCTTGAGCTCGAGCATGTGCTGTTGCTGGAACACATCGCGCACCAGCCCGCTCGCCTTGCGCACGCACAGTCCGCTCTCGCCGCTGGTGGCGATGCCGGCGGCGTCCTGGCCGCGATGCTGCAGCACGGTCAGCGCGTCGTAGAGGCGCTGATTGATCGCGCCCGTGCCGACGAGCCCGACGATTCCACACATAACCTACCTCACAGCCGCCCGGCGCCGACCAGCGTCCTCAGCCCGCCCGCGATCGACTTGCCGTAGGGAATCAGCATTGAATGGCGCCACCAGCCCCCGGTATCAAGGTGCAGCAGCTCGGCGAGGATCACGAATACCCCGAGCAGCACCGCGGCGCGGGCCGCGCCGAAGAGAAAGCCGAGAAAACGGTCGGCGCCGCTGAAGATCGACAGCCGCACGAAGTGCCCGATGATCGCGCCGATCGCCATGCCGACCAGCAGCGCGAGCGCGGCGATGATGACGCGAGCGGCCCAGATGCGCACCCCGGAGGCCCCCAGCAGTCCGCCCAGGTGCGGCGCGAGGCGCGGGGCGAAATGCCAGGCGAGCGCGAGCGCCACCAGCCAGGTGGCCAGCGCGATGGCCTCGCGCAGGAAACCGCGCACCGCCCCCACCACGGCGGACAGGATGATCGCGGCTGATATCAGGTAGTCGGCGGTATTCATCCCGGCGCGTCCGGTCGGGTCAAGGCTGGGAGGTCCCGGCACTGCCGTGCGTGCCTTGCGCGCGGAACGCCGCACCCGCCTCGCCAAGCCGATGGTGCAAGGGTGTCGCTGTGCGGCGGCCGCGGTTGGCGCATCATCAGTCGGACGGTTCCCCGGGGGCGCGGATTGTACAAGAGGCCAGGAATGCCCGCTTGCGCTCGTGTCACTGGCGCAGCAGCTCGCCCTTCAGAGCCAGCCCCTGCAGGCGCCGGGCCAGGGCAAGCCCGGCCGCGTGGCCGCTCACCGCCCCGGTCGCCACCCGCCAGAGCAGCCGCCCGCGAACGCGCAGGGGGGTGATACGCACCGGGATGCCCCGGGCACGGACCCGCTGCCCCAGCCGCAGGGCGTCGGCGCGGAAGGCAAAGACCCCCAGCTGCACCACCCATTGCGCTCTCGATGGTGCGTGCTGGACGCGCCGCGCCGAGGGCGCCACGGCCGGACGGGCGGCCGGCCGCTCCTGAGGCAGCGGTTTGGCTTTGGGGGGGATGGGAGCGGCCGTCTGCGGCCGCGGCTGGGTCTCAGCCTTTACCTTGGCCTTCACAGCAGGGGGAGTCGCGGCTGGCGGTGGCTTCGCCGGCGCTGGCGCCGCGCTCGCCTGCCCCGTTCCGGCAGCGGCCGGAGCTGGCGCGGCAACGCGGATCGCCGCTGCGCGCGCACCGGCCCCCGCGCCGAGCGGCAGCGTATAGGAGCGCACCGGCGCCGACCCGGCGACAGCCGCAACGGCACCTGCCCGACCCGGCGGCGTGCCCGAGGATGTCAGCCGAGGCGGTCCGGTCAGCAGCTCGGGAACCAACAGCACGATCAGCGCCACGAGAATGATGGCGCCCGTCAGTCGCTCTTTCACGCGGCGGAGTATACCCCAAGCCATTGCAGCGCCGGTCCGACCGTATGGACCGAGCCGCAGACGATGACCCGATCGCCCGGGCGCGCCGCGCGCTGCGCCGCAGCGCACGCCTCGGCCACCGAGCCAAACAGCTGCGGCGCGCGCGCCACGGCCGCGAGCCGTGCGGCCAATGCCTCGGCGCTGATTCCGCGCGGACCCGGCAGCGCGCACAGGAACCACTCCGCGACCGCCGCAGCGAGCGCCGCGCCGATCGCCGGGACGTCCTTGTCGCCGAGGATGCCCACCACCGCGAGCGTTCGGCCGCGACAGGGGCGACGGCCAAGCTCCGCGGCAAACACCTCCGCGGCCGGCGGGTTGTGCGCGATGTCGAGAATCCACTCGACCTCCCCGGGCACCACCTGGAAGCGCCCGGCAAGACGCACCGAGCCGAGTGCGGCCCCTGCGGTGCGCGCATCGAGGGCGGTGAGCACGGCATCGGCGTCCGCGGCCGAGCGCCCGCCCGCCAACGATTCGATCGCCGCGAGCGCGCTGGCCGCGTTGCGGTACTGGATGACGCCCTCGAGCCGCGACGGCGGCAGATCGTCAAGGCGCACCTGCACGCCCTCATAGCTCCAGCGCCCATCCGCGCCGATCCGCCAGCGGTAGTCGCGCTCGGCCACAACCGACCGGGCGCCGAGGCGCCGGATGGCCGCATACACGCTCGCGGGCATCCGCGCAGTGCCGAGCACCGCGGCGCGGCCAGGCCGGAAGATGCCGGCCTTCTCGGCACCGATCTGCTCGAGCGACTCGCCGAGCCACTCGCGATGATCGAGCCCCACCGAGCACAGCACCGCGGCGTCGGCATCGATGAGATTGGTCGCATCCAACCGTCCGCCGAGGCCGACCTCGAGCACCGCGAAGCGCACGCCCCGCTCGGCAAACAGCCACAGGGCCGCGAGCGTGTTGTATTCGAAGAACGTGAGGGTCTCGCTGCCGCGCGCCGCCTCGATACGCTCGAATGCCGCCACCAGACTGGCATCGTCGGCTTCACGGCCCTGGATGCGGATGCGTTCGTTGTAGCGGATGAAGTGCGGCGAGGTGAACAGGCCCACCGACGCTCCCGCCGCGAGCAGCAGCGCCTCGGCGTGCGCTGCGGTCGAGCCCTTGCCGTTGGTGCCGGCCACGGTGATCACGGTGGCCGCAGGCCGCATCAGGTCGAGCCGGCGCGCCACGGCCGCCACGCGCTCGAGCCCCAGATCGATCGCGCGCGGGTGCGCCGCCTGCTGTCGCGCCAGCCAGTACTCGAGTGACTCGCTCATGTGCGCCTGGGCAGTGCGGCCGGGTCGGCGGCGCGCGCGCCCGTTACGCCGCGGCGGCCGGCTTCTTCAGCAACAGCCGCAGCAGCGCGGCGATGCGTGCGCGCAGCTCGCGCCGATCGACAATCATGTCGAGCGCCCCGTGCTCGAGCAGGAATTCGCTGCGCTGGAAACCCTCGGGCAGCGTCTCGCGCACCGTCTGCTGGATGACACGCGGGCCGGCGAAGCCGATCAGCGCGCGCGGCTCGGCGAGATTGAGGTCCCCGAGCATGGCGAGGCTCGCCGACACCCCGCCGGTGGTCGGGTCGGTCATCACTGAAATGAACGGCAGCCGCGCCTGTTTCAGCTGCGCCAGCGCCGCGGCGGTCTTGGCCATCTGCAGCAGCGAGTACAGCGCCTCCTGCATGCGCGCCCCGCCGCTCGAGGTGAAACACACGAGTGACCGGCGCTCGGCGATGCACTGGTCCACGGCGCGCTTGAAGCGCTCGCCCACCACCGAGCCCATCGAGCCGCCGAGGAACTGGAACTCGAAGGCACACGCCACCACCGGCAGCGTCTCGAGCGTGCCACTCATCACCACCAGCGCGTCGGCCTCCCCGGTAGTCTTCTGCGCCTGCGCCAGGCGGTCCTTGTAGCGCTTGCTGTCGCGGAACTTCAGCGGGTCTTCCGGCTGGATCCCCGCGGCGATCTCCTGGGTCGTGCCGGGATCGAGAAAGGCGTCGAGCCGCTCGCGCGCCCCGATGCGCATGTGATGCGAGCACTTCGGACAGACATAGAGATTGCGCTCAAGCTCGGCGCGATACAGCACCGCGTCGCATGCCGGACACTTGATCCACAGGCCCTCGGGCACCGAGCGCGTGCGCCGCTCGGTCTTGATGCGCGAGGGCATGATCTTCTCAAACCAGGACATAGGACATCCGCCAGGCCACCAGCGGGCGATGATAGCCGATCATTGCGGCGCGGGCCCGCCGAGCGGCTCGGGCAGTCCGAACGCCTCCGGATAGCGCACCGACCACAGGTACAGCCCCTCGGCCGGGGCGGTGGGCGCGCTCAAGCGCCGGTCACGGCCGGCGAGCACCTCGGCGGCCCACGCGGCGGGCGCCTCGCCCTTGCCGATGGCGATGAGCAGGCCCGCGATATTGCGCACCATGTGATGCAGGAACGCGTTCGCGGTGGCCTCGATGGTGAGCCACGCCTCGTGACGCTGCACGGTCAGCCGCTCGAGTCGGCGGACTGGCGATTTTGCCTGACACTCCGCAGCACGGAATGCGCTGAAGTCGTGCTCGCCCTCGAGCAAGGCGGCCGCCCGCGCCATCGCCGCCTCATCGAGCGGCTGGTGCACCCAGGTGGCCCGGTGCGCATACAGCCCGCAGCGCGCGCCGCGGTTGAGAATGAAATAACGATAGGTGCGCGCCTCGGCGCAATAGCGCGCATGAAAGTGCGCCGGTACCGGCTGGGCCCACGAGATGCTGATGTCGCGCGGCAGCGCGGTGTTGGCCCCGAGTACCCAGGCGCGCATGCTGCGCGCGGCCGCGGTGTCGAAGTGGGCCACCTGGCCGCGGGCGTGAACGCCGGCGTCCGTGCGGCCCGCGCAGACCACCCTCACCGGCGCGTCGGCGACCCTCGCCAGGGCCGCCTCGACACACCCCTGAACGCTCGGGCGCGTAGGCTGGCTCTGCCAGCCGACGTAAGCGTCGCCCTGGTATTCCAGCCCGAACGCGATCCGAGGCATCAGCCGGGCAGCGACTCCAGCAGGCGCCCAGCCTCCTGACGCTGCGCGTCCGAGCCCTCATGCATCACTTCCTCGAGGATGCTGCGCGCGCCCTCCGGATCGCCCATGTCCATGTACGCTCGGGCCAGGTCGAGCTTGGTGCCGACCTCGCTCATCGTCATCGGCTCGAGGTCGGCGACCTCGTGCTCGGCGGTGGGCGAGTCCTGCGTCGTGCCGAGATCCGCATGCGCCAAGGTCGCCGTGCCGATGTCGAAATCCAGGCCGTTGCCGCTCTGCGGCTTGACCGGCGGCGCGCCGCCGCCGAGGTCGAAATCCACTCCTCCCGCGGACTCGAGCACGCTCAGGCGCGAGGTCGCAGAGGGGTCGTGCCCGCCGGCGGTCGGCTCCTCGGAGAGCAGGTTCTCCAGTTCCCGCTCATCGATCTGCCAGGCGCTCGTGGTGCCGGTCGTCGGCGCGGCCGGCGACTCGCCCGCGTTCGCCTCCTCGGCGGCCGCCAGCACCTTGCGCGACTGCTCGTCGAGCCCGGCGACCAGCGTCGGGGCGTCCCCCGCCAGGCCCGGCTGGACCGTGGTCTCGAACGCCCCGAGGTCCAGGCCCAGATCGTCAATGGCCAGCTCCGCGGTGCGCTCCGAGCCCTGACTGAGGGCCTCGACCTTCTCGCGCAGCGCCGCCTGAGCGCCCATATACAGGGCCGGCTGCTCGACTGTGGGCTCCATCGGCTCGAAGGCCGGAGCCGCATCGAACGGGTGCTCCATCTCCTGCGTCACGCCGGTCTCGGAGCCCGTTTTCTCCAGATCGGGCACCGTCGCATTCAGATCGGTTCCGCTCGCGGCCGGCTCCTCTCCGAGCGCCGCCCCGATGTCCAGGTCGAATGAACCGGTGCTGCTGGTGCCGCTCGCGGCGCCCGTGGCGGCGCCGTGGCCGGCGTGCATCGCCCCGCCCATCAGATCGAAATCGACCCGGCCCTGGCCGCCCTCGAGATCCAGATCCACGTCGTGAGAAGCCGCGCCGCTCACTTCCGAGCCGACAAACAACGGATCGTCCGGGGCCAGCTGGCGCCCCATGATCACGATCTTGTCCCACTCGCCGGCCGGCGCGCGATCACGCGACTCGGCCAGCTCGTGCGCCATCTCGACGAACTGATCCTTGTTCCCCCAGACGAAGAACACCTCGAGGAGCTTGAGCTTCAGATCGCGCCGCTCCGGCTCGCGTTGGATGGCAATGCGGATGAGGTCTGCGGCCTGATCGTACAGGCCGTAGGCCATGTGAAAGTCGGCCTCGGCCAGCGGGTCGCCCTGCTCCAGATTGAGCGCAGTCTCGCTGCTCATGGTCTGATCGGCCGCCACGTGCGTCGCAACCACGGGCGAGGCGGACTCCTTCGTCACCAAGTGCGGCTGCTCGTGCGTCCCCTCGCGCACATCGATGGCGTCCTCGCGGCGCGACGGGGCGCCCATCAGTTCGATCGGCGCCGGGGCGCCATGCGCAAATCCCTTGTCGGCCGATTCGGTCAGCAGCTCATCGGCGGCGCTCTCGCGCCGGGCGCGCAGCAGACGGGCGAGCACATAGAGGACCACTAGCAGGCCGAGCAGGCTCAGTACCCACCAGTACCGCCGCAGCGTTTGCCCCAGCGCGCTCGGAGCGGCGGGGTGCGCCGCAGCGGGGGCAGCCGACGGACGGAACTTGACGGGCTGGCGCGCTGGGGCGGCCGGGCGCGCCGCGGGGGTGGCAGCGGCCGCCGGGGGAGGCGCTGCTTTGCCGGCGGCGAGCCGCGCCTGCAGCGCCGCCAGAGCCGTGCTCTTGACTTGGACCAGTCGCTTCACCTGCGCCAACTGGCTCTGCAGCGAGCGCACCTTCGCCTGCAGCGCGCCGATCTGGGCCGAGGAGCCGCCGGTGCCGGCCGCCGCGCCTGGACTCTGCGGGGCGACCAGGCGCAGCCGGCCCGACCCGCCCGCACCCTGACTGGCGCGCCAGGCGCTGTCCTGACGGTTCACTTCCTGCCACGCCGAGGCTGAGGAGACCTGGGCGACTGCGCTCGAGCCGGGAATGCGCAGCACCGTGCCGGCGCGCAGCAGGTTCATGTTGTGCGCGAAGGCCTGTGGGTTGCGCTGATAGATGGCCACCATCCACTGGCGCGTGCGCCCCGAATCCATGCCGCCGCCACTGAAGCGGCTGGCGATGCCCGACAGCGTGTCGCCGGGGCGCACCGGCACCGAATGCGGCAGTGCGGTGGCCGCCGCGGGCGCCGTTGCCGGCGGGCTCACCGCCGGGGCGCTTGCGCCGGACAGGGTGCCCGTACGCGGCGCATTGCCCACCACCGGCGCGGCGATGGCCACATGGTGCGGCTGGCTCGCGCTCGGCACGTATACCGGCGGGTTGAGCAGAATCGTGTACTCGCGGAACAGCACGCCGCGATCCCAGCTGGCCTTGACGAGCAGGGTGAGAATGGGGTCGGTGACCGGCACCTGCGACGTCAGATGCAGTTCAATGCGCCCGTCGGCGCCATGGGTGAGCTCGACCCGGGCCCCGTCCAGGTACGACGGCCAGTTCAGGCCATATTTGGTGAACGCCGCACGCGAGGCGAGTCCGACCGTGAGGCTCTGCAGGGTCCCCGGCGTGGCATCGAGCAGATCGATGCGGGCATCGAGCGGCTGGTCGAGATGCGACTTAAGATGGATATTCCCGAGGCCCAGAGCCAGCGCCGCCTGCGGCAACGCCAGCAGCAGCGCCATCACCAGACTGGAGCGTTTGGCGATCATTGACCTCACCCCGAACGGCATCGGTGAACAAAACCCCTTATAAAAACAATCGGATGGTCGCATTTCGCGGACGCATCCGGCGCGGGCTGCAATATAACTTAAATCGGTTCGCAACCCCAAACCGGCCGACGCCGCCCCGCAGCGCCGCCGGCTTGCATGCCGGGAGATCTTTACTCATTCTGGCCCGGCAAACTGTGTCGCGCTTCGTAGACTCGCCGATCCGCACCCCTCCCGGCCTCAGTTCGCGCCCCCCCGCCGCGCGATATCCGGGGTCGGCGAGCGCACATCGGCGTTCTGCCCCCGGTGGCGCAGGTAATGATCCATCAGCACGATCGCGAGCATGGCCTCCGCGATCGGGGTGGCACGCAGCCCCACGCACGGGTCGTGCCGCCCGGTGGTGACGATCTCGGCCGGCCGCCCCTCGATATCGATGGTACGCCCCGGCACCTGGATGCTCGAGGTGGGCTTGAGGGTCAGGTGTGCCACCACGTCCTGACCCGAGGAGATCCCGCCGAGGATGCCCCCGGCATTGTTGCTCGCGAAGCCCTCCGGCGTGAGCTCGTCGCGATGCTCGCTGCCGCGCTGCTTTGCCGAGTGCGTGCCGGCCCCGATCTCGACCGCCTTGACCGCGTTGATCCCCATCAGCGCCGCGGCGATATCGGCATCGAGACGCCCGAACACCGGCTCGCCGAGCCCGGGCGGCACGCCGGCTGCGACCACCGTGACGCGCGCGCCGATGGAGTCCCCCGCGGCGCGCAGCTCCCAGATCAGCGCCTCGAGCGCCTCGATGCGCTCGGGATCGGGGCAGAAGAACGGGTTGCGGTAGGCGAACTCGACATCGCGCGGCTCGAGCGAGAGCGCGCCGATCTGACTGAGGTAACCGTAGATGCGCACCCCGAGGCGCGTGGCCAGATACTTGCGCGCGATGGCGCCGGCTGCCACGCGCATCACCGTCTCACGCGCCGAGGAGCGCCCGCCGCCGCGGTAGTCGCGCATGCCGTACTTCTGCTGGTACGTGTAGTCGGCGTGCCCGGGGCGGAAGCGGTCCTTGATCTTCTCGTAATCGCGCGAGCGCGCGTCGGTGTTCTCGACGATCAGGCCGATCGGCGTCCCGGTGGTGCGCCCTTCGAACACGCCCGAGAGAATGCGCACCTGGTCGCTCTCGCGGCGCTGGCTGACGAAATGCGACGTGCCGGTGCGGCGCCGGTCGACGTCGGCCTGCACGTCCTCCTCGCTGAGGGCGAGTCCGGGCGGGCAGCCATCGACAACGCAGCCGAGCGCCGGACCGTGGCTCTCGCCGAAGGTCGTCACCGTGAACAGTTTGCCGAAGGTGTTGCCGGACATGAGGCGCCCCTGATCGCACCGCGCGGGGCCGCGGCACGGGTTGATTCCGTCCGGGGCCGGGCGCGGCTTGCCGAGTGTACTATGCGCCCGCGCGGGCGGTACGGCTGCGCGCAGCGGGATGAGGCAGCTGCTCGGCCCCGAGCAGGAACACGCCGCCGCCGCCGCGTTCGAACTGCAGCCACACGAAGGGCAGCTCCGGGAACGCGCGCTGCACAGCCCGCTCGGTGTTGCCCACCTCGACGATGAGCGCGCCCCCCGGGCGCAGGTGGCGGCGCGATTGCCCGAGCAGCACGCGGACCGAATCGAGTCCGCCGCGGCCGGCGCCGAGCGCGAGCGGCGGCTCGTGACGGTACTCCGGCGGCAGCGAGGCGAGCTCGCGCGCACCAACATACGGCGGGTTCGAGACGATCAGATCATAGCGCTCGGCGCCGAGGGCCGCGAAGTGATCGGAGCGTATCAGGTGCACCCGCCGTCCGAGCCGATGGCGGCGCACGTTGCGCACGGCAACCTCGAGCGCCTGCGCCGAGATGTCCACCGCGTCGACCCTCGCCCAGGGCAGCGCCTTGGCGCAGGCGATGGCGATACAGCCCGAGCCGGTGCCCACATCGAGCACGCGGCTGATCCGGCGTGCATCGAGCCACGGCGCGAACCGCCGCCCGATGAGCTCAGCGATCGGCGAGCGCGGCACGAGCACGCGCGCATCGACGTAAAACCGCAGTCCGGCGAACCAGGTCTCGCCGGTCAGATACACCGCCGGGATGCGCTCCTCGATGCGCCGGCTCAACAATGCCCGCACGCGCTGCTGCGCGCGCAGGCCCACCCGCCGGGCATACGCGGACGGGCCGGCGTGTGCGAGGCCTAACGCGTGCAGCACCAGCGCGGCCGACTCGTCCCAGGCATTGTCGGTGCCGTGACCGAAGAACACGCCGGCCCGCTGCAGCCGCTTGGCGCCCTGCTCGATGAGCCGCCGCACCGATACGCGCACGGCGCGCGGGGCGCGGCGGGGCGCGCTGTGGGATACTTGTCGCATGTCCTCTCGATACTTCTGGGCGCTGGTGGCGCTGGTGTGCGTGGGCGCCGGCTTCGCAGGGTACCGGCTGGCCGGCGCGCGGTACAGCCGCGCGCCCGTGCCCGCCTACGGCACCTGGCTGCCGCGGCCGCGGGCCCTCGGCCCGTTTGCGCTGACCGACAGCCGCGGACGCCCGTTCCACCGCGCCGAGCTGCGCAGTCACTTGACCCTGATGTACTTCGGCTACACCCGCTGCGCCGACGAATGCCCCGACACGCTCGCCCTGCTCGCGCGGGTGCAGCAGCGCGTGCCGCTGGTGCCGCTGCAGGTGCTGTTCGTCTCGATCGATCCGCGGCACGACACGCCGCCGGTGCTCGCGAAGTTTCTGCGCCGGTTCGATCCGCAGTTCATCGGCCTCACCGGGCCTATGGCGCAGATTCGCAGCCTCGCTGCGCGCCTCGGCGTCGCGCGCGGGAGGATCGCGCTGCCCGGCGGCGGCGAGACGTTCGAGCATACCGTGGCGCTGTTTCTCCTCGATGCGCGCGGGCGCGAGGTCGCGGTGTTCACGCCGCCGTTTGACGGGCGGCGGCTCGCCGGCGCGCTGCGCGGCAGCGCCGAGCGGCTGCTCACGAGCGGCTGATCCGCGCAGCCGCCCATGACCCGCGTGACGGACCCGCCGACCCTGCGCGCACGCCTGTTTGTCGCGATCCAGCACCTGTTGCCCCAGCATTTCCTCTCCCGGCTGGTCCTGCGCGTCACGCGCAGCGATGCACGGCCGCTGAACCGGGCGCTGATCGGCGCGTTCGTGCGTCACTTCCATCCCGACATGCGCGATGCGGTGAACGCCGAGCCGCACAGCTACCCGACCTTCAACGCCTTCTTCACGCGCGCGCTGCGGCCGGGCACCCGTCCGTGCGCGCCCGATCCGCTCGCCCTCGCCTCCCCGGTCGACGGCACGGTCAGTCAGATCGGCCGTCTCGAGGGCTCGCGCATCGCGCAGGCCAAGGGGCACGATTACACAGTTGAGGCGCTCTTGGCCGGCCGCCCGGAATGGTCGCGACGCTTCTGCGGCGGGTCATTCGCGACGCTGTATCTGGCACCCTACAACTATCACCGCATCCACATGCCGCTCGAGGCCGAGCTGCGCGCGGCCTGGTTCGTCCCCGGCCGGCTCTTCAGCGTCAACGCCAAGACGGCCGCCGTGGTGCCGGGACTGTTTGCGCGCAACGAGCGGGTGGCGCTGCTCTTTGAGGACGGACCGCTCGCCTGGGGCCTGGTCATGGTCGGGGCGCTGTTCGTCGGCAGCATGAGCACGGTGTGGCACGGCGATGTCGCCCCGCGCGCCGCCCGCCAGGTCGCCGAGCTGCCGGTGACCGCCGAGCACGCGCCGCTGCGCCTCGCCAAGGGCGCCGAGCTCGGCCGCTTCAACATGGGCTCCACGGTGATCCTGCTGCTCCCGCCGCAGGCGGCAGAGTGGCGCACGGACATCGGCCCCGGCGCGAGCATCCGGGTGGGCGAGACGCTGGGCCGGCTCCTGGGCACCCCGGGGCGCGCATGACAACGATGGGCGGCCCGCAGTTTACGCACTGGCGCGCCACCGCGACGTGCGCGACGCTGCGCCGCCGGGCGGCCCTGCTCGATGCGGCGCGACGCTTTTTCGCCGCGCGCGCCGTGCTGGAGGTGGACACCCCGATGGTGGTCAACGCCCCGGTGACCGACGTACACATTCATTCCGCGCAGGTAACCTTCCCCGATGCGACCGACGGGTGCGCCCGGCAGTACTTCCTGCATACTTCGCCCGAATACGCCATGAAGCGGCTGCTCGCCGGCGGCGTGGGCGACATCTATCAGATCTGTCACGTGGTGCGCGGGCTCGAGCGCGGCCGGCTGCACAACGCGGAGTTCACCCTGATCGAATGGTACCGGCTGGGCTGGACACTCGATGCGCTCATGGATGAGGTCGATGCGCTGGCGCGCGAACTGCTTGGCGCTCGCGCCGACGGTCTCGCCAGCACCCGCGTGAGCTATCGGAAGGTGTTCCTCGAGCAGCTGGGCATCGATCCGTTCAGCGCCTCGATGCAGGAGCTGACGGCCGCGGCACGCGCGGCGGGCTTCACGGGCGCTTCGGACAGCCGCGACGAGTTGCTCGAACTGCTGATGAGCGTCAGGATCGGACCGCAGCTCGGACGCGGCGCGCTCACGTTTGTATACGGTTATCCGGCGAGCCAGGCCGCCCTCGCCCGGCTCGATCCGGTGGACCGGCGCGCCGCGCGGCGCTTCGAGCTGTACTGCGAGGGCATCGAGCTCGCCAACGGCTTTCATGAGCTCGCCGATGCGCGCGAGCAGCGCGCACGCTTCGAGCACGACATCGCCGAGCGGCGCCGGCTCGCGCTCAGCACCGCCGCGCTCGATGAGCGGCTGCTCGCGGCGCTCGAGGCGGGCCTGCCGGAGTGCTGTGGCGTGGCGCTCGGGTTCGATCGACTCGTCATGCTCGCCGAGGGCGCCGAGCGCATCGACGATGTGCTGTCCTTCCCCATCGAACGCGCCTGATTGCGGAGGTCCCATGGAGCACACGAGCAAACGGTACGATTTTCAGGACAAGCGCGCCGGCTACGCCGAGCTCACCGGCGACCTGCAGGCGCTGCTCGCCGGCGAGAGCGATGCCATCGCCAACACGGCCAACACCGCCGCGCTGCTGTTCGAGGCGCTCCCCGAGATCAACTGGGCGGGGTTTTATTTCCTGCGCGGCGCTGAACTGGTGCTCGGGCCGTTTCAGGGCAGGCCGGCCTGCGTGCGCATCGCCCTTGGACGCGGCGTGTGCGGCACGGCGGCCGAGCGCCGCGCGACGCTCGTGGTGCCCGACGTCCATGCCTTTCCCGGGCACATCGCCTGCGATACCGCCTCGCGCTCGGAGGTCGTCGTGCCGCTCATCGCCAACGGACAGCTCCTCGGGGTGCTCGACATCGACAGCCCGCTGCCGGGCCGATTCGATGAGCAGGATGCGCGCGGCCTCGAGCGCCTGGCGCGCGTGATGCTCGCGGCCAGCCGCTTCGAGGGTGCTGCGCGCTAGAGGCGAGCGCCGCGCGCTTACTGCTTGGCGCGCGAGACGTACGCTCCGGTGCGCGTATCGATGCGGATGACCTCTCCCTGATCGATGAACAGCGGCACGCGTACCACGGCGCCGGTCTCGAGCTTCGCCGGCTTCTGCCCGCCGGTGGCGGTGTCCCCGCGCAGGCCCGGATCGGTCTCGACGATCTTCAGCTCCACGTGCGCCGGCGGCGTGACCACCAGCGGCTCGCCGTTCCACAGCGTCACGATGCAGGTGACGCCCTCCTTCAGCCACTGCGCGCTCTCGCCCACCGCCGCCTTGCCTGCGGTGTACTGCTCGAAGCTGTCCGGCACCATGAAGTGCCAGAAGTCCCCGTCCTGGTAGAGGTACTGCATCTCGCTGTCGACCACGTCGGCCGCCTCGAGCGAATCGCCTGACTTGAAGGTCTTCTCGATGGTCCGGCCGGTCTTGAGATTGCGGACCTTGATGCGGTTGAACGCCTGGCCCTTGCCGGGCTTGACGAACTCGTTCTCAACCACGGCGTAGGGATCGCCGTCGAGCAGGACCTTCAGACCCGAGCGGATTTCGGCGGTGGTGTAGCTGGCCATTTCTTTCTCTCTGCCGGAGCGGCACAATGCGCGGCCTCTCCGATTAAAGGGCCGCGTATGATACCGGCATCGGTCCGACCCCGCCAGATTCCCGCCTCCTGGCAGCAGGAGCTCGCCGAGGCCATCACCCGCCCAGAGGAGCTGGCCGAGGCGCTCGGTCTGCCCCCCGGGGCGATCTCGGCGGCGGCTGCAACGTCGTTTCCGCTGCGCGTTCCGCGCAGCTTCGTGGCGCGCATGCGTCCGGGGGATCCCGACGACCCGCTGCTGCGCCAGGTCCTGCCCGCAGCCGAGGAGCTGCTCGGGCCGAGCGGCTTCGGCACCGATCCTCTGCAGGAGCGCGCCGCGCAGCGTGTCCCGGCATTGCTGCAGAAGTACCACGGGCGGGCGCTGCTCATCGCCACCGAGACCTGCGCGGTGCACTGCCGTTACTGCTTCCGGCGCGAGTTTCCCTACGCGGCACAGCACGGCGAGGGTGCGCGCTGGGGCGAGGCGCTGGCTGCGATCGCCGCCGATGCCTCGCTCGAGGAGATCATCTTGAGCGGCGGCGACCCGCTGTCTCTGAGCAACGCGCGCCTGAGCGCTCTCGCCCGCTCGCTCGCGCAGATTCCCCATGTGCGACGCATCCGCGTGCACACACGCCAGCCGGTGGTGCTGCCCTCGCGCATCGATGCGGGGCTCACCGAGTGGCTGCGCTCGAGCACAGTGCCGGTCGTCGTCGTGCTGCACATCAATCACCCCAACGAAATCGATGCCGCGCTGCGCGAGGCCTGCGCGAAGATGCGCGACGCGGGCGCCTCGCTGCTCAACCAAACGGTGCTGCTCGCCGGCATCAACGACGAGGTCGCCGTGCTGGCGCGGCTCTCGCAGGAGCTGTTCGCAGCGGGCGTACTGCCCTATTACCTGCATGCGCTCGACCGGGTACGCGGCGCGGCGCACTTCCTCGTGCCCGATGAGCGCGCGCGCGCGCTCGCCGGCGCGCTCGCGGCGCGTCTGCCGGGCTATCTGGTGCCGCGTCTGGTGCGGGAAATCCCCGGGGCCGCCGCCAAGACCGTTCTGACTCCGATCACCGGCGGGCGCTGAAGGGCCACGCCCGCGCGTGCGCTCGAGCTTGTGCGCGAGCGCACATAATGAGACCCGCAGCAGCTCCGCGCCGGCCGAGCGCCGCTAAAATGAGCTGATTACGCCGCGTGGCAGCCCCGTCCGGAGTCGAGCTTGGCCGAGAACACGATTGTGCTGGTTGTCCGCTGCGCCTCGCGCAATGCGGTTGATCAGATCAACGGCATTCTCAGCGGCGCGGGACTGCCGGTGCAGTGCACCTGGATCGCGGCCCTCGAGGCGCTGCACGATGCGTTCACCCGGGTCAGACCCGAACTCGTCATCGATGTGGCCGAGCCCGGGCACGATGTGGCTGCGGTGGTCGCGCTGCGCGAGCAGGTCGCGCCCTGGCTGCCGATCGTCGTAGTCGCGCCCCACGTCGATGAAACCGCGATCGCCGCCGCGATGCGCGCCGGTGCGCGCGATGTGGTGTCGTTCGAGGCGCCGGAGCGGCTCGCCGCGGTGATCGGGCGGGAGCTGCGCTCGGCGCGCCTGGAGCGCGGGCTGCATTCGACCGTCGAATCAGCGCACGCCGCGCACGATCCGCTGCTGGCGCTCGCGCATCGGCCAGCCGACGCGATCATGCACGTGCAGGAGGGCATCGCGGTCGACGCCAACCCGGCCTGGCTCGAGCTGTTCGGCCCCGGAGCGGGGGTGATCGGCCAACCGGTGATGGACTTGTTCGACGAGGCCTCCCGCGCAGCGCTCAAAGGCGCGCTCGCGGCCTGCCTGCAGGGCCGCTGGAGTGGCCACACCCTCAAGGCCGGCGCCCTACGCCCCGACGGCAGCGTGCTCGGCGCCGAGTTCACTCTGTCGCTCGGGGAACACGAGGGCCAGCCGTGCGTGCGACTGATCCTGCCGGCCAAGCCGCGCGACGAGCACAAGCTGTTGCAGGACCTTCAGCAGGCCGTGCAATGCGATCAGACGACCGGCCTGCTGCATCGACCTGACCTGCTGCGCGCGCTCGCGCAGCGCCTGCAGGCGGTCAGCCCGGGCGGCGTGCGCGCGCTCGCGCTCATCAAGCTCGATCGCTTCGCGAATGTCGAGAGCGCGGTCGGCGCGAGCGCCAGCGAAGCGGTGCTCGGCGAGTTCGCCGCCCAGCTGCGCGCCGTACTGCATCCGACGGAGATCGCCGGCCGCTTCGGCGGTGTGCGCTTCCTCGCTCTGCTCGAGCGCGGCAACGATCGCGATCTGCAGGTGTGGGCCGCCCAGCTCGTGCAGGAAACCGCCGCGCATCCCGTACGCTGCGGCGCGAAGTCCGTCTCACTCACCTGCACGGTCGGGCTCGCGCCCGTGCCGAGCACGGCGAAGAATCTCGACGCCGTGATCGCGGCTGCGGCTGAGGCGTGCTCGCGGGGCGCGCGCCGCGGCGGCAACCAGCCGATTGCCGCCGGCGCGGCCGGCGCGGCCGCCACGCCCTACGATGAGGCCTGGGTCAAACAGATCAAGAGCGCGCTGCTCGAGAACCGCTTCCACCTAGCCATGCAACCGGTGTCGAGCCTGCGCGGTGGCGATGCGCGCATGTTCGATGTGCTGCTGCGCATGGTCGACCAGCGCGGCAAGGAAGTGCTGCCCGGGGAATTTCTGCCGGCCGCCGAGCGCAACGATCTGCTGAAGAATATCGACCGCTGGGTCGTCGGGGCATCCCTGTCGTTCGCGGCGCAACGGCGCCCGGAGTGCCTGTTCGTACGCCTCTCGAAGGATACGGTGCGCGATGCCTCGTTCGTCGCCTGGCTCGACGGGCACATCCGCTCGGCACGCACCGACCCGGGAAGCGTGTGCTTCCAGATCCCCGAGACGGTGGCGGTGTCGAACCCGCAGACCCGCGCGCTCGCGGACAAGTTGCGCCGCTGGGGCTTTCGCTTCGCCATCGAAAGTTTCGGCTCGCCCACCAACGCGTTCGCACTGCTCGAATCGATGCCGCTCGATTTCGTTAAGATCGACGGCGCGCTAGTGCAGACGCTGGCGCGCAACAAGGACTTGCAGCATCACGTGAGGGCGCTGACCGAGGAGGCGGGCAAGCGCGGCATCAAGACCATCGCCGAGCGCGTCGAGGATGCCAACACCATGGCGGTGCTCTGGCAGCTCGGCGTCGAGTTCATCCAGGGGTACTTCGTCAACGCCCCCGAGGACGTGGTGCTGCAGGAGAGCGAGCGGGGGCCAAGGTGAACGCCGCCTATTGCGGCGGCAGCGCCTCGAGCCGATCCACGCTGCGCGGCCATCCGCGCGGCAGCACTGCGCCGCGGTGCGCGCGCTCGCCACGGTAGTCCTTGAGATCCGCCCACGAGAGGCTGCGCTTCTTGTCGCCCGCCCAGACCTCGAGCGACCCGCGCGGCGCCACCACCGCGAGGGCGGCGACGAACTCCGCCCGTGCGGCCGCCTTCTTGCCCGGAATGTCGTAGAGTTTGTTGCCCTTGCCGCGCGGCATCTGCGGCACCTCGCTCACCGGGAAGGCGAGCAGCTTGCCCTCGGAGCTGACCACGACGAGGAGCGCATCCTCTGCCAGAACCCGCGCCGGCGGCAGCGCGAGCGCGTTGGCCGGCACGTTGAGCACGGTCTTGCCCGCACGTCGGTCGGTGATCAGATCCTCAAGACGCGCGACGAACCCGTAGCCCGCATCGCTCGCGAGCAGCCACAGATCGTCCGCCTCGCCCATCATCACGCCGACGAATTTCGCGCCGTCCGGCGGGTTCAGGCGCCCGGAGAGCGGCTCGCCCTGGCCGCGCGCCGAAGCCAGCGAGTGCGCCGGCAGGCAGTAGGTGCGCCCGGTGCTGTCGATGAACACCGCCGGCTGCAAGCTGCGCCCGTGCGCCATGGCCTGGTACGCATCGCCGCTCTTGTAAGAGAGCGTGCGCGGATCGATCTCGTGGCCCTTGGCCGCGCGGACCCAGCCGCCGCTTGAGAGCACCACGCTCACCGGCTCGTTCGGAATGAGGGTGGTCTCGTCGATCGCCTGGGCGGCCTCGCGCTCGATGATGCGCGTGCGCCGTTCATCGCCGTGCTTGTCCGCGTCGGCACGGATCTCGGCGGCCACCAGGCGCTTGAGACGCGCTTCGCTCGCGAGCAGCGCCTCGAGCTCCTTGCGCTCGGCGGCGAGGCTCGTCTGCTCCTCGCGGATCTTCATCTCCTCGAGCCGGGCGAGGTGGCGCAAACGGGTGTTGAGAATCTCCTCGGCCTGCTCGTCGGAGAGCTTCAGGCGCCTCATCAGCACCGGCTTCGGCTCATCCTCGCGGCGGATGATGCGGATCACCTCATCGAGATTGAGATAGACCGCCAGCAGTCCCTCGAGGATATGCAGGCGGTGGCTGACTTTCTCGAGCCGGTGCTGCAGCCTGCGCCGTACGGTGGCGATGCGATAGGTGAGCCACTCGGCCAGGATGGCCTTCAGGCCGAGCACGCGCGGCCGGCCGTCGAGCCCGATGATGTTCAGGTTGACGCGATAGTTGCGTTCCAGATCGCTGGTCGCGAACAGGTGGTTCATCACCTCCACCAGATCCACGCGGTTCGAGCGCGGCACCAGCACCAGGCGCACCGGGTTCTTGTGATCCGACTCGTCGCGCACGTCCTCGAGCATCGGCAGCTTCTTGGCGCGCATCTGCTCGGCGATCTGCTCCTGTACGCGCGCCGGGGAGACCTGATAGGGAAACGCGGTGATGACCACGTTGCCGTCCTCGATCTGGTAGGTGGCACGCGCCTTGAACGAGCCGGTGCCGCTCTCATAGAACGCCTTCATCTCCGCGCGCGCGGAGATGATCTCGGCGCCGGTGGGCAGATCCGGCCCCTTGATGTGCTTCATCAGCGCGGCGGTGCTCGCCTCGGGATCCTCGAGCAGCTGCATGCACGCGGCGGCGACCTCGCGCAGATTGTGCGGCGGGATGTCGGTCGCCATCCCGACCGCAATGCCGGAAGTGCCGTTGAGCAGCAGGTTTGGCAAGCGCGCCGGCAGGATCACCGGCTCCTCGAGGGTGCCGTCGAAGTTCGCCGTCCAATCCGCCGTGCCGTGCGCCAGCTCCCCGAGCAGCACCTCCGCGTAGCCGGTGAGCTTCGCCTCGGTGTAGCGCATCGCCGCAAAGGACTTCGGGTCGTCCTGCGAGCCCCAGTTGCCCTGCCCATCGACGATGGGATAGCGATAGGCGAACGGCTGCGCCATCAGCACCATCGCCTCGTAGCAGGCGCTGTCGCCGTGCGGATGGAATTTGCCGATCACGTCCCCGACGGTGCGCGCGGACTTCTTGTGCTTGGAGGCGGCCGAGAGGCCGAGCTCGCTCATGGCGTAGATGATGCGCCGCTGCACGGGCTTCAGGCCGTCGCCGATCGAGGGCAGCGCGCGATCGAGGATCACGTACATCGAGTAATCGAGGTACGCTTTTTCCGTGAAGGCGCGCAGCGCCTGGCGCTCGATGCCCTCGAAATTGAGCTCCTGATCTTCCATACGCGCCCTCAGACCTGTACTTCGGCGAGATTGCCCTTGCGCTCGAGCCACTCGCGCCGGTCGGCGGAGCGCTTCTTGGCGAGCAGCATGTCCATCAGCTGTTCGGTCTCGTCCCGCGCATCGACGGTCAGCTGCACCAGCCGGCGCGTGCGCGGATCGATGGTCGTCTCGCGCAGCTGCGCGGGATTCATCTCACCGAGCCCCTTGAAGCGGGTCACGGTCGGTTTGGCGCGCGGGCTGTCCTTCTCGATGCGCCGCAGGATCTGGTCGCGCTCGGCGTCATCGAGCGCGTAGTAGACCTGCTTGCCGGCGTCGATGCGATACAGGGGCGGCATGGCCACGTAGACATGGCCGTTGGTCACGAGCGGGCGGAAGTGACGCAGGAACAGCGCGCAGAGCAGCGTCGCGATGTGCTGCCCGTCGGAGTCGGCGTCCGCGAGGATGCAGACCTTGTGATAGCGAAGCTGACTGAGGTCGTGCGCGCCGGGCTCGACGCCGAGCGCCACGCTGATATCGTGGACTTCCTGCGAGGCGCCGATCTCCCCCGAGTCGAGCTCCCAGGTGTTCAGAATCTTGCCGCGCAGCGGCATGATGGCCTGGAAGTCCTTCTCGCGCGCCTGCTTGGCCGAGCCGCCGGCCGAGTCGCCCTCCACCAGGAACAGCTCGGCGCGGCGCGGATCCTGACTGGCGCAGTCGGCGAGCTTGCCGGGCAGCGCCGGCCCGCCGGCGATGCGCTTGCGGACCACGCGCTGGGCGGCGCGGGCGCGCTCCTGGGCGTTGGCGATGGCGAACTGCGCAATCCGCTCGCCGGCATCCGGATGGCCGTTCAGCCACAGCGCCATGGAGTCGCGGACGAAACCCTCGACCAGCGCCGCCGCATCGCGCGAGGCGAGCCGCTCCTTCATCTGCCCGGCGAACTGCGGCTCGCGGATCTTCACCGACAGCACGTAGCAGACCCGGTCCCACGCGTCCTCGGGCGTCAGTTTGATGCCGCGCGGCACCAGGTCGCGGAATTCGCAGAATTCGCGCACCGCCTGTGCGACGCCGGCGCGCAGGCCATTGACGTGCGTGCCGCCCTCGGGAGTTGGAATGAGATTGACGTAGCTCTCGCCGATGACCGTTTCGGCGCCCGGCGCCCAGGCGAGCGCATAGCTCACCATATCGCTCTCGAGCTCGCGCTGCGCGACGATCGGCTCGTTCGGCAGCCGCTCACGCTCGGCGAGCTCCTCGAGCAGATAGGCGCCGAGATCGCCGCTGAAGAACCACTCGTCACGCTCGCCGGTGGCCTCGTGGGTGAAGCTGATGCGCAGCCCCGGGCACAGTACGGCTTTGGCCTTGAGCGTATGCTTCAGCTGCGGCACGGAGAACTTGTCGGAATCGAAGAACTGCGGGTCCGGCCAGAACCGCACCGTCGTGCCGGTATTGCGCTGCCCGACGGTGCCGACGACGGCGAGCTTGGATGTCAGCTTGCCGTCGCGAAAGCCGATCGCGTACTCCTTGCCGCCGCGCTTGACCCGGCATTCGAGCTCTTTCGAGAGCGCATTGACCACCGAGACGCCGACGCCGTGCAGACCGCCGGAGAAGGTGTAGGTCTTGTCGGAGAATTTGCCGCCGGCGTGCAGCCGGGAGAGGATCAGCTCGACGCCGCTTACCTTCTCCTTGGGGTGGATGTCGACCGGCATGCCGCGGCCGTCGTCGGCCACCTGCAGCGAGCCGTCCTTGTAGAGCGTCACGTCGATCTGTTTGCAGAAGCCCGCGATGGCCTCATCGACGCTGTTGTCGATCACCTCGTGGGCCATGTGATTCGGACGCGAGGTGTGTGTGTACATCCCCGGCCGGCGGCGCACCGGTTCCAGGCCGCTCAGCACCTCGATATCGGAGGCGGTATAGGACTGGCTCATCGTGCTCGGTCGCAACTCTCACGCGGGCTGAAAGGTCCCGGGGCCGCGAATCTTACAGCACGGCGCGCCGGAAAATGCCAATTTGGCGTCTCAGGCGAGATCGGCGATGAGCGCCTCGCGCACGGCCTCCGGCACCGGGTTCACCCAGTGGCGGTAGCGCTCGTGATCGGCTCCAGCGGCGAGCGACGCTCCGCCGCGCAGCGCGGCGATCATCTCGGGTGTGAGCTCGAAGCGCAGAAAATGCACCGCGGAGGTCTTCCCCTCGTTCTCGCGCTCCAGGTCCTCATCGGCGATGGCGTACACGGCCGCTTGCCCGCGCACCTCCACCCAGCAGCGCCGCTCGATGCCCCTCAGCAGCGTCAGCTGCCGTTGCCGTTCGGCGACGTCCGGAAATTCGATGAGCAGCGTCGCCTTCCAGTTCGTGCCGTCGGGAATGAGCGGATTGTAAGCGGCAAGCTCATCGGCGATCCCCTCCGGCTCGAAGATCCGCTCGACGCGCAGCATCTCCTGGATCTGATACTGGATCGTCAGGCGGTCCTCGAAGCACCAGGTGAGATTTGGCCCCACGGCGAGGCGGCGATGGCGCTTGTGCTCGAGCACCTGCGCGCGGAATGCCTCGCGCGCGCGCGCGTACTGCTCGAGGCTCATCAGGTCGGCAGGAGTGAGTTTCGGCACGGATACCCTCGCGAGCGGTGCTCACAGGCCGTAGGCGAGCCGCAGCAGCCGCAGTGGATGCTCCGGCGCGGCGCCGGAGGCAAGCCCGCTTTCGATCTGGTGACCCGCCATCGGGCAATCGCTGGCGTAGTGCGCAGCGCCGCTCGCCTCCACCCGGCTCATCACGGGGCGGCCGATCTTCACCGAGGCGGCGCGAAACTCCTTCTTGACTCCGTAGGTGCCGTCGTGACCCGAGCAGCGCTCGATGGGCTCGACGGTGGTGCCGGGCACGAGCTGCAGCACGTCGCGGGTCTTCAGCCCGATGTTCTGCACACGCAGATGGCACGGCACGTGATAGCTCACCTTGCCGAGCGGCTGTTTGAAGTCCGTGCGCAGCGCGCCCGCGCGATGGCGCAGCATCAGGTACTCGAACGGATCGAAGATGCGCTTGGCGACGCGCTGCACCTGCGCGTCCTCGGGAAACATCAGCGGCAGCTCCTGCTTGAACATCAGCACGCACGAGGGAATCGGCGCGACGATGTCGAAGCCGGCGTCGAGCGCCGCAAGCAGCTGCGGGATGTTCTGCTCTTTCAGACGCGCGACCGCCTCAAGATCCCCGAGCTCGAGCCGCGGCATGCCGCAGCAGTGCTCGGCCCCAAGCAGGCTCACCTCGATGTCGTTGTGTCCGAACACGGTGGCGAGGTCTTCATTGAGCTCGGGCTCATTGCGGTTGCCGTAACAGGTGGTGAACAGCGCCACCTTGCCGGTGGTCTCCGGCGTGGCGCGCGCCTCGGCGGCCGTCACCGACCCGACCGTGCCCAGGCGGGCAAGCCGCTTGCGCGCGGTGCGCGAATGGTATTGCGGCACCGGCGCGGTGGGATCAACGCCGAGGGTCTTCGAGAGCAGCGCGCGGCCGGCGGCCGAGCGGTTCACGGCGTTGACGACCTGCACGACGACCGGTATGCCGGCGATGCGTCCGACCGCTTCGGTCGAGGCCAGCGCGCGGTTACGCAGGCTCACGCCCTCCTTGCGCGTGCGCACCGCCTTGGCGCGCAGCATCAGGTGCGGGAAATCGACCGCCCAGGGATGCGGCGGCACGTACGGACACTTGGTCATGAAGCACATGTCGCACAGGTAGCAGTGATCGACCACCTGCCAGAAGACCTTGCGCTCCACCGCCTCGAGCTCGCCGTCCGACGTTGCGTCGATTGCATCGAACAGCGTCGGGAACGCGTTGCACAGGCTGAAACAGCGCCGGCAGCCGTGGCAGATCTCGAACACGCGCTCGAGCTCCTTCTGCAGGGCCGCCTCGTCGTAAAACGCCTCGCTGCGCCACTCGAGCGCATGGCGCTTGGGGGCCTCGAGGCTGCCCTCGCGGCCGGCGCCGGAAGTTCCCGGAGTCGTGCTCATGCGAACAGGACCGTGCGGTGCACGGCGCACGGGGGCCGCCGCGAGGCGAGCCGCGTGCGCCGCGCGTGCATGCGTTACAGGTTGTCGAGAGCCTTCTGGAAGCGATTGGCGTGCGAGCGCTCGGCCTTGGCGAGCGTCTCGAACCAATCGGCGATCTCGGTGAAGCCCTCCTCGCGGGCCGCCTTGGCCATCCCCGGGTACATGTCGGTGTACTCGTGGGTCTCGCCGGCGATCGCCGCCTTCAGGTTGAGCTTCGTGTCGCCGATCGGCAGGCCCGTCGCCGGATCGCCCACAGCCTCCAGATACTCCAGATGACCGTGCGCGTGACCCGTCTCGCCCTCGGCAGTCGAACGGAACACCGCCGAAACGTCGTTGAAGCCTTCGACGTCCGCCTTGGCTGCGAAATACAGATACCGACGATTCGCCTGGGACTCGCCCGCGAACGCGTCCTTCAGGTTCTTTTCGGTTTTGCTGCCTTTGAGGTTCATGCCGCTCTCCAATTTAGACTGGTTCTAACTGAAGCCAAGACTTTAAGCGCACGCCGTCGGCCCGTCAACCGCAATTGACCCCATCATCCGGCAGTGTATAAGGTGGCGCCCGGGTATTCCCCACCCGCGACGCTGTGCCGCGGCGATCATGGAGAGTCCAGCGTGGCAGCCGATCAGAAGGTACCGGAGTTTGAGCAGGCGCTGGCGGAGCTGGAGACGGTGGCCGAGCGCCTCGAACACGGCGACCTGCCGCTCGAGGAGGCGCTGCGCGTGTTCGAGCGTGGCGTGGAGCTGACGCGACATTGCCAGAACGCCCTCAAAGCCGCCCAGCAGCGCGTCGAGATCCTGATGAAGCGCAATGGACAGCCTGAAATCGAGCCCTTTTCCGTACCGGATGGCCCGGAATCGACCGGCGCTGCGGCCAAGTGAGTCCCTGTTCACTTATGTTGTCGAATCGCAACACGCGGCCTGGCGCCGCCTCTGCAGTGTAAACTGCCGCCGATGAGCGAGCCGCAACGCTACCCCCTGCTCGACCAGATCGAGCTGCCCGCCGATCTCAGGCGGATCCCGGAAACGCAACTGCCGCAGCTGGCCGAGGAGCTGCGCCAGTTCCTGATTCAGACCGTCGCCACGCGCGGCGGGCACTTTGCCGCCGGCCTCGGCACGGTGGAACTGACGATCGCGCTGCATTACGTCTTCGATACCCCGCATGACCGGCTGGTGTGGGACGTCGGCCACCAGGCCTACCCGCACAAAGTGCTCACCGGGCGGCGCAATCGGCTGCACACCATCAAGCAGCACGGGGGGCTCGCCCCGTTCCCGAACCGCAGCGAAAGCGAGTACGACACCTTCGGCGTCGGTCACTCGAGCACCTCGATCAGCGCCGCCCTCGGCATGGCGGTGGCGGCCGGACGAGAGGGCTCGGACCGGCGAGTCGTGGCCGTCATCGGCGATGGCGCCATGACCGCCGGCATGGCCTTCGAGGCGTTGAATCACGCCGGCTCGCTGCCGGCGGATCTGCTGGTGATCCTCAACGACAACGACATGTCGATCTCCGAGAACGTCGGCGCGCTGTCGAATTACTTCACCGCCGCGCTCTCGGGGCGCCTCTACGCGACGCTGCGCGAAGGCGGCAAGAAAGTCCTGCGCCAGATGCCCACCGTCTGGGAGCTGGCGCGCCGCTCCGAGGAACACTTGAAGGGCATGGTGCTGCCCGGAACGCTGTTCGAGGAACTCGGCTTCAACTACATCGGCCCGCTCGACGGGCACGACGTGCGCGCGCTGGTCGGCACGCTGCGCAACGTGCGCAAGCTGCACGGTCCGCAGTTCCTGCACGTCGTCACGCGCAAGGGCAAGGGCTACGCGCCGGCCGAGGCCGATCCGATCAAATGGCACGGTCCGGGACCGTTCGATCCGGCGAGCGGCACGATCTTCAAGGAGGCGGCCCGGGGTCCCTCGTACTCGCAAATCTTCGGCCAGTGGCTGTGCGACATCGCCGAACTCGACCCGCGCATCATCGGCATCACGCCGGCGATGCGCGAGGGCTCGGGCCTGGTCGAGTTCTCCAAGCGATTCCCCGACCGCTACTTCGACGTGGCGATCGCCGAGCAGCATGCGGTGACCTTCGCCGCAGGCCTTGCGACCGAGGGCCTCAAGCCCGTGGTCGCCATCTACTCGACGT
>JAJYLP010000075.1 GCA_021787615.1 Pseudomonadota bacterium
TCGACGACAACGCCGGTATCATCTGGGCACGGCTGATGGCCGAGGGAACGGCCCGGGGTCGTCCGCGCAGCGCGCTCGACATGATCATTGCATCGGTCGCGGAAGCCAACGAATGCATCATCGCCACTGACAACGAGAAGCACTTCGAGGGCTTGCGATTCATCAATCCGCTTCGCGGGCCCAGCTGATCGATTCCAAGATTGTGCTTGCGAGCCATTTGCGAGCGGCGAAATCCAAGTGACTGATTTCTCAAGTGGTCGTGGATAGCCGTGTGTAGGCGTAAGTCTATGAAGTCTCTATAAAATCCGAGCTTTCACACGGCTGGGGCCACTGGTTCGATCCCAGGTATCTATGATGGTGTCAATGTCCGGCGACAAGATCCTTAGCTCCGCGCTCCGCAGATGGTACGGCCATCCTCTCGCGAGGCTGCTCAGGCATGCCCGGGGCTGTGCTCGCAGGGCGCGCCCGCACTTCCTCTCCTTCGATCTTTCCGTCCCGCATGCTGATCAGCCGATCGAAGCGGTGGAAGATCGACTCATCGTGCGTAACGACGAGCACCGCCGCCTCTTTGTCCCGGGCAATGCGCTCGAGCAGATTCATCACCGCCTGCGCACGGGCCGAGTCGAGCGGCGCGGTGGGCTCGTCGGCGAGGATGATGTGGGGATTGTTGGCGATGGCGCGCGCAATCGCGACGCGCTGAGCCATGCCGCCCGAAAGTTCCGACGGGTAGGCGCGCATCTGTTGCATGTCGAAGTAATCGAGCAGCGCCTCAGCGCGCTCTC
The DNA here is from genome assembly GCA_021787615.1 of Pseudomonadota bacterium. GTDB lineage: Bacteria > Pseudomonadota > Gammaproteobacteria > Steroidobacterales > Steroidobacteraceae > 13-2-20CM-66-19. The sequence goes on from JAJYLP010000075.1 coordinate 783, forward strand.
GCGCTTCCGCGTGGCCCGTACCGGCCAGTTCCATCGCCTCCGAAATGTTTTCGGTGGCATTCAAGAATGGCAGGAGATTGTGGGTCTGGAAAATAAATCCGATCTTGGTCAGTCGCAACCGCCGCAGGTCGCGGCGCAGGTATCGCCCGTCGAAGATTGGTTCGCCGTCGAGCTGCATGCAGCCGCTCGAGGGCTCGGTCACGCAGCCGATCGTATTGAGCAGCGTGCTCTTGCCACAACCGGAAGGGCCGCGTAGTCCGACTACTTCGCCCGGGTGCACTGTGAGGGTGATATCGACGAGTGCATCGACGCGCGTCTCGGCCCGTCCGAAATGTTTGGATACGCCACGAAGCTCGATGCGCGGTGGCCGGGTGGATGGCGCAGACTCATCCACCGGCGAGGGCCTCCGCTGGGTTCACCTGGACCGCCGCCCGCACGCCGAGCACCGAGCCGCCGAAGCACACGAGGATCACGATCCCGAGGATGATCAGCAGGTCCCGCGGTTCGATCTGCACCCTGCGGGGAAAGATGCCCTTGACCTCCTCGATGAGAACGAGCCCGATCGCGAAGGCACTCAAGCCGAGTGCCAGGGCCTGCTGGACGATCATGCCGATGATGACGCGGTCGGGAGCGCCGATGAACTTGAGCGTCGCGATCGAGCGCAGCTTGTCCATCGTCAGGGTGTAGATGATGAGGGTGATGATCACCGCGGAGACCGTGACGAGGATTCCCATGAACAGGCCGAGCTGCTGCTGCATCTTCTGGATGACGAAGGAAGTGAGGTAGCGCTCCTCCTCGGTCTCGGGGACGGCCGCGAGATGTTTCCACCGGGCGATGTCGCGAGAGACCTCCACGGGTGAGGCAGCGGGCTCGAGCCGAACGAGGACCGCGTTGATGTCGGTGGTCGTGGGTGCAGTTCGCCCGGAAGCCCGCTCCCGCCGCTGCAGCGCCGGAGGCACCGCAAATTGCAGCGCCTGCGCATCGAGGAGCGTGACCCAGCCGAGCGGGTCGCCTCCGGAGCTGACCATACCGCGAGTGAGGCCCACCACGGTGTAGAGGTCACGATAGGGGCCGAGCGGCACGGTCTGCCCGAGCTTCAAGCCGGAAGAGGCATCGACCACGATCTGGTAATGGCTTTCCGTCAGCCCGTGACCGGCAATGAGACTCCTCGGACCGCCGGGCCGGCCGATCTCGTAGCCTTCGAGAAAGAGCCGCACCGGCCTGGCCTGTGAGACCGTCTGCACGGTCTGGTACGTCACCGCTCCGGCGGCGGCCACACCCGGCATGCGGCGAATCAACTCGCGGGTATCGCGGGGGATGCGCGAAGGCTCGGCGAACGGTCCGAAAGTCCGTGGCTGCACCACCCAGAGATCGGCTTGGAGCGAACGCGGCAGGCTGAGCGCATCGGTCAGCGCACCCTCGTAAATGCCCGACATCGCGATCACGACGCCGATCAGCATGCCGACGCCGAACGTCGTCAAAGCAAACCGCAGCTTGTTACGCCGCATGTCGCGGAGTGCGAGGTTCATCGCTTCGCTCCTTGCAGGACAGCCACCTTGCGCCCGATCCGTAGTCTCTCCATCGGGTCGACCACGACTTTCGCTCCCTGTGGAAGACCGGCGAGGACCGGCAGACTGCCGTTGAGCAGGACTGGCCCGAAGAGGACCTGCCGCCGGCGCAGCCGCCCCTGTTCCACGGTCCAGACGGTTCCCCGGCTGTCCACCAGCCCCGTTACCGCGGTCTCCGGCACCGTCACCGTCCTAACCAGCAAGCCTGTCTCGATATAGACCTCGGCCTGCTCGGCGAGATGGATATGCGCGGGCAGCGTGTCGAATGCAACATCGACCAGCCGCTCCTCGTTCACCGCGTTGCTCTGAATTTCGATGCGTGCGACGCGGCCCGGATATCGCCGCCCGGGCTGCGAGCGCAAGACGATCTGCGCCTTCTGCCCGATGCGCAACCTTCCGGCCAGCCGCTCATCGATGTAGCCGATGACCCAGATCGTACGCGGCTCGACCAGTGTGAAGACGGCTTGCCCCGGTACCGGCATCGCACCGAGATTGAGATTGCGCGCGAGCACCCAGGCATCGTACGGCGCGCGTAAGGTGTAATAGCTGAGCGTTGCCTCCTGGGAGGCAACCGCCGCCACAGCGCCGACAAGTGCGGCCCGTGCGGTCTTCACTTCCGCATGGGCGGCTCTCAGATTGGCTTTGGCTTGCTGCTCGGCGGTGACATCGGACTGCGCTTCCTCGACCGACACCAGACCTTGCTCGACGAGAGTCTGGCGACGGCGGGCTACCGCGATCGCGTTGGTGAGACTCGCCTCCGCGTTAGCCACATCCGCATTGGCCCTGGCGATCGCGGCCCTCGCCTGCTCAACGGCTGCCCTGTTCACGGCCAATTGGGCCACGACGTCCCGGGCATCGAGCCGTGCGAGGACCTGACCCATCGTCACATGATCGCCCTCGTTCGCATCGATCTCGTTGATCACACCGGCGACCTTGAATCCGACGGCCGATTGCACATCGGCGCCGACGGCGCCGAGGCCAAAGACTTCCTCGAGCACGTCCCCTTGGGCGGAGGCGACGCGCACCGTGATGGGCTGCGCGTAGTGCCGCCAGAGCCCGGCCGCTGCGGCGGCGATGATGAGGAATGCGGCCGCCCATGGCGCAGCCCCGCGCCAGTCAGGCCGGCGGCGCGCGGGTCGCGCCGGCTTGGGCGCTTCGGTCTGTCCCGGCGGGCTTTCCGGGAGCCCTGGAGGGGGCTTGAGCGATACGGTGACCATGGCGCTGGTTTTGCGAGTCCATACGGGACCGATCTGAGCCCGCAGACCTACTTCATCGGTTCACCCCGGGCGATCTCCAGATGGTGCATCGGGTGGAAGTCCCCGCTCGCCAGGATGCCGGCGAAGCCGAGTCCGCGGATCTCGGCGACTTCATGCGGGTCGCTGGTGGTCACGGTTAGATGAGATGCTCACGCAAGGCGTCAAGATCAACCTTCGACCAGTCGATCCGCGGGTCGGCTTCGAGAATGCGAACAATCTCATGCAAGGCGCCAAAGGCACCCTGCCCAGGCTCGGTCGGAATCGACGGTGCGACCATATGACTCGACGCTCCCGTCGGCACAACCTGCTCACTCACTTGCATTGCGTCCGTCGTGTTGGTCGGAGCAGCTACCGTCGGTGGAACAGTGCCGTCTGCCGTGGCGAGTCCCCGCATCACCAGTGCCGCCACGAACCCCACCGCCGCAAACGTCCGCCTGATTGCTACGTCCACCCTGGCCAAGTTGAATGGCCAGAATTGAAGTAAGCCACGATCGGGTCGCCCCGACGATACGGATAAACCGAACGCCCACGGGACGCAAATACCGTGTCGTCCGGCCACTTTCCCGCACCCCTACGCTCGACCCACCATGATCTGGGCGCTTATTCATCCGCCTCCTTCACGGGCGAAGCGGAGAGCAATGTGGGCAAGACGAGCGGCGTGAGCGCGGTACGCTCATTGAGTCCGCCACTCTTTCCGAACGGCGACCCGGCGCCTCTTCCGGGTAACCGCACGCTGTTCAGGCGTTCGCTCACTGCGGAAAATCGAGCGCCGTGAGCATGTCCTCTGGAGAGAGGTGGGGTCGCTCGATGTCGGATCCGGTACCGGCGAGTGCACACTGCGGACCCGTTACGGCAGAACCGGGCAGAGCTCCTCCGTGCACAAAGTGATCACCGCACCCACTCCGGCGGCATCGATCTCGTCCACCGACTTGGATCGGTGAGCCGATATGTCGATGCCCAGCTCCGCAATCGCCTCGATGGCGAACGGGTTGACTAGCCGGTACCGCCGGCCGCTTCCGGCGTCGGTACACGCGCGGTTCTTGCCGTGACGAAACACAGGAAGCGCGCGTAGAACGGGCGTTTCGCCCGCAGGTCTGCCGGCAGCGCCCCAAAGAGCTCACGGACCACGAAGCGCCGCGCGTGCTATTGGGATAAGCTCTATCCATGCCCTTTTCAACCACGAAGCGCTCACAGTGAGCTCTGGCGCGGTCTGATTCAGCTTCGCGTTCTGCATCACGCCGCAGAGGGCGACGTCTACGGCCTGAGACTCATCGAGGAGCTTCGCCGGCACGGCTACTCGATCGGCCCCGGCACGCTCTACCCTCTGCTCCACCGGCTCACCGAGCGGGGATATCTGCGCGAGCGCGCGCCAGCGAGGGCGGCCGTCAACGCCGCTACTACGCGACCGCCAAGGGGCGCCGTGCGCTCGCGGAAGCCTACCATTACGTGGAGGAGCTTTTCGCGGAAATGCGAGAGCCAAAGAGTCGCCCGAATGCGCGTTCCCAATCGCGTCGGATCGCGACTGCTCGCCTCGGCGACGGTTCCTGATTTGCCGCAAATGAAGTGCTCCCCCGCCCCGCCCTCAACGATATCTCAGTGCGCGACCGAATCAGGCCCCATCGGCGCACCGGCGCCGCCACGAAGTCAGCGGGCAACCGTCCGGTGAGGCTGCCCAAAAAGCTGACGATCGCACGGGTCTGCACCGCGCGGCATCGATGATGCCGCCGCCGCTGCTCGAGGTCGAGAAACAATCGCCGCCGCCCCTCGGCATGGCTGTGTTGCCTGAGGAGCGTCGATTCGATCGCGCGATCCGCGCCCACCCGTCGGTTCTGTACGGCCAGGTTCAGAGCTGCCCGTAGCTCCGTCATCGTCCGGTTCTGCGAGGATTTCGATAGCTCCGTGCCGTGCCGCTACTTCTTTACGTCGGCCATCCAGAGTTTCGCCAGCGGCTTCCGTCCGAAATCTGTCTCATAGACAGTGCGCTTGAAACGCGCATCAGCATCGTGAGCACACTCCTCGCCCTTTTCCGTTCGTCGGTCTTCCACATAGTCCCGGCAGGCCTGTTCGACCGTGTAAGTGCTGTCTGTGATCCCGGACGCGTACGACCTGAACCACGCGAGCGCGGCTTCCCGTGCCCTGTCGAAGTCGAACTCCGCGGTGACATCGCCGAGGACCTTGTTGTGGTGGCCGGACTCGTTGCGGAGCTTCGCGACCCACCGGATTCGTGTCGCGTCCACTTTGCGCAGTCCGAGACTCTTGCCCTCTCCCAGCGGAGGGCTCCAGTACGGCTCCCTGCGCGGAGCAAGTGCATCGCGAACGCGCACTTTTCAGATTTCCAGCGTCATCAACGCGGCTCCCAAGCCTGGAACCCATCAACGGGCGGCGCAATCCGTATGGCAGCTGTATGGCAGACGGTCTCCCATACAGCTGCCATACCGAGGATATCCTGACATAGACAGAGTTAGATAGTAACGCGGAAACACAGCTTTTTACGGTGTTTTGCGGTGTACTCGCGGAGATGCTCGTGGACGCTTGTGCTGCTTTCACACGGCAGGGGCCACTGGTTCGATCCCAGTACCGCCCACCATCGTAAAGCAATAGCTGGCAAGACTGCCCTCACATACCGGACTCCCGTATGGCAGCGGGTATGGCAGATGCCTTCCGTTTCCCGGCAGGTGGATGCTCGTACACAAGGACGGACGCGGGCTATTTGATCGTGCCGCGTGGCAAGGAGGGCGGAAACCCGATTCTTGTCCGCTTGCGACCCGCGAAACGTGCACTGAAGCGGCCCCCCGTTGACCTTTAATCCGAAGTTCGCAGGCATTCCCGCGCGGCCTCCCGTCTACGGCCTGATCATGGTCTTCAAGGACTGCCGCGCATTCATCGCCTGGTAGCCGGCCGGCACCTCGTCAAGGCCAATCGTTCGGTCAAAGACGCGACCGGGCTGGATTCGCCCGTCAAGAATGTCGGGCATCAGCGTTTCGATGTACGCGCGCACCGGTGCCGGGCCGCCACCGACCGAGACATTCGCGTAGAACGCCTCCCGGGAGGCCGGGGTTCCCGCATAGTGTGGCACTCCGACGCGCCCGATGGCGCCACCCGCGCGAGTCACGAGGACGGCCGTGCGCATCGAATCCTCGGAGCCTACGCATTCCAGGACGGAGTGAACGCCGGTGCCGCCGGTCAGCTTACGGACTTGTTCAACGGCCGCTTCGCCGCGCTCGCGCACGACGTCCGTGGCACCGAAGTCTCTCGCAAGAGCGGTGCGATCGGGGTGAGCCCCAAGGATGATGATCTGGTCGGCACCGAGTCGCCTTGCGGCGATGACGCCACAGAGGCCCACGGCGCCATCGCCGATGACCGCGACCTTCTTGCCTCGCTGGACGCGTGCGACCAGGGCCGCATGGTGCCCGGTGCCCATCACATCAGACAGTGTCAGGAGGGAGGGGATCAGCGCGTCGTCCTCTTTAACCGGCAGCTTGTACAGCGTGCCGTCGGCAAGAGGAACCCTAACCGCTTCCGCCTGCGCCCCGCCGACCATGCCAATCCCGAAGTATCCGCCGTGGGAACAGGCCGTCTGCAGGCCCTCGTGGCAGAAGTCGCAAGTCCCGTCCGAGAACGCAAACGGCATGATAACGAGGTCGCCCCGCTCGAAGCGGCGCACGTGGCTGCCAACGGTTTCAACGACACCAATGGCCTCGTGGCCCATCGGTCGGCCACCGGGCGTGGGTTCCAGATCCTTGTACGGCCACAGATCGCTGCCACAGATGCAGGCCCGGCTGACGCGAATGATCACGTCGGTCGGTTCGACGATCGTCGCATCGGGCACGGTCTCTACGCGGACGTCGCCGGCCTGGTACATGATGGTCGCTCGCATCGGCGTTCTCCTCGAAATCTCTATTCGTCAGAAGGCGTGCAACGGTACTGCTCGTCGGTGACGGGCTCGAGCCAGTCGACCGCCTTGCCGTTCAGCCCTTCCTGGATGGCGATGTGGGTCATGGCGGTGCCCGGCGCCGCGCCGTGCCAGTGCTTCTCCCCGGGAGGGCAGGTCACGACGTCCCCAGGCCGGATGATTCGCAATGGACCGCCCCAGGTCTGAACGTATCCGCATCCGTAGGTGACGACGAGCCGCTGGCCGAGCGGGTGTGTGTGCCAGTTGCTGCGGGCGCCCGGCTCGAACGTGACCGCCGCGGCGCTGACCCGTGACGGAGCCGTCTCTGGGAACAGGGGATCCACCCGCACGGTGCCGGTGAAGCACTCGGCGGGGCCGCGGTAGGGAGCTTGTGCTCCGTTTCGCTTCAGTTCCATGATGGACACCTCGCTGCGATCAACCGTTTGAGACGCCTAGGCTCTGGCGCGCGTGCACGCCGGGCGTGGTGCTGAGTTTCACGATCAGATCCGACAGGCCGTCCAGCGAGACGTCGTGCCCCCCGGAAGCGCTCGCCCTTCTGCGTGATCTGGCAGCCGACGCGGCGCTCCTGCGTGAACGAGTCCGGCCTCAGGAACGTGTAGTCGAGGTCTGGCGCCTCGATCGCTGCGGCCGAGTCCGGGTACGGGTCCAGGACGCTGCGATAGCGTTCACCTAGCACTTCGCCGCAGATGCCCATTGAGCTGATGAAGATCAGCCGCTTGAGGCCTGACGCATGCATGGCCTCGATGATGAACTCTGCCTGCCGCTTCATATCGCCTGCCCGGTTCGCGTACACGACGTCCTGGTCCTCCATCGCCGCCGTCGACGCCGCGGTATCGACGCCATCGCCATCCACGGTGCACACGCGCTTCGGATCCGGGTTTCTGAGTCGTGACGCGCTACGCAGGTACAGGGTCAGCGCGGCCTCGGTCGTCCGCAGGAACACCCCCGTCGTGTGGCGGGCGAGCTGGCCATTCGCCCCGAGGAACAATACGCGGTTCATGCGCAGGTGCCTTCGTTAATGACGCGGAGCGCATTGAGCGTCCGCGGGTAGCCGATGAATGGCAGCAGTTGCGTGACTACCGCGATGAGGGTGCTGCGATCGTTCCCGGCGGCGAGATTGGCGGTCACGTGGCCAGCCAGCTGCGCCTCGCAGCCCCCGAGAGAGGCCAGCATCGCAAGGGTGAGCAGCTCACGGGTCTTCAGGTCGAGGCCAGTGCGGGTGAGGTAGTCACCGAAACAGTTGGCGGACAGGTAGTGCTGGATGTGTAGCTGGTCCGGCGGGGACTGCGCGTACATCTGGTCGATCCGCGACCCGAGAAGCCGCTTCTGGACTTCCAAACCTCGGGCCTGCCGTGTCTGCGGCGTCGTCGTCGATTGGCCAGGCAGGGGCAGCGTGATCCCACGCGCCGTGAAGACCTCGTTCGTCACATGGAGAAAGTCGAAGACCCGCGCCATTCCGGTGTAGGGCACGGCCTGGTAGACGATCTCCTTGATCTGCACCGGCGTGACGCCGATTTCAAGCGCCGCACCAAGCATGATGCGGTACTCGGCGACAGCGTGATTCGCGATCAATGCGGCCAGCTGCACCATGAGCTGTAACCGCACGTCGAGTGGCGCATCCTTGATGACTTCGCCGAACGCCCGGTTGTCGTAGATCTCGACGAGCTCCGGATCGGTGACCTTGAGGGTCGACTGATGGCCCCGGAAGAGCGTGTCGTGATTGCGTTGCCCGCTGGCAGTGATGGCCATTCGTCGATTCCTATTTTGGGGCGAGTTCGCCGAACCAGTAGGAGGGGTGACGCCGCCGTCCATGCGGAAGTCACTGCCGGTGATGAATGCACCCTCGGAACTCATCCGCAGGGCATCGGTGGTTCCGAGTTCGTCGGGGGCCCCGGCGCGACCAGCTTGGCACAGATAGATCATCCGCTGGTAGCTTGGACCACGTGGTCCCGTGAGCTCATCGCGCGTAAGCCCTGTGCGGGTGTTCCCTGGGCTGATCGTGTTGACCCGTGCTGCGCGCTTGCCCCAGCGAGCGGCCTTCGCCATGATCCTAAGGGAGTTGCCGCGCTTGGAGATCTGCTGGGTGTGCAGGGAGTCTTGATCTGGTCCGGCTGCAGGAGGGGCAAAGCGAGCACGTCCTCTGCCGGAGTCATCGCCAGTGCCTTGTCCTGCTCGGGCGGCAGGGCAGGGAGCCGATGGCACGATTGGGAAGCCGTGAGGACCCCGGCACTGCCACGCGCCATGACCGATTCGACGACCCGAGTACCGGCGCCGTGCCGTAGAGGCCGACGGTCAGGATGGTCTTCGGCGAGGCCTGTGTTGGCGATACGCCGGCTGCATGGATGAGGCCGGTGACCTCGCCAAGCGCCGTGGCGTTCTGGACGAGGGCGAACGTCGCTTTGCTTCGAGATGTCCGCCAGTGCGGTACTGACCTGCAAGCCAGCATCGGCCGGCACTTTGGCCGCAGCCTGCGCATTCTCCAGTTTCGGATCCGCGAGCAGGATTTTCTTGCCGACGCTGACGCGACGCGCGATCGCCTGACCGATGGATCCTGCGCGGATGATAACGACGACGCCGTTCATGCCGATCACCGCCCGACCCGCGCGGCCAGGTGCGCGGGGTAGCGATCGCCCTTGACCTCGATGCGGGCGAGTGCATCGTTGATGCGCGCGAGGTCGGCGGCCGTGAGCTCGATCGAGGTGGCACCGACATTCTCCTCGAGGCGGTGCAGCTTGGTCGTACCCGGGATCGGCACGATCCAGGGTTTGCGCGCGAGCAGCCAGGCAAGCGCAATCTGTGCCGGCGTCGCCTTCTTCTCGGTGGCGATCACGCCGAGCAGTTCGACGAGAATCTGGTTGGCCTTGCGGTTGTCTGCCGAGAATCGCGGGACGATATTGCGGAAGTCGTCCTTCGAGAACGTGGTCGTCTCATCGATTGTGCCGGTGAGGAACCCCTTTCCGAGGGGGCTGAAGGGAACAAATCCAATGCCGAGTTCCTCGCACAAGGGCAGGATTTCCGCCTCGGGTGCGCGCCACCACAGGGAGTACTCACTCTGCAGCGCAGCGACCGGCTGCACCGCATGGGCGCGCCGGATTGACTCCACGCCGGCCTCCGAAAGCCCGAAGTGCCGGACCTTGCCTGCCCGGATCAATTCCTTGACCGTGCCGGCGACGTCCTCCATCGGAACGTGGGGATCGACCCGGTGCTGGTAAAGGAGATCGATGTGATCGGTCTTGAGGCGCCTTAGGGCGGCGTCCGCCACTTGGCGAATCCGTTCCGGGCGGCTGTCTTGTCCGGCGGTGGAGTCGCCGCCCTTGAAGCCGAACTTCGTGGCAATAACCACTTGGTCGCGGATCGGCGCGAGCGCTTCGCCGACGATCTCCTCGTTGACGAACGGGCCGTAGGCCTCCGCGGTGTCGAAAAACGTCACGCCGCGCTCGTGGGCTGCCCGGATCAGGTTGATCGCGACCTGCCGCTCCTGTGGCGGACCGTAGCCGTAGCTCAGACCCATGCAGCCGAAGCCGAGGGCTGAGACTTCCAAGCCGCTGTGACCAAGCTGGCGATGTTGCATTGCTGTCTCCTTGAGTGCGCTGCGCGGCAGGCCGCGCCCAGTGGTGCAAAAGGTAAGCGGTAGTCGCTCTGCCGACTAGTCGCTATAATTCAATTAGACCTATGCATTTGGTGCATAAATGAAACGCGAACACCTCGCTGATCTCGCAGCCTTTGTGACGGTCGCGCGGGAATTGAGCTTTACGCGCGCGGCCTCGAAGCTGGGCATGACACAGTCTTCGCTGAGCCATGCGATACGACGCCTGGAAGGGCGCCTGGGGTTGCGCCTGCTCAGCCGCACGACCCGCAGCGTGGCGCCGACCGAGGCGGGCGAGCGGCTTCTCAGGACCTTGCGCCCCGCCTTCGAGCAAATAGATGGCGAACTCGAGTCGCTGACGGCGCTGCGCGAGAAGCCGGCCGGTTCAATCCGCATCACGACCGCTGAGCACGCGGCCCAGACGGTGCTGTTGCCCGGTCTCGAACGCTTCCTGCCGAACTATCCGGATGTCCGAGTCGAAGTGATGCTGGACTACGGTCTCACTGACGTCGTGGCCGAGCGGTTCGACGCAGGAATCCGACTCGGTGAGCAGGTCGCGAAGGACATGATCGCTGTGCGCGTCGGTCCGGACTTCCGGATGGCCGTCGTGGCTACGCCCGGCTATTTCGAGGGAAAGCGGTTGCCGCGTCGACCGCAAGATTTGCAGGCGCACAACTGCGTGAACTTGCGACTCCCTACGCATGGCGGAATTTACGCCTGGGAGTTTGGGAAGGGGTCCCGCGAGATCAAGGTTCACGTTGAGGGGCAGCTCGCGTTCAATACGCTCTGGACGAGAGTGCGTGCGGTGCGGGCGGGGCTGGGCATTGGTTTCCTGCCCGAGGATATCGTGCAGGAGGACGTCGCGGCCGGCCGCCTCGTGCGGGTGCTTGCCGACTGGTGCGCGCCCTTCCCCGGCTACCATCTTTACTACCCGAGTCGGCAGCACTCGACGCCGGCACTGCCTTTGCTCGCGGAAGCGTTGCGGTATCGTGCACGCTGACGAAGATCAACGCAGTCGCGTGAGGTGCCGGCAATGAGTGAGCTCCCGGCATGAGTCATTGACTGATCGATCCGCGCAGCGTCGAGCGCGGAATCCGCCCGACGAAACGTGACGCGAAGAACTGGATGTACATCGGGCACGCGAACGCCGGCTGGCGCTCGGCGGTGATTTACTCGATCACCGGGACTTGTAAACTGCTGAAGATCAATCTCTGTCGATCACCTCACCTGGGTTCTGCCCCGGCTGATCGGCCGCGACCAGTGGTCAGGTCGAGGGACTGCTGCCGCATGATTACGCCGCCACGCTCGTGGCCGCCTGATCCGCTTGCCTGCCACAGCGCCGCTCAGACCGTCACCGTGTAGACGATAGGACGCGTGTCGCTACGTAGTTACCGCTACGTACATGTCGCATCGTCTGCGGAAATGACGCTTGAGTTCCGATCGCATAGCGCGAATTTCGCGCAAAAACACGGCAAATTCAGACCGAGCAGTCGATGCGTGACTATCGTGCATGATTGAATTTCCGCGTGATCATTATCACTGACATACGGTGAGTCACGAAGTCTAATTGCGCACGCCTAGGGAGTTAGATCTAGTAGAGTAAGACAAAGATGCCCAAGCACATCGTGCGCCTTATCACCTTGCTCGTCGTGGCTGTAATCCTGGCGATCGTCGCCCGCTTCTATCTTGTGCCGCACTCGTACTACCGCTACGGCAATTACCGCGGCAACGCCGTCGCAGAAATCGCACGCGATCCTCCCCTCTATAAAGGGTCACGGTCGTGCGCATCGTGTCACCGTCGGATATTCAATCAATGGTCCGCGAGTGCACATCGGGTCCAGTGCGAGGACTGTCATGGCCCATCCGGCGATCATCCCGGCATGGATGCGCCGCCGCTGCCGATCAACCCCGATACTCACCAGCTGCTGATGCAGGAGCGCTACCGCATTGCCACCGGACGGATGCAGATGCCCACCAATACGGCGCACTTGTGCCTGCAGTGTCATGCATCGATTGCTGGACGCCCCGCCACACAACCGCAGGTGATTGCGAGCGTGCACGCGGGCACCCAACAGTGCGCGGCCTGCCATGACGTCCACTCGCCCAAAATCGTCTTCCCGGCGGTTCCGCAAGTGGCGTCGATGGGCTCTGCAGCCAGTGGCAGGGCGGCGTCGGCTGCGTGCGCCGCCTGTCACGGTGCCACGGGCATCAGCGTCAGTCCGATGTGGCCGAACCTCGCCGGACAGCAACGCGCGTATGTGGTCCGCGCGCTGGAGTCCTACCGGACCGGCAAGCGCAAGGCTGCGCCGATGAACATGATGGCGGCCGCATTGAGCGACACCCAAATCGCCAATCTCGCAGCGTACTTCTCCAGTCTTACCGCCGGGCGAGCAGCCGTGCAGGTACAGGCGCGGCGCAACGTACCGGCAGGTGTCCGCCTGGTGTCCGCCAAGGCCTGTGCGACCTGTCACGGGCCGAACGGTTCCAGTAGCAATCCCGTGGTGCCGAATCTCGCCGGACAGAAGCAGGCGTATCTGGTCAGCGCTCTCGATGCGTATCGAAGCGGATCGCGTCCGGAAGCGCTGATGAGCCGTGTCGCCCGCGGCTTGACGGATGGCGATGTGAGGCGGCTGTCGCTCTATTACTCCAAGTTGCAGTGCGCCGATGCGGCGTGCAAGGAGGCCCGATGACCGAGAAAACTCCCGCGGTTGAGCGCCGCAAGGTCTTGCGCGTGATTGCCGGCGCGGTAGCGGCGGCCTGCGGTGCGACGGCGCTGCGACTCTTCGGCGGTTCCGCCAAGGCGGCGATTCGGCCGGCGGACGCTCCTCCCCCTGCGATTCCCGGCTACGACTGGACGAAGCATCGCTGGGCGTTCGGAGTCGATGCCACGCGGTGCATCGGCTGTCTGTCCTGCGTGGCCGCGTGCAAGAACGAGAACAGCGTGCCGAGGGACACCCACCATTTCCGCACCTGGGTCGAGCGATACGCCTACCTCAATGGCAGTGACGAACCCGTCGTGGACAGCCAATCGGAACCCGATGCCCTATCCACCTCGCCCGGAAACCCGACCTATCCATATCGCTTTCCGGATCGATATGGAGACCAGGTGGTCGACAAGGCCTTCTTCGTACCGAAGCTCTGCAATCACTGTTCAAACCCGCCGTGTGTGCAGGTGTGTCCCGTCGGTGCCACCTTTCGGACCAAGGACGGGGTGGTGCTGATCGATCAGGACTATTGCATAGGCTGTCGATACTGCGTCCAGGCCTGTCCCTACGGTGCGCGTACCTTCAACGAGGCAATGGGCGTCACCGACAAGTGCACCTGGTGCTATCACCGCATTACCAAGGGGCTCAAGCCGGCGTGTGTCGAAGTCTGTCCGGCCGGTGCGCGCGTGTTTGGCGATCTGAACGATCCGCAAAGCGATATCAGCGTATTCCTGCGTGAAAACCGGGTGAATGTCCTGAAGCCCGAGATGGGCACTCATCCAAACGTATATTACGTCGGCATCGATCGGAGTGTCCGATGATGAGCGTGGCAATGACTGCTGTGGCGAGGATGGGGTGGTGGCACGTACCGTTGTTCCATGCCTCCCCGTTCACCGGTTACGTATATCCCAACGAGACGATCATACCCTGGAGCGGGCTGATCGTGGTCTACCCGTACATCACGGGTCTGGTGGCCGGCGCGTTTATTGTGTCGAGCTTTTATCACGTGTTCGGCATGAATCAGTTCAAACCGGTGGCGCGGCTTGCGCTGCTGACTGCGCTGGCGTTCGTGATCTGCGTACCGGTGCCACTCCTGTTGCACCTGGGTCACCCGGAGCGGGCGCTCGAAGCAATGATCACGCCGCACTGGTCGTCAGCGTTCGTGGCGTTCAGTTATGTGATCAGCTTTTATATCTGTGTGCTGCTGCTCGAGACATGGTTCGCATTTAGGGCGGACATCGTCGCCATGGCCGCGCGCGGCCGAGGGCTGCGCGGCTTGTTCTACAGGGTCCTGACACTCGGCAGCGATGACGTCTCGGAGCACGCGCTCGCCTACGACCACCGGTGGGCCTACGTTCTCGCGGTCATCGGAATCCCTTCCGCCGCCCTGCTGCACGGGTATGTCGGTTTCGTGTTCGGATCTCTGAAGTCGCGACAGTGGTGGTCCTCGGACCTCATGCCGATCATCTTTCTGTTCTCAGCGGTGGTGAGCGGGGTGGCCCTGCTGATCCTTCTGTATATCGCGGTCAGTCGTATCCGCGGACTCGAGCCCGACAAGCGCTGTCTGCGCGGCCTGGCAGCCGCGTTGTGGTCATTCCTTATCTTCGTGCTGGTGATCGAAGCGCTTGAGTATGTGACCATGTTCTACCGCGCCGAGGAAGGCGTCGGAATGATCAAAGCGCTGATGCGCGGACCGCTCGAAGATTGGCTGCTGATCCAGTGGGGCGGATCGCTCGTCGCCCTTCTGCTGCTGACTTGGCTGCTGGCATTTCGCCGCACCGGGGTGTTCGCACTGGCGGTGGCGGCAGCGCTGGTGCTGATTGAAGTCTTCTGCATGCGATGGAACGTGGTGATCGGCGGCCAGGAGCTGTCCAAGACCATGCGCGGGCTGATCTACTACAGTCCGCCGATCTTGGGTCGGGACGGGGTCATTGCGCTGGTGATGATCCTGATCCTGCCGTTGTTGTTTCTCTGGCTGTTCGTGCGGCTTTTTCCGCCGTGGGACGACATGGCTGCGGAGCGCGGCCTTGATGTCAATGAGATATGAGGAGGGTACCGTGTTCGCCAACAAATCGATCGCCGTAGCGACGATCTCCTTCGGGGTGCTGGTCAGCGCTTGCGGCCCCAGGCCGGTGAGCTTTCGGGAGGACGTTCAGCCCATCCTGCAGCACAACTGCGCGGTCTGCCACAGCAACGGCGGGGTCGGGTACAAGGTAAGCGGATTCAGCGTCGTGAGCTACACAACGGTCATGAAGGGAACCAAGTTCGGCCCGATGGTGATTCCGGGCTCCAGTCTGCAAAG
This sequence comes from Pseudomonadota bacterium, assembly GCA_021787615.1. Lineage (GTDB taxonomy): Bacteria > Pseudomonadota > Gammaproteobacteria > Steroidobacterales > Steroidobacteraceae > 13-2-20CM-66-19. The sequence goes on from JAJYLP010000075.1 coordinate 16,113, forward strand.
CAATCTGGTGTGGCTGCTCAAGCACGGCGCCCATCCGTCGATCGACATGCCGAAGATCTGCGCGCAGATGGCCGATCACGGCGGCGTGTGTGCAGTTGCATCGAGCTCGGCAAGGCGGTTACCGCAGCGGGAGGTAACGCTGATCGCCGCGTGGATTGACCAGGGTGCCCGCAATAATTGACCGGCCATTGCGCAGGAGCGGTCGGTTCTGCGTAAGACGCGAAGGTGTACGGATGCCAATGTCCTGCAATGAGATGCTCGTAAACTTCAGAGAATCCCCCACCCCGAGAGCGGAAGACCCCGTGCCCGGTTCCGGCGGAGGAGATATGGCGAAATTTCGTTGTGACGTCCGAGATTGCGTCTTTCGTTGGGGCGGGGCGGACACGCCTGCGGACGGTGATCGTTGCTCGCACACCCACTGCGGGCTCGGCGGCGTCGCTAACAGAGTCCGCTTCAGCGGTCAGGATTATCTGGTGCGCGAGGGGCACGCGCGCATGCATTTCTACGTGGTTCGGTCCGGATACGTCAAGCTCACTTCCATTCTCACGAGCGGACGAACGCAAATCACCGGACTGCGCGGATCCGGTCAGCTGGTGGGTTTTGCATGGGACGGCACGATCTACCCTTATACGGGCACGGCGCTGACCTCGGTCGTGGCCTGCCGAATCTCCCACAAAGCGGTGTTGCAGGTCCTGCAGAAGGAGTCGACCGTGACGCTGCGGGTCCTGCAGCGGCTGGCGGAGGAGCTTGCCCAGGCCCGGACCTTGATCCGGGACATCGGCGGGCGCAACGCCCGCCAGCGGGTGGCCTCGTTCATCCTGTCGCTGTGTCCGCCGGAAATCAAGGTGGCGAGCAGCGTGCCGCTGCCGCTGCGCCGCCAGGAAATGGCGGAGTTACTCGGACTCAGCCGGGAAACCGTCAGCCGGGTGATCTCCGATCTGATGGCGAACGGCCTGATCGTCGTCGCCCGCGGC
>JAJYLP010000161.1 GCA_021787615.1 Pseudomonadota bacterium
GAGCAGGGCATTGACCTGCGCGAGCATCTGTTGTCGATCGAGCGCACGCTGGTGCGACAGGCGCTCAGCCGCACCAACGGCACCGTCGCTCAGGCGGCCCGTCTGCTCAACCTGCGCCGCACGACGCTGGTCGAGCGGCTGCGCAAGCTCGGATTCAGCGAGACCGCGACGGAAGTTTGACGCCGCTCGCGCGGCCGCTTGCCGCGCACGTGACCCGTGTCACGTTTCAGGAGCCGATTGACGCCAGGCACGGCAATTGCATTCCTCTATCGCAGCATCCCTGTGTTTGGGGGAATCGATGTCAGAAGATCACGCGCCACAATCGATCGCCGGCAACGCCGCTCATGGCGCGCCCGAGCCTGTCGCCTGTGCGACGAGCTCGCAGCGGCTGCTTGAGCTCGCGCGCCGGGTCGCCGCAAGCGACTGCACGGTGTTGATCTGGGGCGAGTCGGGCACAGGCAAGGAGGTTCTGGCCCGCTATATTCATCGTCGCTCGCTGCGCGCCAAGGGGCCGTTCGTCGGCGTCAATTGCGCGGCCATCCCGGAAAACATGCTCGAGGCGATGCTGTTCGGCTACGAGCGCGGCAGCTTCACGGGCGCCCATGCGGCGCATCCGGGCAAGTTCGAACAGGCGCAGGGCGGCACGCTGCTGCTCGATGAGGTGACCGAGATGCCTCTTGGGCTGCAGGCGAAGCTGCTGCGCGTGCTGCAGGAGCGCGAGGTCGAGCGGCTCGGCGGCCGCGAGACCATCAACCTCAATGTGAGGGTCATCGCCGCCACCAACCGGAGGCTGCGCGAGGAGATCGCCGCCGGGCGCTTCCGCGAGGATCTGTACTACCGGCTTAACGTATTTCCGCTTGCAATTGCGCCACTGCGCCTGCGGCGCGACGACGTCTTGCCGCTTGCCATGCAACTGCTGACCGCGCATTGCCGCCCCGGCCAGCCGATTCCGGCGCTCAGCGCCGAAGCGGCGCACCAGTTGCTCACCTATAGCTGGCCGGGCAACGTGCGCGAGCTCGACAATCTGCTACAGCGGGCGCTCATTCTGCTCAACGGTCCGGTGATCGGCGCCGAGCACGTTCAATTCGAGCTTGCGAACGAGCCTCCGGTCTGCATGTCCCCGCTGCCGCCAGAGAGCACGGCGGGTTCGCTCGCCGGCTCGCTCATTCAGGCCGAACGTGAACTGATCCTCGATGCGCTCAAGAGCGGACAGGGCAGCAGACGTGAAGCGGCCGAGCGGCTTGGCATCAGCCCGCGCACGCTGCGCTACAAGCTGGCCCGCCTGCGTGAGGCGGGCGTCGAAGTTCCGGCGGCCTGAGGATACCCCATGAGCCAGATGGCCATCGATCAGGTGCTGGCGCAGATCCGCGCCATGTCCGGGCAGGTGCGTCTCGATGCGCCGCGCCCCATGCCCCTCGCGGGCGCCGGTCAGCCAAGCGCCTCGAGCGCGAGCGGGCCGAGCGAGTTCGCCTCGATCCTCAAACAGGGGATCGACGCGGTGAATCAGAGCGAGCAGCGCGCCAACGCGCTCGCCGGCGCATTTTCGCGCGGCGTGGCCGGGGTGTCGCTGCCGCAGGTGGTGCTGCAGATGGAAAAGGCAAGTATGTCCTTTCGGGCGCTGACTCAAGTGCGCAACCGTCTGATCAGCGCCTATCAAGACATCATGAACATGCAGATGTAGTGAGTCGACATGGCTGCCGAATCCACTGCCTTGCCCGCCGCGCCGGCTTTGCCGGCGAGCCTACGTCCCCTGCTGCTGCTGATCGGCATCGCGGCCGCTGTGGCCGCCGGTGTCTGGATCGTTCTGTGGTCGCGGGGACCGACGTACAGTCTGCTCTATGCGAACCTCTCGCCGCAGCAGCAGGCCCAGGTCGTGCAGGCGCTGCAGAGCGCGCAGATACCCTTCCAGCTCGACCCTGCCACAAACGGTGTGGAGGTGCCCGCCGAGCAGCTCGATGCGGCGCGCCTGAAGCTCGCCGGGCAGGGCGTCACGCAGGGCGACAGCTTCGCCTCGCTCGACAAGGGCTCGGGGTTCGGTGTCAGCCAGTTCATCGAGAACGTGCGCTATCAGCACGCGCTCGAGTCCGAGCTCGCCCACACGATTGCCAGCATGCAGCAGGTGTCGGCCGCGCGCGTCAATCTCGCGGTACCGCGGCAATCGGTCTTCGTCAGCGATCAGACCGCAGCCAGCGCTTCGGTCTTCGTCGAGCTGCGCGCTGGCAGCGCGCTCGGCCCGGAGCAGGTGCAGGCCATCGTGAATCTGGTCGCCTCCAGCGTGCCGGATCTGTCGCCCTCGCATGTGACCGTGGTCGACCAGAACGGTGAGCTGCTGTCCGGGCTGCAAGGCAACAGTCCCTACGCCGAAGACGAGCACAACTACGACATGGTGCATCGCATCGAGAGCGATGACTCGCGGCGGATCGTTGCGCTGCTGACGCCGCTGGTTGGTCCGGGCTTGGTGCGTGCCGACGTGGTCGCGGAGCTCAACCTCGGCACGAGCGAGAAGGCGCAGGAATTGTACAAGCCCAACAGCGAGATCGTGCGCAGCGAGCAGATTTCCGAGCAGCAGAGCGGCGCCGGCGGACCCGGCGGTGTGCCCGGCTCGCTGTCGAACGAACCGCCGGCGCCGGGCGTGCTCGCGCCGCCGGCGCAGAGCAAGCCGGCGGCGAAAGGTGCGAACCACGGCAATGGTGCGTCCGGCGCCCAGACCACTGCCGGTGCGAATAGCGCCGGGAGCTCGACGCAAAGCGCGGTGAAGGGCGCCGTCGAGCCGGTCGGGGTCGCCGGCGGCGGTCACGTCCTTTCGAGCGACATGACGCGCAACTACGAAATCGACCGCACCCTGGCTTATTCGCGTCATCCTCCCGGGCGGATCCGCCGCCTCACGGTCGCGGTGCTGGTCGGGTATCGCTCGGTCAAGGGCGCCGACGGCAAGGTGCAGCAGGTGCCGCTGTCGGCTCAGGAGCTGGCGCGGGTGACTCAGCTGGTCAAGAACGCAGTTGGCTTCAACGCCGCGCGCGGCGACAGTGTGAGCGTGGTCAACGAACCGCTCGATCTGCCGCGCCCCTCGGGCGGGCATTTCGAGTCCTCACCGTTCTGGCAACGACCGATCTTCTGGAGCCTCCTCAAGCTCGGCGCGGGCCTCATCGGCGTGCTGGTGCTGGTCCTAGCCGTGCTGCGGCCGCTGGTACGGTCGCTGCTGACACCGGCGGTCCGGTCGGCCGCCGCGTTCGCGCAGATCGGCGAGGACGGCGCTGGAGAGTCCAGCCCGCAGGCGCAGAAGGCGGCGGTGGTGAAGGCGCTCTCGCACGAGCAGCAGCTTGCCAACGCACGGGCCATGGTAGGCCAGGATCCCAAGCGCGTCGCGCAGCTGGTGCGCGGCTGGGTGGGCAACGATGAATGATCGCAACGCCAAGGAGGCG
>JAJYLP010000076.1 GCA_021787615.1 Pseudomonadota bacterium
CGAGGGTGAGGGCCTTCAGCGAGGATTGCTGCGCCTGCAGGGTGTCGACCGCGGCGAGCACATTGAAGTAGGCCGTCGCGGTGCGCAGGATCAGGCTCTGGGCCGCCGCCTCGTAGTTCGCCTGCGCTTGGGCCACCTGCTTGTCGGCGGCCTTGAGGTTCATCCAGTCGGCCCAGGAGAACAGGTTCTCCGTCAGATCCAGGCTCCACTGCTTGGCAGCGCTGTTGGAGCTCGACGGTATGCTGTAGGTGTAGAGGTTGCCGGCCGCGGTCGAGCCGACCTGCCCGCTGCTGCCGGAGGAGTGGCTCCAGGTCTCGCCGGCGGTGGCGGTGATCTGCGGCAGCAGCACCGCCCAGGCCTCCGGGCGCGCCTCGCGCGCGGCCATGTAGATGGCGTAGGCCTGCCGGAAGGTGGGATCGTGCAGCCGCGCATCGTGATAGACCTGGAGGAAGTTCGTGGCCGCGCCGAGCGCCGGCAGTGCGAGCGCGAGTCCGCCGACGAGCAGCGCGAGGGTGAGATGACGTTGGGTGGTTCGCATGGGCTTCCCTAAAAACACCGCCGGGGGCGCAAAGTTGCACGCCGGCGGGCAGGTTGTGCGAAGCGGCCGATTGCCTATCGGTCGATGCCGCGGCATCCGGCCGCCGTGATCAGAAGATGAACTCCTCCGGCCGCTCGGCATGCGCCAGCGGATCGATGACCGTCTCGAACAGGCTCTCCTCGGTCCAGGCGTCCTCGGCGACCCGGCGCACCAGCCTCGCCTCCATCACCGGGGCGGCGCCGACCACGACGAACAGCCGTCCGCCGATGGTCAATGCGTCCTGCCAGCGGCGCTGGTATACCGGGACCGAGCCGGTCACGGCAATGGCCTCGAAGCGGCCCGTCGGCTCGAACGCCAGGGCATCCGCCGTGACAATGTCCACATCGTGCAGGCCGAGCGAGCCCGTCGTGCGCCGCGCCATGTCCGCCAGCTCCGGCACGATTTCGAGCGACTGGACCGACTTGCCGACGGCGCGCAGGCAGGCGGTGACGAACCCCGATCCGGTGCCGACCTCGAGCACCCGCTCCCCGCCCGTCAGATCCAATGCCGCGAGCAGCCGCCCGACCACGCTCGGACGCAGCATGTGCTGGCCGGCCGGCAGGGGAATTTCCGTATCGGCGTACGCCAGGAAGCGGTATTGCGGCGGCGTGAACGCCTCGCGCGGCACCTTGTGCAGCGTCTCGAGGACTCGCTCATCGAGCACGTTCCAGGCGCGCACCTGCTGCTCGATCATCTGTTCGCGGGCATCGGCCGGCATCGTGACGGGACTCCAGGCGGAACAAAGGCTTCCCCGCACAAGCCGGGGCAGGGGAAAATTACGGGTTTTCCGCGCTCCTGCCAAGCCGATTTGCGACGAGATATGGTGAATTAGCGCTGGAACGCCCCTGCCCATAGAGTATGCTCGCGGCGTTCGCGTGCTCGGGTATGGATATATCAATAAGTCGCGCAGCAGCCAGGACGCAGCCGCCCGAGGGAAGCTCACCTGAATGTCGATCGTCTGGGCCCTCTGCCTCCTTCTGGCGCTGCTCGCGGCCTCAATTCTTTTGGTGCGCATCGAACGGTCCCGACGCCATGAGCGCCGGGCGCTCCAGTCCCTGGCGCGCCAGATCGAGCATCTGCCCCCTGAGCGGCCGGCGGCCGCATCACTGAAGAGCCCCGACGCAGGGGACGAGGTCGCCGCCCTCGTGAGCGCGCTCAATCACCTGCTCGGCGCAGCGCCGCCGCCCCGCGCCGAGGAGCCGGGACGCCGCCAGTTCCTCGCGCTCAGCGCGCAGGTGCAGCAGGCGGTGCTGGTGCACCGCAACGCCATCGTGTACGCCAATGCGCGCCTCGCCCGCCTCCTCGGCGCCGATCCGAAGGATCTCATCGGCCGGCCGCTCGCCGACCTGGTGACGCCGGAGTACGCCGAGCTGGTCGCCGAGAATCTCCGCCGTCACCTGGCGGGGGAGGCGGCGGCCGAGCGCTACGAGGTCGACCTGCCCGGCGCCGACGGCCCGGTGCGCCTGGAGCTCGCGGTCGCGCCGGTCGAATTTGACGGCCGCGCGCTGCTCGTGACGGGCACGGAGGTGCTGCCGGAGCAGACTTCGAGCGCGCCGCGTGGCGCACTCGAGGCGCAGGACGGGCATCTCGCCGCGCTCGACCTGCTTTCCGAGGCGGTCGTGGCTACTGACGGCGCCGGCAGCATCACCTACATCAATGCCGCCGCGTCGCGGTTCATGAGGCTGCCGAGCGCCCAGGCGCTCGGCAGGAGCCTTGAGGACGTGGTGAACTTGGTCGAGGAGGGCGACCGGCGGCTGCTCGCCGAGCCGATCCGCCAAGCGCTCGGCAGCGGCATTGCGGTCAACCTCGGCCGGCGGGCGCTGCTCGTGGCGCGCACCGACGGCAGCGAGCGCTCGATCGAGCTGTCGGCCTCGCCGATCCGCGCCGCCGGCGGGCGCTTAAGCGGGGCGCTGGTGCTGCTGCACGACGTGTCGGAACTGCGCGGCATCGCCCGGCAGATGTCCTACCAGGCCACGCACGATGCGCTCACGGGACTGGTCAACCGTCCCGAGTTCGAGCGGCGACTGCAGGAGGCCGCCGAGAGCGGGCATCGCGGCGACGGACAGCACGTGTTGTGTTGTCTCGATCTCGACCGCTTCAAGGTCGTCAACGATACCAGCGGGCACGTCGCCGGCGACGGCGTGCTGCGCGAGGTGGCCAAGGTGCTGCGCGATGCGGTGCGCGACAGCGACACGGTGGCGCGCCTCGGGGGCGATGAGTTCGGCATGCTGCTGATCGGCTGCCCGCTCGAGAAAGCCCGCCAGATTGCCGATGACGTGTGCCGCGCTGTGGCCGATCACCGCTTCGTGTGGCGCGACAAGATCTTCAATCTCGGCGTGTCGGTCGGGCTGGTGGAAATCTCGCGCGAGAGCGGCGCGCCCGAGGAACTGCTGGTGGCGGCGGATTCGGCCTGTTATGTCGCGAAGAAGCGCGGCTCGGGCCGGGTAGCGGTGTACTCGGCGCATGATGAGGCGCTCGCCCGCCACAGCGGTGAGATCCAGTGGTTGCAGAAGCTGCAGACCTCGTTGCGCGAGAACCGCTTCCAGCTGTACCAGCAGCCGATCGTGCCGGCCTACGGCGATGACACCGGCGGGCCGGCGATGGAGGTGTTCGTGCGCCTCAGCGACGCGGACAGCGAGCAGATTTCCTCGGCCGAGTTCGTGCGCGCCGCCGAGCGCTACCGGCTGATGGGACTCGTCGACCGCTGGGTGGTGCAGACGACGCTGGCGGCACTCGGCCGCGGCGCGCTGCCGGTGCCGCCGCGCCGCTGCGTGGCGATCAATATCTCCGGCCAGACCCTCGCCGACCCCGACTTCCTCGAGTTCGTCGTCGAATGCCTCGACAGCACCGGGGTGTCGCCCGGTCAGGTGTGCTTCGAGCTCAGCGAGTCGGCCGTGATGGCCAACATGGAGCACGCGCGGCGCTTCGTCGGGGTGCTGCACGGCATGGGCTGCCGCTTCGCGCTGGATGATTTCGGCTCGGGAGTCGGCTCGTTCTCGAACCTGCGCAGCCTGCCGATGGATTACCTGAAGATCGACGGCTCGTTCATGCGCAATCTGGCGCGTGATACGGTGAACCAGGCGATGGTCACGGCGATGATCGAACTGGCGCGCAAGCTCAACTTCAAGGTGATTGCCGAGCAGGTCGAGGACAGCGCGGCGATGGAGGTGGCGCGGCGCATGGGCATCGACTACCTGCAGGGCTACGCCATCGCGCGCCCGAAGCCGCTGCCGCTCGCGGCCTGAGGGGCCGCGCTAGCGCGGTACGAAGCGCAGCGCCGCCCCGTTGATGCAGTAGCGCTGTCCGGTCGGCTCAGGCCCGTCGGGAAACACGTGCCCGAGGTGCCCGCCGCAGCGCGCACAATGCACCTCGGTGCGCCGCATCAGCAGGCCGCGGTCCTCACGTGTGCCGAGCGCTGCGGGCAGCGGCGCGAAGAAGCTCGGCCAGCCGGTGCCGCTTTCAAACTTGGCATCGGATGAAAACAACTCCTGCGTGCACCCGGCACAGACGAACACTCCGGCGCGGTGCTCAGAATTCAACTCGCTGGTGCCGGCGCGCTCGGTGCCATGCCTGCGCAGCACGCGGTATTGCTCCCGCGTGAGCGCTCGGCGCCACTCATCGTCGGTCTTGGTCACGGGAAACTGCTCTACTGATCGCACGGATTCGCCCCAGGGCGCTGTCGCCGCTGCATCCCGGTAACAGTAACAGTCTGTTACCGATTCGTCGAGACGTCCGCGCGCCGCGCCGGCGTGCTGCCGCGCCGGCTTGACGCAAATACAACGTTCGAGCTCGGCGCATTTGACGCTTGCGCATCAAGCGCTTATGCGGCTAGACCGGGTCTCATCGCTCATTCTGTTGGTGCTGCCCAACATAACGCGCGGCGCACAATTCCGAAATGCCCGGTGCAACTTGCAGTCGGCCATGGTATGAAGGGCGCCCATTTCCATACGAAAACGAGCGGCAGGGACGCCAGAGGCCTATGCAGCTTGCCCGTCTATGGTGTGAACATCTGGCCGCCGGCTGTCCCAGCGAGCTCGCCGGAGTCGAGATCGCGGGCAGTGATGCGCGTGCCCTCGATGCGGAGATTTCGGCGTGCGTCAGCGCGCTGATCAGCCGATCGATGACGGTCGATGAGCGCATCGAGAGGCGCCTGTCGGACATCCACCGCGCGCTGATCGGCAAACAGGCCGAGTCCGATGAGCCGGTCGCTGCCTACTGTGAGCGGTTGAACCGGCTGGTGAGCGCGGTGCTGACGCAGTCGCGCGCCGGCCGCGCCTGAGGGCCGCGCGGCCCGCTTCGATCCGGCACGCCTGCGGTCGCGCGCCGCGCGCCGCAGGCGTGTTCCATGCCGCCTCAGAGCAGCGGAATCATCAACAGCGCGACGATGTTGATGATCTTGATGAGCGGATTGATCGCCGGTCCCGCGGTGTCCTTGTACGGATCGCCGACCGTATCGCCGGTGACCGCCGCCTTGTGCGCCTCCGAGCCCTTGCCGCCGAAGTTGCCTTCCTCGATGTACTTCTTGGCGTTGTCCCAGGCGCCGCCGCCGGTGGTCATTGAGACGGCGACGAACAGGCCCGTCACGATGGTGCCGATCAGCAGTCCGCCGAGCGCCTTGATGCCGGCGCCGGGGCCCATCAGTAAATTCATCACCACCACCAGCACCACCGGCACCAGGATCGGCAGCAGCGAGGGAATGATCATCTCGCGGATCGCCGCGCGGGTGAGTATGTCCACGGCGCGCGAATAATCGGGCTTGGCGCTGCCATCCATGATGCCCTTGATCTCGCGGAACTGGCGGCGCACCTCGTTGACGACCGCGCCGGCGGCGCGTCCGACCGCCTCCATCGCCATCGCGCCGAACAGGTACGGCACGAGTCCGCCGATGAACAGACCGATGATCACCGCCGGATCCGACAGAGAGAAGGTCGGCAGCTTACCTACCGCCTGAAGGTTGTGAGTGTAGTCGGCGAACAGCACCAGCGCGGCGAGCGCCGCCGAGCCGATCGCGTAACCCTTGGTCACCGCTTTGGTGGTGTTGCCCACCGCATCCAGAGGATCGGTGATGTCGCGCACCTGTCTGGGCAGTCCAGCCATCTCGGCGATGCCGCCGGCATTGTCGGTGATCGGGCCGTAGGCATCGAGCGCCACGATCATGCCGGTCATCGACAACATCGCGGTGGCGGCGACGGCGATGCCGTAAAGGCCCACACCGTGCACTTCGCCCAGCCGGTACGAGCCCCAGATCGCCAGGCACACCGCGATGACCGGCAGGGCGGTCGATTTCATCGACACGCCGAGTCCGGCGATGATGTTGGTCGCATGGCCGGTCTGCGATGCCGCCGCTATCTTGCGCACCGGGCTGTACTCGGTGGCCGTGTAGTACTCGGTGATCATGATGAGCGCGGTGGTGAGCGCCAAGCCGATCAGCGCGCAGCCGAACAGCGCGGTGCCTTCCTGCGGCATCAGCGCCCGTGTGATGAAGTAGAACCCGACCGCCGAGACGATGCCGGCCACGAAGACGCCCTTGTACAGGGCGTTCATGATCTTGCCGCCCTCGCGCGTCGAGACGAAGAACGTGCCGAGGATCGATGAGACGATCGACATCGCGCCGAGGGCGAGCGGATAGACCGCGGCCCGCAAGCCCGAGCCCGGGCTCTGATGGGCGAAGAGCATTCCGCCGAGCAACATGGTGGCGACGACCGTGACCGCGTAGGTCTCGAACAGGTCCGCCGCCATGCCCGCGCAGTCCCCGACGTTGTCGCCGACGTTGTCGGCGATGACCGCCGGATTGCGCGGATCATCCTCCGGGATGCCCGCTTCCACCTTGCCGACGAGGTCCGCGCCGACGTCCGCACCCTTGGTGAAGATGCCGCCGCCGAGGCGGGCGAAGATCGAGATCAGCGAGCCGCCGAAGGCGAGCCCGACGATCGCATGGAGCGCGGCATCCTCGCCGATCAGATGGCGCAGGATGTCGAAGTAGCCGGCGACCCCGAGCAGTCCGAGTCCGACCACCAGCATGCCGGTGATCGAGCCGCCGCGAAACGCGACGGCGAGGGCGGCGTTGAGGCCGCGCGTCGCCGCCTCCGCGGTGCGCACGTTGGCCCGTACGGCGATGCTCATGCCGATGTAGCCAGCCGCTCCCGACAGCAGCGCACCGATGGCAAATCCGCCGGCGGTCGCCCAGTTGAGGAAGAATCCGAGGATGAGAAACACCACGATCCCGACCACGAAGATGGTGGTGTACTGGCGGTTGAGGTATGCCTTGGCGCCGGCCTGCACGGCCGCGGCGATCTCCTGCATGCGCGCGTTGCCGGCCGGCAGGCGCAGGATTGCCGTCGTCGAGATCACGCCGTAGAGCACGGCGAGCACACCGGCGGCGATGGCCGCCCAAAGCCACATGTTGGCACTCATCAGTCTGTCTCCCCCTGGAACGAACTCCGAATGGAACCGCGAACTACGAAACGCCAGCCGCGCGGCTCGCGGCAACCGCGCGGACGCTGCATTGGCGCACCGTCAGATGTTGAATGTCGTCTTCAGCTTGCGTCGCACCGGGGCGCCCTTGATGCGCACGTAATCCGGCAGGCCGTCACGGTAGACCGGATACGCCTCTCCCGAAATCAGCGGCTCGAGATAGCGCCGGCAGGCCGGGGTGATGCCGAACCCGTCGGCGGTGATGTATTCGCGCGGGACTTTCTTCTCGCGATTGGCGACCTCGGCGAGCGGCACGTGGCCGATGGTCCATTGATAGGGCTTCGCGCGCTTGCGCACGATGGTCGGCATCACCGCGTTGACCCCTTTGACACCGAGCTCCACGGCCGCCTTGCCGACCGCGTAAGCCTGCTCGACGTCGACCTGCGAGGCGATGTGCCGTGCGGCGCGCTGCAGGTAATCGGCCACGGCCCAGTGGTGCTTGTACCCGTGGCGCTGGCGGATCATGTCCGCTATCACCGGCGCGACGCCCCCGAGCTGGGCGTGGCCGAAGGCGTCCCGCGTGCCCGCCTCGGCCAGGAACCGCCCATCGGCGTAGGCGGCTCCCTCGGAGACGACCACGACGCAGTAGCCGTAGTCGGTGACGCACTGCTTGACCCGCTCGAGGAAGCGCTCGGGCTCGAAGGCAATCTCCGGAAACAGAATGATGTGCGGCGGCTCGCCGCGCTTGCGCCCGGCGAGCCCCGCAGCCGAGGCGATCCAGCCGGCATGCCGTCCCATCACCTCGAACACGAATACCTTGGTCGAGGTGCGCGCCATGGAAGCCACATCGAGCGCCGCCTCGCGGGTCGAGACGGCGATGTACTTCGCCACCGAGCCGAATCCCGGGCAGCAGTCGGTGTGCGGCAGGTCGTTGTCGACGGTCTTCGGCACGCCCACGCAGATCACCGGATAGCCCAGCGACTCGCCGATCTGGGAGACCTTCAGCGCGGTGTCCATCGAGTCGTTGCCGCCGTTGTAGAAGAAGTAGCCGATGTCGTGCGCGCGGAACACTTCGATGAGCCGCTCGTACTCGGCGCGGTTGTGCTCGATGCTCTTCAGCTTGAATCGCGCCGAGCCGAATGCCCCGCCCGGGGTATGCCTGAGCGCGCGGATCGTCGCGGCGCTTTCGCGGCCAACGTCGATCAGGTCCTCGGTGAGCGCGCCGATGATGCCGTCGCGGCCGACGTAGATCCTGCCGATGTGCCGCCTGTGGCGCAGCGCGGTTTCGATGACCCCGCACGCTGAGGCATTGATGACGGCCGAGACGCCGCCCGATTGGGCATAGAAGGCATTTTTCTTCGGGGTAGGCTTCATCGCATGGGGCGCGCCGGGCGCGTGTTGCCGGGTCAGCGTCAAGGATAGCGCAGCGCCGCGCGCCACGCCCGGGGGTCGGTGGGCCGGGCCGCCCCGGTTTGACCGTCCTGGCGCGCCCCGGTATGGTGCAAGACGTTTCGCACCAAAATAGTCATACTCATGCGCATCGTCCTGTTGGGGGCTCCGGGCTCGGGGAAGGGCACGCAGTCTCAGCGCCTGGTCGAGAGGTTCCGTATTCCGCAGGTCTCCACCGGCGATCTGCTGCGCGCCGCCGTTGCCCGGGGCACGGCCCTGGGGGTGCACGCCAAGGACGCGATGGATGCGGGGCGGCTGGTCGCCGATGAGATCGTGCTCGGCATGATCCGCGAGCGTCTCGGCGAGCCCGACACGCGCGAGGGATTCATTCTCGACGGTTTCCCGCGCAATCTTGCCCAGGCTCGCGCCCTGGATGGCCTGCTCGCACAGATTGGCCAGCCGCTCGATGCGGTCCTGCAGATGGATGTCGACTTCGCTGAGCTCTCGCGGCGCATCGCCGGGCGGCGGACCTGCCGTGACTGCGGCCGGGTGGTCAATCTGCTGACCTCCCCGTCCGAGGCCCTCGAGCCCGAACGGTGTCCCAAGACCGGGCAGCCGCACCGGCTGGTCCAGCGCCCCGACGATAACGAGGCGACGGTCGCCGAGCGGCTGCGGGTCTACGAGGAGCAGACCCGCCCGCTGGTCGATTACTACCACCAGCAGGGGCTGCTGCGCAGCATCGATGCCGAAGGCGACGTGGCCGCCGTGTCGGCCCGCGTCGAGCAGGCGCTGTCGCCCTGAAGGCGCCGCCGGGCTCGGGCGCTCACAGCGCCGCGAGCAGCTTCTCCCCGAGGACCGTCCGGCGCCAGCCGGTGAGCACCGGCGTGTCCCGGCCCCCGGCGGCAAGCTGTTCCAGATCCCGCCGGGTGGCCAGCACCTCCGGGCTCACCCCGAGCTCGGCGGCCGCGGCACGATGGATCGCGCCGAGCTTCTTCAGGAGCGCGCTCTGCTGTGGATCCGGCCTTGGCCGCATCACCGCCGGAGCCGGCTCGGGAACCTGCGCCGCGCGCACGCATTCGAGCAGCTGCGCCCCGCACCGCTCGAGCAGGCCCGGCGGCATGCCCTCGATGGCGCCGAGCGCCGCGCTGGTGCGCGGCACGCGCAGCACGATCTCGCGCACCAGCCCGTCCTCCAGGATCCATCCGCGCGGGCGGTTGCGCTCGAGTGCCCGGCGCTCGCGCCAGGCTGCCAGCGCCGCGAGCAGCCGCTGGCGGCCCGGATCGAGACCCGCGAGCCCCTTGACGCGTCGCCACGCCTGATCCGGGTCCACGCTGAGGGCGGCCGGGTCCTCGAGCGCGGCGAGTTCCTCGGCCAGCCAGCTGAGGCGGCCGAGCCGCTCGAGGCGCTCCTCGAGCGCCGTCTTCAGCGGCAGCAGATGCCGCACGTCATCGAGCGCGTACTCGATCTGCTCGGCCGACAGCGGCCGGCGCGACCAGTCGGTGCGCGTGTGCGCCTTGGCGAGCTCGTGCCCGAGCAGCCGGCGCACCAGCTCGGCGTAGCCGATCTGCGCCGGCTCTCCGGCGAGCGCGGCGGCGATCTGGGTGTCGAACAGCGGCCGGACCGCTCCCACCACCGGCACCAGTACTTCCAGGTCCTGCCGTGAGGCGTGCAGCACTTTGACCGCCGGCGCGCCGATCGCCGCGCGCAGCCCCGCCAGGTCCGGTACCGCGAGCGGATCGACGCATGCGGCCCCTTCGGCCCACGAGAGCTGCAGCAGGCAGAGCTGGGCGTAATAGGTGCGTTCGCGCAGGAACTCCGTGTCGAGTCCGATGGCCGGCTGGGCCGAGAGGCGTGCGGCGATTGCGTTGACGGCGTCGGGTGTTGCGGCTGGGTGCAAGGGCGTGCTGACCGGTACAATGGACGACCATTATGCACGTTCACGTTCTCGGGGTTTGCGGCACGTTCATGGGCGGGATCGCCGCGCTCGCTCGCGCCGCCGGGCATCGGGTGACCGGCTCGGACCAGAACGTCTACCCGCCGATGAGCACGCAGCTCGCCGCGCTCGGCATCGAGCTGATCGAAGGCTATGCGCCCGCGCAGCTCGAGCCGCGGCCCGATGTGGTGATCGTCGGCAACGTCATGCGCCGCGGAGTGCCGGTCGTCGAGGCGCTGCTCGATCGCGGCATCGACTACGCGTCCGGTCCGCAGTGGCTGGCGCGCGAGCTGCTGAGGGATCGTTGGGTGCTGGCGGTCGCGGGCACGCACGGCAAGACCACCACCAGCTCCATGCTGGCATGGATCCTCGAGCACGCCGGTCTCGCGCCGGGGTTCCTGATCGGCGGCGTGCCGGGGAATTTCTCGGTGAGCGCGCGGCTTGGCGGCACGTTCTTCGTGATCGAGGCGGACGAGTACGACACCGCATTCTTCGACAAGCGGGCGAAATTCGTCCACTACCGGCCGCGCACCGCCATCCTGAACAATCTCGAGTACGACCACGCGGACATCTACCCCGACGTCGCCTCGATTCAGCGTCAGTTCCATCATCTGGTGCGCACCGTGCCGGGCAGCGGGCGGATCATCTGGAACGCCGGTGACGCGCATCTGAAGGAAACACTGGCCATGGGCTGTTGGACGCCGCTCGAGGGCTTCGCGCGTGCCGTGGCGCCCGAGGTGCACTGGAGCGCCCGTCCGGCGCACGCGGCGGCCGACTACTCGGCCTTCGAGGTGCTCGAGCGCGGTGCGCCGTGCGGCACGGTCCACTGGGACCTGATGGGCGTGCACAACATGGAGAACGCGCTGGCGGCGCTCGCCGCGGCGCACCACGCCGGCGTGCCGGTGCGCGAGTCGATCGAGGCGCTGGGGTCGTTCCAGGGCGTGGCGCGGCGCATGCAGCTGCGCGGCGAAGTCAACGGCGTGCGCGTCTACGACGACTTCGCGCATCATCCCACCGCCATTGCCACGACCGTCGACGGCCTGCGCCGCCGGGTCGGCTCGGCGCGGATCATCGCGGTGCTCGAGCCGCGCTCGAACACCATGCGCATGGGCGTACACCGCCATGTGCTCGCCGGAGCGCTCGCGGGGGCGGACGAGGTCTGGCTGTACATCCCCGCGGACCTCGGTTGGGACGCAACACCGGTCCTGACGGCGCTGCGCGGCCGTGCGCACGGCCGCGGGGACGTCAACCTGCTGGCGAAGGATCTGTCCGCATCACTGCGTCCCGGCGATCACGTGCTCGTCATGAGCAACGGCGGCTTCGGCGGACTGCACGAGAAGCTGCTGGCGGCACTCGCGCGCAAGACTCCTGCCGCTTAAGCGGCAGGCGCCGGCGGCGGGCGGCGCGCGCGTGCGCGGTAGAAGCGAGCGAGCCCCCAGCCGAGCGGCACGGTCCAGGCGAGCACCAGCCAGCCGGTGAATCCATCGTGGCGGCTGAGCAGCAACTGCAGCGGCGCGGCGCGGTTGGGCTGCGAGAGCGCGTGCACCACGAGCATCACCCATACCCAGCCGGCATGCAGCCCCATGCTGGCGGCGGTGTTGCCCGTGATGGAGCGGACCAGGGCGAGCACCACGCCCACCGCCGTGAGACAGAGGAAGGCGTCGGCGATGCCGAGCGGATGATCGAACGCGCGCAGCGTCCCGCCGAGCAGCGCCACGCCGCTCCAGGCGTTGACCTGCGCCGGCGGAATGTGAAAGACGCCGAGGAAGTGTGTGAACGCGAAGACGATCGAGGTGAGCACGATTGCCGCGAGGATGCCGGATTCGCGCTCGATGGCGGTGAACATCGCCCCGCGCAGCGCGGTCTCCTCGATCAGGCCAACCGCCAGTCCGCTCAAGAGCCGCTTGCCGATCAGCGCCGCGAGCGCCCCGGCGCCGTAGCGGGAGGCCTGCTGCCAGTCGAGCAGCCCGAGCGCCGCCATGCTCGCCACCACCGCGCACATGGTGAGCGCGCCGATCGCGAGCGCGAGTGCGAGTTCGCGCAGATAGGCGCGCCGCGGGGCCGCGAAACCGAGGCTCGCGCGGTCCGCGAGCCGCAGCCGCCGGGCAATCAGCACGAATCCCACCAGAAATCCCAGCATGCCGATCCGCTCGCCGATGCGGTGAAACGGGAAACTGAAATGCGGATGCAGCAGCAGCCAGGCCGGATAGGTGAAGGCGGCCATGCAGGCGAGACTGAAGACGATGAGCAGTACGAACCAGGCGAAGGCGCGCATCGTGAGCGGTATCCTCGGTGACAGGCTGGGCACTGTACGGTTGCGGCGCCATGCGAGGCAAATCTGGCGCAACACGCCGCCTGATGCGCTGGTCGCGTGGGAGGCGTGGACGGACACTGGCCCGTGCGCCCGCGCGAGGGCGTGTCGCACGGAGAACTCGCATGCCGCCATCGCCAGCTGTCGAGATTTTGCACTCACTCATCCAGGGGCTCGATCCGGTGACTGGCGCCGCGCTGCCGTTGGAGTCGGTCCTGCACCGCGCCGAGGTGCTGCGCGCGCTGCTCACGGCAGTCAGCGCGCTCGAGCAGTGCGCCGCCCGCGCGCAGCGGCGCGCGCAGATGCCCGGCAATGTCGGTCGCCCCTGGAGCGAGACGGAGCAGGCCGAGCTGGTCGCGGCGTTCAAAGCGGGCGAGGCGCCCGCGGCGCTTGCCGAGAAGCATGGCCGCACGCTGCGCGCCATCGAAGCGCGGTTGGAACGTCTGGGGCTGCTGCGCCCTGAACAGCGCACCACGCGCGGCGGGTTCATCGGCGTTTCGGACGCTGCGCCTGCGCGGCGCGTACGGCACGCGCGAGCCACGCGACGGACGCACCGCATTCGTCATTGACACGCGCGACTGCCGCCGGGAATGCTTGACTTGAGAGGATGGGTGAACGGTAAGCTTCGCGCCAAGCGGTGCCCCGGCGAGCCGGGTTGCGGCATCCGCCGCGGCCGTGAGACACGTGTGGGGCAACGATGAAGACGCTGAGCAGTGAGGCGCAGACCGCCGTGCGACGGGTCGCGGCGAAAATCCTCGGCGCGTATGCGCCGCCGCGCCTGCGTCACAGCGAGGAGCTGCTGGCCGGACTCGATGCGGCGGCCGCGCGCGGCGCGGCCGCAGGCGAGTGGGCGCGCCTCGCCGAGGCCATTGCGGCGGCCCTGCGCGCCGGTGGGGCGGACCGCTTTCTGCGCCTCGTGCCGATTGCCAAGACGGTCCACCCGCGCATCCGCAGCCACTGCGCGGATTACCTGAGCTACGTGCTTGCCTCGAACCGCTGCTCGACGGAGTTTCAGCGCGCGCTCACCGAATCGCCGGTCGGTCAGCCGCTGGTGAATCCCTATTATCCGCTCAGCAGTCCGCTGCTGGTGCAGCACGGCTATCACGTGATCCGCCTGCTCGAGGCGACGGAGCTCGAGGTCTCGGCGCTGCGGCTCGTCGTGGATTTCGGCGGCGGATACGGCAGCTTCTTTCGGCTGCTGCGCAACCTCGGCTACCGGGAGAAATATCTCATCTGGGACATTCCGGTCATGTGCGCGCTGCAGCGATTCTATCTGCGCAATCTGTTCCCCGAAGGTCCCTCGCGCGAGCCGCCGGGGAACCTCGAGTGGCTGGTTTCCGGCGCGAGCGAGGCGCCGCAGACGGTGCGCGCGCTCAGCGGCGCGCCGGGCGCATCGCTCTTCGTGGCCACCTGGTCCCTGAGCGAGACGCCGCTCGCGGTGCGCGAGGCGATCACGCCGGCGCTCGAGGGGTTCAGTCACGTGCTGTGCGCCTATCAGCGCACGTTCGGCGGGATCGATAACACCGCATACTTCGCCGAGCTCGCCGGGCGGCTGCCGCAGTTCCGCTGGGTGCACGCCGAGTGTCCGGTCTACCGGAACAATTTCTACCTGATCGGCGCGCGGCATCCGGCAGCGCAGGCGCCGCTGATGCGATGAGTCCAATCGTCTTCTACGATCCGGTGTGCGCCCGCGCTTACGACAGCGATACGCTGCGACGCGAGGCTCTCGGCGGAACCGAGGCGACCGTGGTGCGCATCGCCGATGCGCTCGGCGCTCGCGTGGCACAACACAACCGCACGCAAGCGAGCGGCCGTTACGAGCCGCCGGAGCGCGACCCGGGCGTCGGCTACGTCATCGTCAACCGCGATTCGCGCGCGCTGCCAACCGTGCAGCGGCTTTATCCGAACGCCCGTGTGTATCTGTGGCTGCACGACCGCCTGCGCCCCGGGTCACGCCGCGCCCGCTGGCTCGCCTCCACGGCCGGTTGGCTGCGCGATCTGGATGTGCGGATCGTCTGCGTCTCGGACACGCAGCGCGCGGCCGTGGAGGCGACGCTGCGCTGGATGCGGGCCGACGGCAGGATTCGGGTGCGCACGATCTACAACCCGATCGACGATGCGCTGCAGCCGGACGGCTCCCCGACCGATGAGCGCAAGCTGGTGTTCCTCTCCTCGCCGAACAAGGGGCTGAAGTTCACGCTCGATGCATTTCGGGCGCTGCATCGGCGCATGCCCGACCTCGAGCTCGTGGTGGGCAACCCCGGCTACAAGGAGGACCGCTGGGGGGCGATCGAGGGGGTGCGTTTTCTCGGGCCGCAGCCGCAGGCGCGCATGCACGCGGAAGTGCGCACGGCGCTGTGCACGTTCGTCCCGAATTTCATCATCCCCGAGACCTTCGGGCTGGTGTTCGCCGAGTCGAATGCGCTCGGTACACCGGTGCTGACACACGATTGCGGCGCGGCCCGCGAGATCATCGGCGATGCGCGGCAGATCCTGCCGGTGACTGCCGCCAAGCGGGCGTACGAGCGGCTCGTTGGCCCGTTCGCGCCGCGCTGGCGCGCGTGGCCGGCGCGCACGGCAGCGCGGCTCGGGCTGTTCGATGCGTACCTCGAGCGCATCCGCGCCTGGCGCGCCGGCGAGCGACCGGTGACGGGGCCGGATCCGCGCTTCCGTCTCGCGGCCGTCGCCGCGTGCTGGCGGGAGGAGCTCGCGCTCTGAGCGCGCGCGCCGCTCGGCCGGCGTGAGATTCATGCAATTGCTTACACGAAATCCCTGCAGCGCAGGCACAATATCCGACCGGGCCCCGGTCGCACAGGGCGAGCCGCCGGTCCCGGAGCGGATCGGCGCGCAAGTGATGTTGAGCGAAGAGCAATTGGGTTCTGAGGAGTTAGCGTTGATGCCCGTGCCGCGGCAGGCGGCGCGCGCCCTGCACCCGTTCGTGTTCCGACACGGCCGGGTTGGTGACATGGTCATGCTCACTGCGGTCCTGCGCGCCCTGCATCGCCGTTATGGCGCTCCCTCTTATGTCGTCGGCATGGATCCGTGGATACACGACATGTACCTCGGGCATCCGGATGTCGCGGCCTGCTGGCACGTGCCGCGCAAGGCGCCGTTTGCCTTTGGCCTCGCCTGGCCGGCGGTGGTGCGCGCCCTGCGGCGTAGCGCGCCGGGGCCGGTGTACGTTCTCGAGCACCATCGCCGGGAGGTGCCGCGCATCCGGCGCCTGCTGTCCCTCGCCGGGGTTGATCCGCGGCGCTGCCTGTATATCGAGGAGGAGCCCGGTACGGAGCGACTGTGGCTCGACTGTCTGTTGGAATTTGCCGCACGCACGCCGCCTGCGGTACGCGCGATGGATTATCCGCCGCCGGCGGTTGCGGGGGCGTGGCGGCCGCATCTGCGGGTCCTGGAGTCCGAGCGACGCACGGCGCGGGGGTGGCTCGCCGCGCAGGGCTGGCGTGGCGAGCCGGTGGTGCTCGTGCAGCCGGGCAATCACCGCACGATGGGGCGCAGGCGCATGCGCCAGTGGGTCGATCGCGACGACAAGACGTGGCCGCTTGCGCATTGGGCGCAGCTGCTGCGCGGCATCCGCGCGGCCCTGCCGGAGGCGCTGATCGTGCTGCGCGGCGCGCCCGCCGAGGCGCCGATGCTCGAGCCGATCGCGCGCGCGGCCGGGTTGCCTCGGGTAGCGCTTGCCGCCTGCGGGCTGCGGCGGTTGTTCGCCCTATGCGAGCTCGCCCAAAGCATGATCTCGGTCGATACCGGCCCGGCGCACGTCGGCGCCGCGCTCTGCGTTCCGCTAGTGGTGCTCTACGGGATTCAGTCGCCGCGCGTTTGGCTGCCACGCAGCGGCGGGTGCTCGCCGGTCCTGGCGCTCGAGTCGCGCCATGTCGGCCAGATCGGCCCCCAAGAGGTGCTCGAGCAGTGGCGTTCACTGCCGGGTGACCGGGGCACCCGTGACTGCGGCAAGCCGCAACAGTAGAGTGACCGGATGCGCACCCCCGCGGGACAGCTGACGCCCATCGTGATCCTCTTCGGTCGCGTTGGGGACATGATCATGCTCACCGCGGCGCTGAACCTGCTGCACCGCCGCTATGGACGCCCCTGTCAGGTGATCGGCGCAGGGTCATGGAACCGCGATCTGTACCGCGGACACCCCGACGTGGATCAGTGCTGGAATCTGCCGCGGCACCTGCCGTTCGCGAGCACGCTGGAATGGACGGCGGTCGTGCGCACGCTGCGCCGCAC